>CAZMHA010000025.1:0-14428 GCA_964565985.1 uncultured Piscirickettsiaceae bacterium | reverse complement strand
ACGGCGAAATGTTCATCAGAAGTCGGTATTGACTTTTTTTTTAAATCGGGTTTTTTCCCCCCCCCCCCCCCTCGGGCGTATTTTTGGGTTTGTTTTTTGTTGCATAGTCTTTGTAGCTGTCTATTTCTGTATTGTATTTGGCTTGGGTTTGTTTGGCTATGCCTTGCAGGTAAGGGTTGTTTGAGTAGATTGTGGCTTGTTTTCTTGCTGTTATTTTATTGGTATCTAGTTTGCCTTCACCCCATGCCCAGATGCTGTTTATTTCTGGCTGGTTGTTGTTGCGGCGTTGTTCATTTACTGGGTGTGAGTAGAATAACATTTGAGTTTCATTAAGTAGTTTTTTCCAAAATGTTGCGGCGTTGCCTTTGGGGTATGCGTCATGTAGTGGTTTGTAGGAGAGTTCTTCTATGGAGGTGGTTTGTATGTCTACTGCTTGTATTATGCTTAAAAGCCAACTGTCTTTACTGGCGTATTGTAGTTGTAGGTTATCTTCGGCAAAGTGTTGATTAAATGCTTCTAGCAGTTGCTTTGATTCTTGTTGGCTAATTGCTAGGTCTTGTGCGGGTATTAAGATTAGTGAGTCTCGGTCGGCAATAAGTTGCACTGGATCTAGCTTTATCCAAAATTCATTTAAGTCTGCATTTTTTAGTTCTACACTGGCTAATACTGGTGCTATAGGTAGGGTGTTTGGTTGGTGAAATAGGTAGCTGGCAGTTTGGTAAAAACTTTGTTTAGGTTTTATGGCTAGTGCGTCTGCTTTTGCTAGTAAACGAGTTAACCAGGGTAGTTTTGTGTTTTTTATTTGTTCGGCGGCTTCTTCAATTCTATATGAATTTAAAAGCTCTGGTATCCATAGGGTTATGGCTTTATTCATTAGTCTAAATTTTCAATACGAATTCGTTGAATATCTCCATCAATATCCTTGAAGGAACTTAGTTTAGCTAGTAGTTCATTTAAAGATGATTCTTTTACTTGGTTGGTTAGCATTACTAGGGTTGCATCATTTTTATTGGTTGAGCAAGGTTCTTGATGTAGGCTATCTACACTAATGCCACTATCTGCCATCATTTTGGTTATTGCGGCTAGTACACCTTTTTTATCTTTAGCAAAAAATCTTAGGTAGTAGTGGCACTTAATTTTGGTAATATCTATAACTGGGTCTGCGGTTAGTGTATTTAAACCAAATCCTAAAGCCCCTACTCTATCTTGTGGGGGTTGTTCTAAGGCTCGGATTATATCAATAATATCTGCAACAACTGCACTGGCGGTTGGCCCTGCCCCTGCTCCTGCTCCGTAGTACATGGTTGTTCCAACACTATCGCCATTGACCATTACTGCATTCATTACACCATCAACTTTTGAAATTAGTGCGGTGTTAGGAACAAGGGTTGGGTGTACTCGTAAGGAGTAGCCTTTATCTGTACGACTTGCTAGTCCTAAATGTTTAATTTGATAACCTAGTTGTTCTGCAAATTTAATATCTTCGGCGGTAATTTTAGAAATGCCTTCGGTATAGACTTTAGCAAATTGTAGTTTTATACCGAATGAGATGGAGGCGATAATTGCTAGCTTGTGTGCGGCATCAATTCCTTCTACATCAAAAGTTGGGTCTGCTTCTGCATAACCTAAGTCTTGTGCTACTTTTAGCACTGTAGCAAAATCTGCATTGGGTTTTTTCATTTCAGTAAGTATATAGTTGCCTGTGCCGTTAATTATGCCGGCTGCCCAGTTAATTTTATTGCCGGCTAAACCTTCTCGTAAGGCTTTAATTATAGGTATTCCACCAGCAACACCTGCTTCGTAGGCAATCATTACTTTATTTTGTTCTGCTTTAGCAAATAGTTCATTACCATGTTCGGCAATTAGGGCTTTGTTGGCGGTTACTATGTGTTTTTTATTGGCAATTGCGATTTCAAAACATTCTTTGGCTAGCGTTGTGCCGCCCATTAGTTCTACCACAACATCTACATTTGGATTATTTACTACATCTAATGGATTGGTAGTTATATTAATATTAGTAGTATCAACGGCTCTTTTTTTGTTTAAATCTCTTAGTGCTATCTGTTCAACAACAATGGTGGTATTGCCACCTAAACGGCGTTCAATTTCTTTAATTGTATTGTTGATAATTGCAACAGTGCCACTACCGACTGTACCAAAACCTAGTAAACCTAATCTTATTTTTTTCATTATTTTAATATCCCATCTTGCTTAAACATGTCGCGTATTCCTCGCAGTGCTTGTCTTGTTCTATGTTCATTTTCTATTAAACCAAAGCGAACATGGTCATCGCCATAATCACCAAAGCCAACACCTGGCGAAACAGCAACTCTCGCATCTTCTAATAATTTTTTAGAGAATTCTAGCGAACCCATGGCTAAATATTGTTCTGGTATTTTTGCCCAAACAAACATGGTGGCTTTTGGTGGTATTACTTCCCAACCAATAGCATTTAAACCATCACAAAGTACATCTCTTCTTAGTTTGTACATCTCACAAATTTCTTGCACACATTCTTGCGGCCCTTCTAAGGCTTCAATTGCTGCAACTTGTATTGGGGTGAAAGTACCGTAGTCTAGGTAAGATTTTATGCGTTTTAGTGCATTTACTAGCGAGGGATTACCAACCATAAAACCTACTCTCCAGCCAGGCATGTTGTAGCTTTTTGATAGGGTATAAAATTCGACCGCAATATCTTTAGCCCCTTCTACTTGTAATATAGATGGGGCTTTATAGCCGTCAAAAGCAATGTCGGCATAGGCTAAATCGTGAACTACCCAAATATTATGTTCTTTGGCAATGGCGATTACTTTTTCAAAAAAATCTAACTCAACAGTTTGGGTGGTTGGGTTACCAGGGAAATTCATTACTAACATTTTTGGTTTTGGCCAGGATTCTTTGATTGCTTTTTTTAGTTCTTCAAAAAAATCAACATCTGGAGTCATTTTTACATGACGAACATCTGCACCAGCAATAATAAATCCATAAGGATGAATTGGGTAGGCTGGATTTGGTACTAAAACTGTATCTCCCTTATCAACCGTAGCCATTGCTAAATGAGCTAAGCCTTCTTTAGAGCCAATGGTTACAACTGCTTCTGTATCTGCATCTAAATCAACATTAAATTTGGTTTTATACCAGTTACAAATTGCTTTTCTTAGCCTAGGAATTCCTTGTGAAACAGAATAACGGTGAGTGCCTTCTCGTTGAACAACTTCAATCAACTTATCAACTATGTGCTTAGGTGTGTCCTGATCAGGATTTCCCATACCAAAGTCGATAATATCTTCACCCTTTCGTCTTGCTTCTGCTTTTAATTCACCAACAATATTAAACACATAAGGGGGTAATCTTTTTATTCTTTGAAAGTCGTCGGTCACGGATTTTCTCTTAATCTTGTATTAATATATTAATTGGATAATGATACAGGAATTATGGGCTATAATCACCTGTATATACTAATTTAATAAGCACTTTTAAGAAAATTATGAAATTTACTGAACATAGAGACTCTAATATTCTTGCTATTAAAAAATATCAAGCTGGTGAGGTGCTGATTAACGACCGAAAAATAAACGCTAGTTGTTATTTAACTCAACGAAATCTTTATACTGATTGGCAGTGTAAAAATATAAGCGAATTAAGTTTTGAACTATTAGATGAGCTACTAGCAACTGAGCCAGAAGTAATTATTTTAGGAACAGGAGAAAATCAAACTTTTCCTGACCCAAAGTTTTTTGCCTACTGTGCTAAAAAAGGTATTGGCTTAGAGGTAATGAATAACGGCTCGGCAAGTAGAACCTTTAATGTACTAACTACCGAGGATAGAGAGGTTTTATTGGCGTTGATAATTGAATAATTTAAGTATACATTGCCTTATTATCATTCAATCTTAACCAACCTTTTATAATTCTATAAATAACCCAAACCATATTCGCAAAAATAACAATCATACCTATATATAACATTACCGTTAGTAAACCGACAATAAACCACAACGCAGAAAACCAGAAGGTTCGTATTTGCCATCTAAAATGGCTTTCTAGCCATGTTCCTTTAACTTCATCTTGCTTTATATAATTTAAAATTACAGCAATTATATAAGTAATTCCCACAAAAAAAGCTAACCCCTGTAATAAATAAACAAGTAATGCTACATTTTTTTGAGGGTTTGTATCTTGATTGTTTGTTATTTCTTCTGTCATAAATTACTCCAACTATAAACTTATAATATTTAAAACCTATCTAAAATTTCTTTGTGCATCTACTTTTTTACCTTTATACCTTACTTCAAAATAAAGTTGTGGTTCTGTGGCGTTTCCAGTTAATCCCATATTTGCGATTACTTGATACTTTTTTACTTTTTGACCTTCCTTAACCCTGTTTTTATAGTTATGGGCATACAAACTAAGGTAACCATTTTGATGCTTTATTATAACCATATTACCAAACTGCTTAATCCCATTTCCAGAATACGCTACTTCACCACCTGCTACTGCATAAATTGGTGTGCCTTTTTTTGCTTTTATTATTAATGAAGATTTACCACTTCTATCCACTATAAATTGATAGTTTTTTTTGTTCTTAAGTGGCCAAATAAATTTATTTGTCGGTATTTTTCTAAAAATTGGTTTTACTGCCGAAGACAGCCTAAGCTGTTGGTTTACTTCCAACCAATAGGGAGGGGAAAGGTCATTTAGTCTAATTATCGTATTTTGGCTTACTGTACATTTTTTTTCAATAATGCTGATTGAGTCACCTTTTTTTACCCTGTATAAATCGTGGCAATTGCCCTTGGTAAAATACTTGTCGCCATCAGACCAACCGCGATATTTTGCAGGAGCACAAGAGCCAACTAACATTGCAATTATTATTGAAAAAACTATTGCTGTAACTATCCTAAACATATTTATACGCTATATAAAACAACACTAAAACAATTAATGAATAACCAATAGTATCTATATACTGACGCAGTTTAGGTTCAAACTTTTCACCGCCTACTTTCATCAAGTAGGCAACCAAGAAAAACCTTGCTCCACGACCAATTAATGACGCTATAATAAAAGGCAATAAAGCCATGCCCGACGCCCCTGCTGCAATAGTAAACAGTTTATATGGAATAGGGCTAAATCCTGCTAAAAAAACAATCCAAAAACCATATTCAGCAAAAAAACCAACAATTTCTTGGTACTTTTTTCCATAATTAAGGTGGTCAATAATTGGCATAACCACATCTAATAAGGCGTAACCTATTAAATATCCTAACAAACCACCTAACAAAGAAAATACTGTCGTAAGTAAGGCAAACCTCATTGCCTGCTCTGGCTTTGCCAAACACATAGGCATTAACATTACATCAGGAGGAATAGGAAAAAAAGAAGACTCGGCAAAACTCATACCCGCCAAATATTTTGGAGCATGCTTGTGTTTTGACCAGCCTAATGCTTTATCATATAAATAGCTAAAAACCTTCATTCTTCAACCACCCCTTCTCTCATAGGGACAAAAAAAACTTCACCTAAACATTCTTCACTATAACCTGTAGAAGTTTTAATAAAAGCGTATAATAACTGTTCTTTATCACCAATAGGCATAACTAATTTACCACCCTCTTTTAATTGTTTTATTAAGTCTTCAGGTACTTTAGCTGGTGAAGCTGCCGATATTATGCCATCATACTCTGCAAACTCTGACCAGCCCCAATGCCCATCAGTTAAAAGAAACTCAACATTATTTATTTGTAAACTTTCTAATATTATTTTGGCTTTAGTTAGCAAAGGCTGAATTCGCTCCACGCTATACACCTGTTTAGCAAGTTGAGATAAAATAGCAGTTTGATAACCAGAACCAGTTCCTACCTCTAACACCTTTTTTACCCCCCCCCCTCAAATAAGGCAGAGGTCATTTTTGCTACCACCATCGGGTGAGAAATAGTTTGCTGAAACCCTATCGGCAAAGCGGTATTTTCGTAAGCTCTAGTTGCCATTGCTTCATCTAAAAACAAATGTCTAGGGGTAACTTTCATTGCATTCAAAACCGCATAACTATCAATACCCAAACCTATCAACTCTTCAATTAAACGATTACGGGTGCGTTGCGAAACCATACCTACCCCCTGTTGTTGTTGAAAACTAAGGTTAGGAAAAACTGGTCTTGAAGTTGTTAAGCTGTGTATATCAAGACTATTCATCAAAAAACATCGCTAGTTGTTTATGCATTTCATAATTGGTTAAATCAATTTTTAATGGCGTAACCGAAGCATAACCATGCTCCACTGCATAAAAATCTGTACCTACTGATGCATCTTCTGCCGTACCAGCAGGACCAACCCAGTAAATTACCCCGCCCCTCGGATCAGTCTCTTTTACAACAGGTTCAGAACAGTGTCTTTTACCTAATTTGGTTAGTTTAATCCCCTTTAACTCGCTTAGGGGAATGTCTGGTACATTGATATTAATAATTGTATTTTTATCTAGTTCAAGCTGATTATATTTTTTTAAAAACTCAATTAAAACATAGGCTGCCGTTTCATAATGCTTATCGCCAGTTAAAGAAATGGCTACCGCAGGTTTACCTAAAAAACGCCCTTCTGTCGCTGCCGCAACTGTTCCAGAATAAAGTACATCATCACCAAGGTTTGCACCGTTATTAATTCCAGAAATAACCAAATCAGCCTTAAAATCTATCGCACCATTAATGCCCAAATGCACACAGTCCGTTGGTGTACCATTTACGCTATAAACTTGCTCTCCATGATTTTTAATCCGTAAAGGCTCAAGTAAAGTTAAAGAATTACTGGCGGCACTTCTGTTTCTATCAGGAGCAATCAACATTATTTCACTTTGAAAATCTATTGATAACAAACACTTTTTTAGTGCAACTATGCCCTTGGCATCATAACCATCATCATTGGAAATTAATACTTTCATTTTTATATTATTTCTTAATTTATAATAGGTTAATTCTACAACATAACAACACTAAAAATGTCCAAACTAACAGAAGAAGATAGAGCTTTATTTGCCTTAGAAACAACAGGGGTAAAATCTATAAAAACAAAGGTTATCTTATCCAAAAAACCACCAAAAAAACCTAAGCAAATAAAGCCTAATCAGCTTTTAAAATTAGATATAGAAAAACACTATTCTGACCAATACACTAGCAATGTTTCCGCACATCAAAACATAAGTTATCAGCAATCAGGGGTAAGAAAAAAAGATATAGTCAGGCTTAAAAAGGGCTTGTTTGCTATTGATATTACAGAAGATTTACACGGAAAAACTACCGATATGGCAGAGTCCTCTGTATATAGCTTTATCCAAGAAGCGATAGAGCATCAGTGTAAATATGGGCTACTTGTTCATGGTAAAGGTTACAACTCTAACAGCGAAAAACCTATCTTAAAAAACCTAGTAAACCAAATTCTAAACGGGCACCCAAGTGTTCTTGCATTTTGCAGTGCACAACCAAAAAACGGCGGAACAGGTGCTGTTTATATTTTGTTTAAAAGTAAATGAATTTATTGAAAACTAGAATCTAGCTTATCTAGTAAAGCTAATCCTTTTTGTTTATTACCACTTAAAGCTAAAGCCCTAAACCTAACTTCACTATCAAACTCTGTTAATGCTATAGTTGATAATTCCTCCATTAGCTTATTAATACTTATTTGCTTATGTTTTGCTAATACCTTAAGTCTAGTATGCTTTTCATCGAGCATTCTAACAGTTAATGTTGCCATATTACTTACCTATTAAAAAATTATCAGCTTCATCTTTTAAATTTGGTCTCCAAAGATAATAAATAGAAACCCAGTTACATACACTATAAAAAGAATTTAGTAACTATATTTGTATCAACAACAATAATATCATTCATAACTAAATGATTGCATATAAGATGTCAAAAACTCAGATTATGTTTATTTTGCAGGTAATTCAATAACCTTAATGAACACTTCATCTTCTTTAATCATGCCTAGTTTTTGCCTAGCAATAGTTTCGATTATTTTGGTGTTTGATTGTAGTTCTTGAACTTCTTTTTTTAAGATAGAATTTGCGGCATGAAGCTCTTCATTTTCTTTTTGAATAGTTTTTAGTTTTAAACTAAGCTGCCGGTACTCGCTTATGCCCCCGTCAGAGGACAAAAAACGAATAAACAGGATAAAAATAACTAAGCCTAATATACTGAATACTAGTTTCATTACCTTTTTAAACCTTACTTTTTAAGATTATAAAAAGCGCTCATTCCTGGGTAAGGAGCTTCGCTACCTAGAGCTTCTTCAATACGCAGTAACTGGTTGTATTTTGCAATACGGTCAGTTCGTGACAATGAGCCTGTTTTAATTTGACCGGCACCTGTTGCTACTGCTATATCAGCAATTACAGTATCTTCTGTTTCACCTGAACGATGCGAGATAACAGCAGTATAACCAGCATCTTTTGCCATTTTTATAGCTGCAAAAGTTTCTGTTAGCGTACCAATTTGATTAATCTTTATTAGGATTGAGTTACCAATCCCTTTATCAATTCCCTCTTGCAATATTTTAGGATTGGTTACAAATAAATCATCTCCAACAATTTGCAAACGATGTCCGTCTTTTTCTGTTTGGTATTTAAATCCATCCCAATCGCCTTCATCAAGCCCATCTTCAATTGAAATAATTGGGTACTTATCAACCCAGCTAGAAAGCAAATCAACCATGCCTTTTGAAGTAAGAGTTTTATTTTCTGAACCAAGGTAATATTTGCCGTCTTTATATAGCTCTGTAGATGCAGCGTCCATTGCAATCATAATATCTTTACCTGCTTTATAGCCTGCAATTTCAATTGCTTCCATAATAACGGTTAACGCTTCTTCGTTAGATTTTAAATCAGGAGCAAAACCACCTTCATCACCTACCGCAGTGTTATAACCCTTGTCTGATAATACTTTTTTCAATGCGTGAAATACTTCCGAACCATAACGAATTGCTTCTGCAATAGTTGGGGCACCTACTGGTACAATCATAAACTCTTGAAAATCTACCGAGTTATCAGCATGTTCACCACCGTTAATTATGTTCATCATTGGTACTGGCATTTTGTAATCATCAGTTTTTAGGTAAGCATATAAAGGTAAGTTTTTAGAATCTGCAGCGGCTTGTGCTGTTGCGATAGAAACTGCTAATAATGCATTGGCACCTAAACGGGCTTTATTGTCTGTACCATCAAGGTCAATCATTACCTTATCAATCGCTGTTTGGTTAGTAGCATCTTTACCAACTAAGGCAGTTTTTATTTCGCCATTAATATTGGCAATAGCTTTAAGCACGCCTTTACCACCATAAACAGACTTGTCACCATCTCTTAGTTCAATCGCTTCACGAGAACCAGTTGATGCACCTGAAGGTGAAATACCACGACCAAATGAACCATCTTCTAGGGTTACATCTGCTTCTACTGTTGGGTTTCCACGCGAATCTATTACTTGACGAGCTTTAATATCTTTTATTAGCGACATGCTATATTTTCCTTTAATTTAAAATTTTTTACTTTAATTTTGTATGTTTATATATATCTAAATATTTTCTATAAAACCTTGCGATTTAACTACATCATCAAGCATTTTCATAGTTTCTAATACTGGTTTCAGGTTATCAATTGGCCACATATTTGGTCCATCAGATAATGCCTTATCAGGGTTTGGATGAGTTTCCATAAATACTCCCGCAACACCTACCGCAATGGCTGCTCTGGCTAACACTGGTACCATTTCTCTTTGTCCACCAGAAGTTGTGCCATTACCACCTGGTTGTTGTACTGAATGAGTTGCATCAAATACAACTGGACAACCAGTGCTACGCATTGAGGCTAGCCCACGCATATCTGAAACTAGAGTGTTGTAACCAAATGATGTACCACGATCACAAACCATAATATGTTCATTGCCTACTTCACGAGCTTTTAAAACCACTTGATCCATATCCCAAGGTGCTTGAAACTGACCTTTTTTAATGTTTACAGGAATACCTTGTTTACAAACATTTTGAATAAAGTTAGTTTGACGCACTAAAAATGCAGGAGTTTGCATAATATCAACAACAGAGGCAACTTCATCTAACGGGCTGTCCTCATGTACATCGGTTAAGACTGGTACGCCAATTTCATCTTTTACTTTTTGTAAAATTGCTAAACCCTTATCCACACCTAAACCACGAAAGCTCTTGGTTGATGAACGATTTGCCTTGTCATAAGATGACTTATAAATAAATGGAATACCTAGTTCAGCCGTCATTTCTTTTAACTGCCCTGCGGTGTCTATTGCTAATTGTTCTGATTCAATAACACAAGGCCCAGCAATTAAAAAGAACGGTTGGTCTATACCAACATTAAAACCACATAATTCCATATTTTTTATCCTTGTTTTTTATGTTCGTTAGCTGCATTTATAAATGAACTAAATAACGGATGCCCATTTCTTGGGGTAGAGGTAAATTCTGGGTGAAACTGGCAGGCAATAAACCAAGGGTGATCAGCTATTTCAATAGTTTCTACTAGGCTTCCATCTTCTGAACGCCCTGAAAAAATTAAACCGGCTGCTGATAATTTATTAACAAAACCGTCATTTACTTCGTATCTATGCCTATGTCTTTCGCAAATAATTTCACTTCCATAAATTTCTTTAATTTTGCTATCTGCTACCAGCTTACAATTTTGAGCCCCTAAACGCATAGTTCCACCTAGGTCAGTATTTTCATCTCGTTGTATTGTCTGCCCATCTTCATCTGTCCATTCTGTAATTAAAGCTACAACAGGATAGGGCGTGTTTTTATTTAATTCAGAACTATGTGCATCCTTTAAACCTGCTACATTTCTAGCATACTCAACAACTGCCATTTGCATACCTAAACAAATACCTAGGTAAGGGATTTTATTCTCTCTGGCATACTTAATTGCTGCAATTTTTCCTTCTACTCCTCGCTCACCAAAACCGCCAGGAACTAAAATAGCGTCCATATTTTTTATGGCATCAATACCATTTGTTTCTAAAGTTTCTGAGTCAATGTAATGGATATTCACCTTTGTCTGCTGGTGAATCCCTCCATGAACTAGAGATTCATTTAAAGACTTATATGCTTCGGTTAAATCTACATATTTACCAACCATAGCAATATCCACGCTTCTTTCTGGGCTAAGCTGGTCTTTAACCACCTTATCCCAATCCGTAAGGCTTGGCTTAGGTGCATTAATTCTAAAACGATGGGTTATTATCTCATCTAAACCCTGTTCGTGTAGCATTCTAGGAACTTGATAGATGGTTTTAGCATCTAGTGAATTAATAACTGCCTTTTCTTCAACATTGGTAAATAAAGAAATCTTTTTTCTTTCTGGCTCTGATAAGGGTCTTTCTGAACGACAAATAAGAATATCTGGCTGAATACCAATTGAGCGCAATTCTTTAACGGAGTGTTGGGTTGGTTTAGTTTTTACCTCACCTGCTACAGAAATATAAGGCAACAGGGTTAAGTGCATAAATAGGGCATTATCTCGCCCAACTTCTACGCCTAGCTGTCTAATTGCTTCTAAAAAAGGAAGGGATTCAATATCACCAACTGTACCACCAACTTCTACTAAAGCTATGTCAGCATCACCAGAAGCTTCTTTTATTCTGAGGATTATTTCATCAGTAATATGAGGAATAATTTGAACCGTACCGCCAAGATAATCGCCCTTTCTCTCTTTGCGAATTACCTGTTCGTAAACCTGGCCAGCAGAAAAGCTATTGTTTTTTGTGAAATGTCGTTGCACAAAGCGTTCATAATGACCTAAATCCAAATCTGTTTCTGCACCATCATCAGTTACAAAAACTTCACCATGTTGTAGAGGGCTCATAGTGCCGGGATCAACATTAATATATGGATCCATTTTTAACATACTAACTTTTAGCCCTCTAGCTTCTAGCAAAGAACCTAAAGATGCTGCCGCAATCCCCTTACCTAAAGAAGATACTACACCACCTGTAACGAATATAAATTTGATCATTAATACACTTTGTTAAATTTAATTATGGACCTTTGAATGTCCATTTAGAATGGAAAAGAATTATACCTTAAACTGCTTTTTAAATCCTACAACTTCAATACTATTATCGCCTTTTACAATAACTGGCCACCTTGACCTATTCCAAAAAACTATTTTATTTTGTTTAAACCACTTTTTCAAATCCTTATTATCTAGCTCCTCAGTATTAATATTTCTTACTAAAGTATTAGTGCTAGCCTGTTGTTGAGCAACACTTTCAACAATAATTTGTTCATCAAAGCCTAAATTATACGCATTAAATTCAGCTAGTTTTACAGAATATTTAGGGGGGGGGGGGGGTAAAAAGTAAAGGCGTTGTTTTTCTACCTTAATTTCAAAATTTTTACCTAATTTACTTGGGTGGGAATTGGGGTTTGTAAGTGCTAAAGAAGCCTGTAACCATTTAAAAATATCTTTGGTTAACTTAACTTTAAACAATGCTTTTTCATCTAGCCAAAAACGAATTATATTTTTTTGTCTTGCCCAACTTAAGCCTGCAACCTTAGCTAGGTCAAGCGAAAGGACGGAATATTCACAAATAGCTAAATCTTGCTCTGCTAGTTCATTAAGTAATGAAAACTCATCCGCTAAATTACTAGCCATGTTAGCAATATTGTTTTCTACCGCTGTAGAAAACATGTTTATTACTGGTAAAACCTTATGACGAACATAGTTGCGTTTAAAATCTAAATTTTCATTTGAAGGATCTTCTACCCAAGTTAGCTTATGCTGTTTAGCATAAGCCAAAATATCAGCAAGAGCTACATTTAACAAAGGACGCACATGGCTAATAGATTTATTTAACACCATCTTTTTAACTGGCATACCCAGCAACCCCTTAATACCAGTGCCTCTAAATAGGTTTAACAAAATAGTTTCAAGCTGGTCTTGGCGGTGGTGAGCAGTAATTACCCCCCCCCCCCTCTTACAGGCAGAAAACAATGCTTGATAGCGTTTATCCCTAGCAACAGATTCTAAGCCTTGGCGATTTTTACTATCCATTGATATAGAAACCGCTTGAAAAGGAAAGTTAAGCGATTGAGATAACTTATTAGCAAAGTCTTGCCATTCATCCGCTTGTAATTGCAAACCATGGTTTACATGGAATGTACTAAATTTAATAGTTGGGGTAGTTTTTTGTTTAAGAATATATTGATAAATAGCATAGGTTAAAACAACGGAATCAACCCCGCCACTTAGCCCAATCACCCACTCAGAATTAGCAGGTAACTGCTCACAAAACTTAGTTACAGCTTGTGATACTGGATTCTCATCCATTTAATCTGTAAAATTACCGTAGTGCATGTATCTTTGATAACGAGCTTCAAGCAAGTCATCAATCGGCTTATTTTTTAGTTCTGCTAATTGCTTAAGAATAGCTGTTTTCAAGAAAGAAATAGCTTGTTTAGTGTTTCTATGCGCACCACCTAAAGGCTCATCAACAACAACATCAATTAAGCCTAAATCTTTCAGCTTAGTTGAAGTAATTCCTAAAGCTTCTGCCGCATCAGCAGCATTTGCGGCATCTTTCCATAAAATAGAAGCACAACCTTCAGGGGAAATAACAGAATAAGTGCTGTACTGCATCATTATAGTAACATCGCCAACACCAATAGCTAAAGCACCACCAGAACCTCCTTCACCAATCACAGAACAAATTATAGGGACTTTTAATTCTGCCATTTCAATTAGATTACGCGCAATAGCTTCCGACTGGTTGTGCTCTTCTGCCGTAATACCAGGATAAGCACCAGGGGTATCAATAAAAGTAACAATTGGCAAACCAAATCGTTCTGCTGTTTTCATCAAACGCAAAGCCTTACGATAACCCTCTGGGCTAGGCATACCAAAATTTCTGTATATTTTTTCCTTAGTATCTCGGCCTTTTTCTTGACCAATAACCATTACCGCCTGCCCATCAATACGAGCCAAACCAGCTACTATTGCAGCATCATCTGCAAAAGCACGGTCGCCATGTAATTCTTTAAAGTCGGTAAAGATAGATTCAATATAATCTAATAGATAAGGGCGTTGCGGATGCCTAGCAACACGAGAAATTTCTACATCGCTAAGTCGATTAAAGATAGATTCGGTTAAATCCTGGCTTTTCTTCTCTAAAGACGCTATTTCTGAAACCAAATCCATACTACCGCCACTAAGGTGTCTTAGCTCATCAATCTTTGCTTCTAACTCAGCAATTGGCTGTTCAAAATCTAAAAAATCTAACTTCATTAATATATCACTATCTAAAATTTAACAATCTAACAATTCTAACAAACTCCCAATACTTTTTGGGAGTTTATTGAGTAAGAACTTAATAACTGACATTAAATGAAGTTAGTTATTTAGTGGCTCTAAGGAGGCAC
>CAZMHA010000024.1:0-16621 GCA_964565985.1 uncultured Piscirickettsiaceae bacterium | reverse complement strand
TTTAAAGCACCTAAAATTGGTTTAATTGCTGGTTGTATGGTAACTGAAGGTACTATGAAACGCAACAACCCTATTCGTGTATTGCGTGAAAATGTAGTAATTTATGAAGGTGCTTTAGAATCTCTTAGACGCTTTAAAGATGATGTAAATGAAGTCGCAAAAAGCACAGAGTGTGGAATTGGTGTTAAAGACTACAATGATGTTAAAGTTGGCGACCAAATTGAGTGTTATGAAAGAGTAGAAGTTAAAAGGACTCTTGATTAATGGCTGATGCAAGTCGCACCAAACGGGTATCACTTGAAGTTCGTAAGACTTTAAGTGAAATTTTACATAGAGAAACAAAAGACCCTCGCCTAGAAAAAATAAACATTACCGAAGTAAAAACCTCCAAAGATTTGAGCATCGCAACTATTTATTTCACCATTATCGGTGCAAATGAGCAGGATGAACTAGCTCAAGATGCCATAAAAGCACTTGAAAAAGCAAAGGGTTTTTTTAGAACAGAAGTCGGTAGGCGCATGAAGCTAAGAATAACCCCTGACTTAAGGTTTTTCTACGACAAGGTTGCTGAAAATGCAGGACATATTGAAGAGCTTATTTTTAAAGCATTACATAAAAATTAATGAAAAAACAATGGCAAAAAGTTGATGGTATTGTTTTGCTTAATAAACCTGAAGGAATAACCTCTAATGGAGTGTTACAACAAGTAAGACGATTCTATAATGCAAAAAAAGCAGGTCATACTGGAGCACTAGACCCTTTTGCAACAGGATTATTACCCATCTGTTTTGGCGAAGCCACTAAAGTTTCTGGTTTACTACTTGCATCTAATAAAAAATATATAGCTACTCTAAAGCTTGGACAAGCAACTGATACCGGTGATAAAGATGGCAAAATAATCTTAGACCAGCCAGTTCCAAATATATCTGAACAAGAAATTAACTCTGCCCTTAAAGCCTTTACTGGCAATATTTCACAAATACCACCGATGTACTCTGCTCTAAAGCATAAGGGTAAACCATTATATGAATATGCCAGAAAAGGCATAGAAATAGAAAGACCTGCACGCGAAATAACTATTTTTTCTTTAGAGTATATTTGGTTTAAAAATAATGTACTAAAATTTGAAATACACTGTTCAAAAGGAACCTATATACGCACTCTAGGAGAAGATATAGCAAAGCACCTTAATACAATAGGTCACCTTATCGCCTTGCACAGAACCCAAGCAGGAGATATAACCACAGATAAAATGCAAACCTTTGATGAGTTGTCATCAGGATCGGAAAAGTATTTATTGCCATTAGATCTCCCCTTGCAACACTTGCAGGCGATATATTTAGATGAAGAAGATAGCAAAAAAATACAACAAGGTGGTACACTATCGGTTGAAAAACCAACTACAGACATAGTTCGATTTTATGACCCAAATAATATCTTTTTTGGGGTTGGAGAATGGCAAGCAGAAAAACAATTACTGAAACCAAAGCGCCTATTTAATCTTTAAAGGAATTAGAGTAAAAATGCAAAACAATAACGAAATACAAGAAGATGAAATAGATCTATTTGAACTTTGGGATAATTTAATGGCAGAAAAAATGACCATTATAATTTCTACGGTTGTCGTAATTTCAGCAGTAGTTTTATATTTATTGTTTACCACGCCAGTTTACCAATCAACCGCCTATGTCCTGCCCCCAGAAAAAGCTAATATTCAAGAAATTAAGCAGTTAAGTAAAATGTTAAATACAAGAGGTGAAGGGTTAACTAGTAAAAGCGATTACTCTATAGATAGTGTATTTAGCATGTTTTCTAAAAACTTAAAATCACAAAAATACTTGTTAGAGTTTTTTCGTAGTCAAAAGTTACTTTCACTATATTCTCCAAATATAACAGAACTATCAGAAAAAGATTATAGAAAGGAATTTGAAAAGTCATTTGAAGAGTTTGTTAAGGGGTTTTCCATAAAACTTCCGAATAAAAAAAGTAATAGTGTTAGTGTCTCTATAACAATGAGTGCACCAGTTACAGACCTAGAAATAAAGCAACTATTATCATCTTATATTGACAATAGTATAGTAAAAACTAAGGCGGAAATACTCGAAGACTTACACCTTTCTAAAAAAATTATTGTAAGTAATATAACTAAAAAAATTAAAGCAAGTAGAAAAATTGCTAAAAACAAAAAGACTGATAGAATTGTATTATTAACAGAAGCCGCACAAATTGCTAAAAATTTGAATATAAAAAATGCACTACTAACTAGCCAAACAAAATTTAAAGGTGTTAGGAATCAAGAATCTTTGCCTTTATATTATTTAGGATACCGTTCGTTAGAGGCAGAAAAAAAGTCTCTAGAAAATAGAAAAACAGATGATCCTTTTATTTCTGGGTTACGAGATAACCAAGAAAAACTACTACTAGTTGAAAGTGTTAATATTAATAAAAGCACATCTAACTTAATGGTGGCACAGTTAGATCTAGATGCGAGTATTGGGGAAAAAATAAAGCCTAAAACTTTTTTAACCTTAGCTGTTACAGGTGTTTTAGGCTTGTTCTTTGGTATTATGATTGTTTTGGTGCGTGGAGCATTTAGAAAGCATAAGCAACCTAAAAGAGAGCATTAATAAAATCCTTTTTAAAGATTATAGCTTAGCTACTTTAGATTTAAGGGATAAGAATTCTTTTGAAAGACTTCACTTTGCTTTATCATCTAATATCCCTTTTATAGAACTAGAACAAAGAATGAATGAGTTGCCTGCTAGACCAGCAACTTTAAATATTATCGTTGGTAAATTAGACCAAGCTACACTTTTAACTGAGTTTTTTCAGCAGAAAGGGTATGTTATTAATCAATTCAAAGTAGAGCAAGAGTTAGTTTCCTTTTTAAAAACTAACCCTAAGTTCTTAGCTACAGGAAAGCAAAAAAAAAACCTCTGGAAGCCTTGTAAGTTACTAATAGAGTTCGTTGATATGAATATATTTTCTTTGGACAAATTGCTAGCCATTGATATAGCCTGCGGAGGCGGTAGAGATGCAGTGTTTTTATCTCAACTAGGTTGGCAAGTAACAGCGATTGAAAAGCAAGAACAGGTTATAAGTAGAGCACAACAACTTGCAAAAAATAATCATCAGCATATTAACTGGATAACTTGTGATGTTAACAATACTGACTGCCTTCCAAATAAAAAATTTAATCTAGTTGTAATCATACGCTACTTGAATCGAGACTTAATTGGTTGGATAAAAAACCATGTTTCTTTAGGGGGATTTGTTGTTTTTCAAGCGTTTTCAGAGGGAGTTGAAAAGTTTAAATCACCAAAAAACGCAAAGGTTATAATTAATAAAGAAGAGTTTGCTAAAACTTTTGGAAAAGATGATGGCTTTGAAATAATAATTGATAGAATTGATCTTTTAGAAGATGGAAGGCCCGTTTCATCTTTTATAGCAAAACGAGTTTAAAAGGAGAGTAACGATGAATATAACAGCAGAAGAATTGTTTGAATACTTTCAAACCTATTCAATTTGCGAGTCTTTAACGCTGAATGAGGTTGATACCATGATGCGTTATTTACAAGAAAAAGAATTTAAACCGTATGAAATAATTACAGACATGGGTGAAATTGGTTGTTCAATGTACTTTATTTATAAAGGTAAGGTGGCGTTTACCTCTTCAAACGGACAGTCTGAATCTATGGTAGGAAAGCAAGAAACTGGTAATTTAATTGGTGAAATGTCATTTTTTGATGGTGTTCCTAGGCAGTTAAGAATGACAGCAGGAAAAAACCCCGTTAAGTTAATAGAAATAACCAGAGCAATGTATGACAGGCTAAAGGTTGAGTGCCCATATATAGCAGTAAACTTATTAGAAAATGCGGTTGTTAGTTTAGATCATCTTGTTAGAGAAGTTAGTCAAGATCTATCTCATATAGAAAATTATATGCATGGCACGGGAAAGCGTTGATTTTATATAAAAACTCAGTATAATACGCTACTTCGTACCTGCAGTCGGCTGTGGGTTACGATTAATTTTAATAGCCGAACACTAAGGATGTAAACATTATGTTAACAGCACAAGATAAAGCAGCAATCGTTGCAGAATACGCTATTGGCGAAGGTGATACTGGTTCTTCTGAAGTTCAAGTTGCACTTTTAACTAATCGTATTAAATACTTAACTGAACACTTTAAGTCTCATAAACAAGATAACCATTCTCGTACTGGTTTATTGCGTTTAGTAAGTCGTCGTCGTAAATTACTTGATTATTTACACGGTAAAGAAGCTGAAAGGTATTTTACATTAATTAAGAAATTAGGTTTGCGTAAGTAAGCTGTAATTTTTTGAATAAAAAGCCCGCTTAAGCGGGCTTTTTTATGCCTAATGTTTATCTTCCTATTGTGTTATATATAAGTCTCTGTGATAATGTCTTGATAATTTATAGCAGGTCACAAGAAAGGGAATAAGCCATGTCAAAAGTAACAAAATCCTTCCAGTACGGAAAACATCAAGTAACCTTAGAAACTGGAGAAATAGCCCGTCAAGCAGATGGTGCAGTAATGATTTCTATGGGTGAAACTCAACTTTTAGTCACGGTAGTTGCCACTAAATCATCTAAAGAAGGACAAGACTTTTTTCCATTAATGGTGCAGTATCAAGAAAAAGCCTATGCCGCAGGTAAAATTCCAGGAGGATTCTTAAAAAGAGAAGCTAGACCTTCAGAAAAAGAAACCCTTACTTCTAGGCTAATAGATCGACCAATTCGTCCACTATTCCCCAAAGGCTTTATGAATGAAGTGCAAGTTATTGCAACGGTTATTTCTTTAGATGAAAATGTAGGCACAGAAGTTCCTGCAATGTTAGGAACTTCTGCTGCACTCGCTATTTCAGGAATTCCTTTTGATGGGCCAATTGGAGCAGCAATAGTTGGTTATTCAGATAAGGAAGAGTATATCCTTAACCCATCTGATTATGAACTAGAAGCTTCAGATTTAGAGTTAAGTGTTGCAGGAACTACTGATGCGGTACTTATGGTCGAGTCTGAAGCTGCAGAGCTATCTGAAAAAATTATGTTAGGTGCAGTAATGTTTGGGCATCAACAAATGCAGGTGGCAATAGAAGCGATTAAAGAATTTCAAGCTGAAGCAGGTAAGCCAACTTGGGACTGGCAAGCTGAAGCTGAAAATGTACCTTTAAAAGAACAGGTTTTTGGACTTGTAAAAGCAGATGTAGAATCCGCTTATAGTGTTGCAGACAAAATGGCAAGGTATGAAGCACTTGATGCAGCAAAAGATAAGGTAACCACAGAGTTAATAGCGGAAAATAGTGATGTTACTAAATCAGACCTTGAAAAAATATTTAGTAAATTACAAAAAGAAGTAGTTAGGGGTAGAATTATTGCGGGTGAGCCAAGAATAGATGGACGAGATGCAAGTACAGTTCGAGATATTCAATGTAAGGTAGGAATATTAAATAAAGCACATGGTTCAGCACTATTTACTCGTGGAGAAACACAAGCAATTGTCGTAACTACTCTAGGAACAGAAAGAGACTCTAAAATTGTTGATGATCTAGCAGGATCTTATCATGATAGGTTTATGCTGCATTATAACTTTCCTCCTTACTCTGTTGGCGAGTGTGGGCGTGTTGGCACACCTGGTCGTCGTGAAATTGGTCATGGTATGCTAGCTCGTAGAGGTGTTGCAGCCTTACTGCCAACGGTTGAAGAGTTTCCATACACTATTCGTGTAGTATCTGAAATTACAGAATCTAATGGCTCATCATCTATGGCTTCAGTTTGTGGTACATCCATGTCGTTAATGCATGCAGGAGTGCCTATTAACACTCCTGTTGCAGGTATAGCAATGGGCTTGGTTAAAGAAGAGTCTGGATTTGCCGTTTTATCTGATATTCTTGGTGATGAAGATTATTTAGGTGATATGGACTTTAAGGTTGCAGGAACAGCAGAAGGAATTACTGCACTACAGATGGATATTAAAATATCTGGAATTACTGAAGAAATTATGGATATAGCTTTAGGTCAAGCCAAAGAAGGTAGGTTAACTATTCTTGATGCTATGGCAAAAGCTATTACTTGTTCTAATGAAGAAGTTGCTGGCAATGCACCAAAATTCTTTATGGTAAAAGTAAAACCAGAAAAAGTGCGTGAAATTATTGGTAAAGGTGGCTCAAATATTCGTGCTTTAACTGAAGAAACTGGTTGTGTGATTGAAATAGATGATGAAGGCAATGTTAAAATTGCAGCAAAAGATAAGGAATCTGCAGAAATAGCTAAAGCAAGAATTGCAGAAATTACTGCTGAACCAGAAATTGGTAAAACCTATGATGCGGTAGTTAAAAAGATTGTTGACTTTGGTGCATTTGTTGCCTATATGCCTGGTAAAGAAGGCCTTGTTCATGTTTCGCAAATAGCTCAAGAACGCGTAGAAAATGTCAGTGAATACTTAACAGAGGGTGAAGAAATACAAGTTAAATTAATTGATATTGACAAGCAGGGTCGAGTTAAGTTATCAATTAAAGAAGTAGATTAATAATTAGTTATTTAAATATATGTTTAGCGGTCTTTAAATTCTTCTTTAGCGACCGTTTTTTGTTTTTAAAAAAAAAGAGAAGTCATGACTGAAAAAGTAAAATTTCACCCATCGTTTGAATTTATTCGTTCACAAAAAATAGATACCTTAAAAATTACAGTACAGCATTTTAAGCATAAGGTTACAGGTGCGGAGCATTACCATTTATCTGCCGATGATGCTCAAAATGTATTTATGGTTGCTTTAAGGACTGTGCCGATGGATTCAACAGGAGTTGCACATATTTTGGAGCATACTGTTTTGTGTGGTAGTGAAAAATATCTAGTTCGTGACCCTTTTTTTATGATGATTAGGCGTTCACTAAACACCTTTATGAATGCTTTTACTTCTAGTGATTGGACGGCATATCCATTTGCTTCAGAAAATAGAAAAGACTTCCAAAACTTACTTCAAGTATATATGGACGCAGTATTTTTCCCTAATATTGAAGCCTTAGACTTTGCTCAAGAAGGGCATAGGTTTGAATTTGCAGAAATGGATAATGCTGAGTCAGATTTAATCTATAAGGGTGTAGTTTTTAATGAAATGAAAGGAGCTATGAGTTCACCCGTTTCAACCCTGTGGCAATCTTTTACTGAGGCGGTTTACCCAACTTCAACCTACCATTACAATAGCGGCGGTGAGCCTGTAGATATTCCTGATTTAAGCCATGAAGAGCTAGTAGCATTTCATAAAAAGCACTATCACCCATCAAATGCTGTATTTATGACCTATGGAGATATTTCTGCACTAGAACACCAAACAAAATTTGTAGAACTAGGTTTAGACAGGTTTAAAAGTAAAGAGTCTGTCGTAAAGGTTGCTAAAGAAACTAGATTAACAGCACCAAAAAAAGTAAAAAATAGCTATGCCTTAAATGAAGAAGATTTAACCGATAAAACTCATATAGTAATAGGCTGGCTACTTGGTGAAAATAAAAACACATTTGATGTACTAAAAGGACATCTATTGTCTGCAGTATTACTAGATAATAGTGCATCACCTTTGCGTAGAGCTTTAGAAAATGCAAATTTTGCTAAGGCACCATCGCCTTTATGCGGACTGGAAGACTCTAATAAAGAGATGGTATTTGCAGCAGGAGTACAGGGAACAAATGCAGAAAGTATTGAAAAGGTTGAAGAACTTATTTTAAATGAACTAGAACGCATAGTAAAAGAAGGGGTTAGCTTAGCAGAAGTTGAAGCAATGTTGCATCAGCTAGAACTATCGCAAAGAGAAATAACAGGTGATTCCTACCCCTATGGTTTATCGCTTATTTTGCAATCTCTAGCAGGAGCTATGCATGATGGCGACCCTATTTCGTTGTTAGACACAGATAAAGCATTAAAACAGTTGGCAGAAGAAGTAAAACAAGCCGAGTTTATTCCCAACTTAATACAAAGTTTATTACTAGATAATCCGCATAGAGTTACCTTGACGATGTCCCCAGATAATAAATTAGCGGAACAACAAGAGCTGGCAGAAAAAGAAAAACTTGCCAAAATAAAATCTAATTTAACCGCGGAAGAAAAACAGAAAATTATTGAACAATCCTTAGCTCTAAAAGCACGACAAGATGAAGATGATGACCCATCTATCCTGCCTGAAGTAACTAAAGATGATGTTCCAAATGAAATAAGAACCCAAAAACCAAGTAATACCATTCCTAATACTGGTTATAAAACAGGCACTAATGGCTTAGTTTATCAACAGTTAATTATTGATTTACCTAATTTAACCGATGAAGAAAAACAGCTACTACCACTATTCAATTCGTGTTTAACAGAGCTAGGTTCTGCAGGAAGAAATTATTTCACTACTCAAGCATTACATGCCGCAAAAACTGGTGGTATTGGTGCTAAATCTAGCATTAGTACTAATATACATAATCTTGATGAAATACATAGTCACTACATTATTTCAGGTAAGTCACTTGTAAGAAACCAAGCAGATTTAACTAACTTAATTAGAGAAGCTATTGCCGAAGTAAGTTTTGATGAACTTGACAGAATAAAAGACCTGCTTGGACAAATTAGAAGCTCTATTGACCAAGGAATTACTGGCAGTGGGCATGTGCATGCTATGCGAGCAGCCAATCAAAACTTTTCGCCATCTGCTACTTGGCAGTTTCAACGAAGTGGCTTTAGTGGAATAAAATTTATAAAGTCTATTTGTGACGACATTGATAAGCCACAAGCTATTGAAAATCTAGCTAATAACTTTAAAAGTATTCAATTAAAATTAATGTCATCATCTAAACAAAGCTTATTAATTGCCGATGAACATGACTACTCAGAAACTAGGACTGAAATAAAAAGTAATTGGCAAGATATTATGAGCCAAGAAACTACAGAAAAGTTTAAATTAACAGCTAATCACCAAGCTGTAAAACAAGCATGGGTAACGAGTACTCAAGTTAACTTTTGTGCCAAAGCTTACCCTGCGGTTAGTGCAGGACACAAAGACGCACCTAAACTGTCCGTATTAAGTGCTTGCCTGCGTAATGGTTTCTTACACTCAGCAATCAGAGAGAAGGGAGGAGCTTATGGTGGAGGCGCATCCTTTAACGCTGAATCAGGGGCATTTACCTTTTATTCCTATCGTGACCCAAGGCTATTAGAAACTTTTGCCGACTTTGACCTAGCTTTAGACTGGATACTATCCGACTCTGCAACACAAGCACAGGTAGAAGAAGCAATATTAAATATAATAAGCTCAATGGACAAACCAGGTTCACCTGCTGGAGAAGCAAAAAAAGATTTTTACCAAAAATTACATGGTAAAAATCATGCATTTTTAATGGAGTACCGTAAAGGAGTGTTAAATACCAGCCTAGATGAATTAAGACAAGTTGCCAAAAAATATATAATTGAAGAAAAAGCATCTTTAGCCGTACTGACCAATGAAGCTCAAGGCGAAAGACTAATCGCCAAAGGCTTTGAAATGTTAAAATTATAAGACAACTTACAAAAACAAACTACCAAAACAAATTAGAGAAGCAACATGTTAAAAAGTATATACAAAATATCCATATTATTAGCCGTATTATTAATGTCTGGTTGTGGGAAACAGCTAATAAAAAAAGAAAATAAAAAAGTACAAGCAATGCTTGAAATCAACATGCCTGACTATGAGCATACTACACAAAATTTAGCTAATAAAATTGAAGACTGGATGAAGAACTCTAGTGATTACAATAATGACAAAATTGAATTTAATTCATCACATGAAGAAAGTGTTAAAGGTTCAGGTGTTGTATCTTGTAGAGTGAGAGGCGGTGAATTAAGAGTTAAATTTATGCTAAATGCTGAAGTAATTAATGGAAATCTTGTTAAAATTTCAATGTATAAATTCCATGACTTACCAAGTGAGTCAGACAGTACTTCTGATTTAGCCTATGTATTCTATAACAAGGTAAAAGACCAAGCCTTAGAAATGACCGACAGATTAGAAGGGTATCTAAACGAAAACACCAAATAGAGATAACTAGTCTACAATCTCAAAAAATTGCAAAGTCCATAAATCATTTAATAACTGCTGGTTACCTTGGTGATCTAAATATGGACTAAGCATTTCAGTATTAAGCCACTTATTATTACAAAGTAACCTAATAAAATCAGCACTTGCTCCTAAGCAGTTCCACTGTGCACTATTGATATACAATCTAATATTATCATTATTAATCTCATAGTAAGCAAAACGGCAAACAGGATCAATTTGAATACCTGCACAAGCCTTTAAGCTTTCTACCAAAGCATTAATTTCTGGTAGTTCATCTTCGTTAAGAGGCTCAGGTAGTTTATCTGCACTGCCAACATCTAACTGAGTAGCAAAACGGCCGAACCATTTTTTAAACAACTCATCATCATTTAAAGCATGTTTAAGAAGTTTTTGAGCCTGCTTCCAACTACCATCAGAAATCTCGCCAGTTTTAGTATCAGACCAGTCAGGATCGCTATATATAGTCTGAAAGCTTCCTGTTTCTGCCAAATAATCACCAAAACTATCCCAAACCTCTTGCCCCTTATAACTTCTATAACCGAAAGAAAAAGTAACACAATCGTTGGTTAATCCTGTGCCATGATGTCCCCAAACAGGAGGAATATACAGCAAATCTCCAGCTTCACAAATATAATCATCCTCAACAACAAACTTTTTCATCAGGCGAACATCCAGTCCCTCAATATAATTTCCAGGATTACAGTTTTTAGAAGACAACTGCCAATTTCGTTTACCCTTTGCCTGTAATAAAAACACATCATAATTATCATAATGAGGGCCAACATTGCCGCCAATAGAAGCATAGCTGACCATTACATCATCTAAACGCCAATTAGGTATAAAAGCAAAAGCAGGAATTAAATCAGCTACATCAGGGATTAACTTATCCATGCCCTGAATTAAAAGTGTCCAGTTTTTCTCTGGCAAATTCTTAAAAGTATCCTCATCAAAAGGCCCAGTTTTTAAAATATAATCAGTAGGAGACTGTTGAATAATCATGCGACTTTCAACCTCATCTTCCAACGATAAACCTGCTAATTCATCAGGTTCAATAGGACTTTTAAAATTAGCAAAAGCACCCTTTATTAATAAAGGTTTTTTCTGCCAATATTCTTTTAAAAAAGACTCTTTATTAAAGTTATTTAATTCCATTTTCTCACTCACTAAAATATTATTTATATAGTATAAATTATTATTTACTAATGTTTTGACAAGTATCTATATTAGGCTTAGTATTGTCGTTATGAATAGGAAAAAGAAAATTATAGCCAAGCTAAGAAAGCAAGACAAACGCGCCAATATTAAAAAAATGGTGGAATAAAATCTCAATACATTAGCAAAAACTACCAACAAAAATTGGCAGAAACTTCAGCTAAAGAAGTGATTGACTACTGGTATAGCGATAAAATCAAAGCAAGCTGGTTTAACTCAACACCACAGATAGATGCAGAGATAAAAACTAAATATGAGTTTCTTTGGGAAAGTGCATTAAAAGGTCTCGTAGATAATTGGCAACAAACCGCAGAAGGCTGTCTAGCACTTTGTATTATTTTTGATCAATTGCCCTTAAACATGTACAGAGGAAAAGCTAAAAGTTTTCAAACTGAAAGAAAAGCCATAAAAATAACTAAATATGCAATAGAACAAGGTTTTTTAACAAACATAAAAGCAGAGCAACTAGCATTTATTATAATGCCGCTAATGCACAGCGAAAACCTAGACGACCAAAACTTATCTGTTGAGCTATTTAAACAATATAATCTTACCGAAAACATATCATTCGCAGAACACCATCAAAATATCATAAAAACCTACGGAAGGTTTCCGCACAGAAATCAAATTTTAGAAAGAAAAACCACCAAGAAAGAACAAAAATACCTAAATTCAGAAAAAGCATTTACTGGCTAATAAAAAGTTTTACCCCCCCCCCCCCCCCTGTTTTTCGGGGGGGGGGTAACTTTATCTCTTATCTGCCTTTTAGCATCGTCAAGGCTAATTCAATATTAGCCGCTTGTTGCGTAGCATTTCCTATATAACTTGCAGGGGACATTTCTTTTAGGCTTTGTTTTGCTTCTGCAGGTAGGTCAAGGGAGTCTACAAATTCTTGCATAATTTGTTGGTTTACTCTTCTACCACGGGTTAGTTCTTTTAGCTTTTCGTAGGGTTTTTCTATTGCGTAGCGACGCATTACCGTTTGAATTGCTTCTGCTAGTACTTCCCAGTTGTTGTTTAGGTCATCTGCCATGGCTTGTGCGTTTACTTCTAGTTTGCTTAGTCCTTTCATGGTTGACGCCAGTGAAATCATGGTGTGCCCTATACCTACTCCTAAATTACGCAAGACAGTTGAGTCGGTTAGGTCTCTTTGCCATCTTGATATTGGTAGTTTTTGTCCTAGGTGGTCAAAAATTGCGTTGGCTAGTCCTAGGTTTCCTTCGGAGTTTTCGAAGTCGATTGGGTTTACTTTGTGTGGCATGGTTGATGAGCCTATTTCGCCTGCAATTGTTTTTTGTTTGAAAAAGCCTATTGATATGTAGCTCCAAATATCACGATCAAAATCAATTAGGATGGTGTTGTAGCGTTGCATTGCATGAAAGTATTCTGCAATATAGTCGTGTGGTTCTATTTGAATGGTATATGGGTTCCAAGCTAGCCCTAAGCTTTGTACAAATTGTTCGGTTAGTTCGTACCAGTTTATTGCTGGGTAGGCGGCTAGGTGGGCGTTGTAGTTTCCGGTTGCACCATTAATTTTGCCCATTATTTGGATGTTCATTAATTGTTTGATTTGGCGTTGTAGTCTGTAGGCTGTATTGGCAAATTCCTTCCCTGCGGTGGTTGGTGATGCAGGTTGTCCGTGGGTTCTTGACATCATTGGTATGTCTGCCATTTCGCTTGCCATGCTGGCTATTTTGTCGGTTAGTTCTTGCATTTTTGGCACTATTATTTCTGTGCGTGCATCTTTTAACATTAGGGCGTAGGCTAGGTTATTGATGTCTTCTGATGTACAAGCAAAATGTACGAATTCACTAATTGCATTTAGCTCATCATTAGCTTCAAAATGTTCTTTAATTAAGTATTCAACCGCTTTTACATCGTGGTTGGTCGTGGCTTCTATGTCTTTTACTCTTTGTGCCATTTCTAGTGTAAATTCGTCAACTAGTTTTATTAGGTGGTTTTCTGCACCTGAGCTTAGTTTAGGAACTTCAGGAATCCCAGGGTGGTTTGCTAACATTCTTATCCAAGAAACTTCTACCTTTACACGGTTTTTGATCAGTCCAAATTCGCTAAAAATTTCTTTTAAGTCGTTTAATCTTGAGCCGTAACGACCATCAATAGGAGAAATTGCGGTAAGTTCAGAAAGTTGCATTTGCTTGTGTTCCTTATCATATTTTTATTGAAGAAGTATTATAGCCGATAATTAAAAAACCTAGATATAAAAACATCCACAGAACATGGATGTTTTTGAGTGTTTTTAGGTAGTTGTTTTTAGTAAATTATGCCCCGCCAACAATTTCAACTGGCATAATTGTCATGGGTTCTGGGGCGGTGATTAGCTCTTCTATAGGTGGTGCAAATTCAGTAAGATTAATTCCTTCTACTGCACTTTTATATTCATCAATAGTAGGAATTCGTCCAAGAATGGCGGAAAGTACAACTACTGGTGTGGATGCAAGCAGTGACTCACCTTTTTTATGCACAGTGTCTTCTACAACTCGCCCTTGGAAAAGGCGTGTAGAGGTTGCTAAAACAGTATCACCTTTTTCAGCTTTTTCTTGATTACCCATGCATAAATTACAACCTGGGCGTTCAAGATACATTATGTTTTCGTATTCTGTTCTTGCATCGCCTTTGGGTGCATTATCATTAAATTCAAAGCCAGAATATTTTTGTAAAAACTCCCAATCCCCTTCGGCTTTTAATTCATCAATAATGTTATAGGTAGGAACTGCAACGACCAGTGGAGCATTAAACTCGATACTGCCATTTTTAGCCTCTAGGTTTTTAAACATTTGGGCGATTATTTTTAGATCACCTTTGTGAACCATGCATGATCCAACAAAACCAAGATCAACTATTTTGTTACCCTTGTAGTAAGAAAGAGGTCTAATAACATCATGGGTATAGCGTTTAGAAATGTCTTCATTGTTTACATCAGGATCGGCAATCATCGGTTCGTTAATCTGCTCTAAGTCTACAACTACTTCAGCAAAATATTTTGCGTTATTATCTGGTCTTAGTGCAGGGTTTTCGCCCGACTTAATTCCATGAATTCTCTTATTTGATATATCTATAAGTCCTTGAAGAACGAGGGCATGATTTTCCATGCCTTTATCAATCATGACCTTAATTCTGCTCTTTGCTATTTCTAGAGATTCTATTAGCTTATCATCTTGAGATATGTTGATAGACGCTTTTGCTTTCATTTCCGCCGTCCAATCGGTGAAAGTGAAAGCCTGATCGGCAAGTAGGGTACCAATATGCACTTCAATAACCCTTCCTTGGAACACATTTTTACCAAATTGTTTAAGCATTTGTGATTGAGTAGCATGCACCACATCACGAAAATCCATATAGCCTTTCATTTTGCCTTTAAATGTTACTTTAACAGATTCAGGTATTGGCATAGAGGCCTCACCTGTAGCAAGTGCAAGTGCAACTGTTCCAGAGTCAGCACCAAACGCTACGCCTTTGGACATTCTTGTATGAGAGTCGCCACCAATTATAATCGCCCATTCATTTACCGTAATGTCATTTAAAACTTTATGAATTACATCAGTCATAGCATGATAGGAATCTTTAGGATCTCTGGCGGTAATTAAACCAAAGTTGTTCATGAATTTCATTAACTTAGGAATGTTTTCCTGTGCTTTACCATCCCAAACAGAAGCTGTATGACACCCTGATTGATAGGCAGCATCAACACTTGGAGAAATAACGGTTGCCGCCATAGACTCAAGTTCTTGAGAGGTCATTAAACCAGTCGTATCCTGTGAGCCGACTATGTTTACTTTTATTAGTACATCAGAGCCTGCTAGTAGTGGTTCTTTGGAAACAACCCCAACTGCATTCTTGTTGAATATTTTTTCAACCGCTGTCAGTCCTTGACCTTTATTAGATATTTCTTTAGCAGGTGCAAATACAAGCGGTGCTTCTACTCCAAGAGCCTTTGAGGCAAAAGCCTGTAATTTTTTGCCAAATACAATAGAGTAAGAGCCACCAGCTTTCATAAATTCTACTTTTTGAGGAGTAAACGCGGAGGAAATATCAACCAACTCTTTATTACCTTTGTACAGTTTTTTCTCTTTGGTATTAATGCTAAGTACCGTGCCAGTTTTTACAGAATAGGTTTGCTCAAGAATAGCGTCACCATTGTCATTAAGCATGGTCTTTCCGTTTGCATCCAGCTTTTTTATCCAGTTTTTTAGGTTAATACCTATTCCACCAGTTACATCAACAGTAGTTAAAAATATGGGCGATATACCGTTAGTACCAGCAACAACTGGGGCAATATTTACGAATGGTATATACGCACTAGCTTGCTTACCAGCCCACAAGGCAACATTGTTAACCCCAGACATACGAGAGGAACCAACACCCATGGTGCCTTTTTCAGCAATTAGCATTACTTTTTTGTCAGGGTGTTGTTTTTGTAAATCCTGTATTTTGGCTTGAGCTTCAGGGGATATCATACACTTTCCGTGTAGTTCACGATCTGCACGAGAGTGAGCCTGATTGCCTGGAGAAAGTAAATCCGTAGAAATATCACCTTCCGCAGCTATGTAGGTTACTACCTCAATTATTTTATCTATTTCTGGTAGTTTCGTAAAAAAATCGGCTCTGGCATAGCTTTCTAGAATATCAGTAGCAATTTTATTGCCATTTTTATAAGCCGTTTCAAGCTGTTCAGTGTCTGCTTCGTATAGAAGTACTTGAGTTTTTAAAACTTCTGCTGCTGGTTTGGCTACATTGTTATCGTCAGATAAAGATAAATCAAGTAAAACCTTAACTGAAGGCCCTCCTTTCATATGAGATAACAATTCAAAAGCAAACTCTGCAGAAATCTCTTCAATAACTGCTTTACCCAAAATTATCTCTTTTAAAAAATTAGCCTTTTCACCTGCCGCACTTGTTGTACCTGGTAGAGTGTTATAGATAAAAAAGTTTAAAGAATCCTTGCGGTATTTATTTTTTGTATCTTTAATTTGGTCAATAATTTCTGCGAGCAACTCGGCACTATCAATTGGCTTTGGATGTAAGCCTAGATCCTTCTTACGGGTCTTTATCTCGTCCATGTATTCTAAATATAAGCTCATTTAAACCTCTTAAAAGCTAGTGTATATAGACCTTTGCAAAGGTCTCGTATAGTAGTCGTTATGTATTTATTAATTGTTATGTTTTTATTATTATGTATAGAGTATTTTACCCGATATTGATAGATTGCTGTTAATCATTAATTTGTCATTAATTTGTTAATTGTTATATTATTTCTCAGTTTTGCGGGGGGGGGGGGGAAAAAATTAAGGTCTAATGGAATA
>CAZMHA010000023.1:16547-16631 GCA_964565985.1 uncultured Piscirickettsiaceae bacterium | reverse complement strand
ATACCAACGCAGTGCCTCCTCAAAGATTTCGCAAACTTCTTTAAATAATGCATTTCAGAATTATCAGCCATTAAACACCAATTC
>CAZMHA010000023.1:0-16537 GCA_964565985.1 uncultured Piscirickettsiaceae bacterium | reverse complement strand
AGTATTCCGTATCTTTAATTCCCCTAGCTCGTTTTCTAATCATGCCAATTGCAATTCTAGCCAATAAGTTTTCTTTGTTACCTACTCGTAAAGTTACATCTATATCTGGATATTTTTGAGTAAAATCATGAATAACTTTGGGAACAAAATATTGTGCAGTTGAAATAACTGTTAAATTTACGCTACCGCCAGAAAAACCTTTTAGATTGTTGATTTTTTCTTCTGTTATTAATAATTGGTTTAGTATTATTTTTGCAGGCTCATAAAGTTCTTTACCAGCTTCTGTTAGGTGTGGCTTACGACCAATAGTTTCAAAAAGAGGGGTGTTTAGTGTTTCAGATAACTTTTTAACCTGCATTGAAACTGTAGGCTGAGTAAGGTGTAATAATTCAGCAGCCCTAGAAAAGCTGCCTAGTCGTGCAATAGTTTCAAATACTTGTATCTGCCTTAAGGTAGCATTTCTAGCAAGTATAGAGGTCTTTTGAGGCAAGATTTATTTATATAGTTTATCTGAGGACTTAATTATGTTGTAAGCCTCTTTAACAGACGATGATACTTTATCTTGCATTTTATCATACTCTTGAGGAGTCATATAAAAAGACATGTCTATATCATTTCTAATATATCTTGGGGGTATTTTATTTAAAGCAATGCAAGCTAAATCAGCAAGTTGCGTATCAATTAAGTTACTAGAACCATATTGAGAGTGAATTTCTTCAATAACTTTTCGTTCGTAGTAGTTGTGTATTGTTTCTAGTTCTGACATTTTAATATTCCCTTTAATTATCCAGTTTTCTATAGTAGCTGCTCTCTAGTAACTGCTTTATGACCAATATCTACTCTATTATACATATTTTTCCAGTTAATTTTAGCAACGGCTTCATAGGCTCTAGTTTGAGTTTGAGTTATGCTATCTCCTAAAGAGGTCACGCAAAGAACTCTGCCTCCTGCAGTTACTACTTCTCCTGCTTTATTTAGGCTTGTTCCTGCATGAAATACTTTTGTAGTTGAATTGTTTGCATCTTCAATACCATGAATTACATCACCTTTTTGATAGCTGTCTGGGTATCCTCCTGCCGCCAAAACTACTCCTAATGCAGCTCTAGAATCCCATTGTATAGTAGACTTATCTAGTTTTTTATCTACGGCAGCTATACATAAATCAGCAAGATTATCTTGTAATCTCATCATTATAGGTTGGGTTTCAGGGTCACCAAAACGGACATTAAACTCTAGTACTTTTGGTTTGTTATCTTCAGAAATCATAATTCCAGCATATAAAAAACCAGTAAAAGGATTACCGTCTTTTGCCATTCCTTCTATGGTTGGTCTAATAACCTCATCAAGGATTTTATTATGAATTTCTCTTGTAACTACTGGAGCAGGAGAGTAAGCGCCCATTCCTCCTGTATTAGGCCCCGTATCACCATCGTTACGAGCTTTGTGATCTTGAGAAGTAACCATTGGTAAAATATTTTTACCATCGGAAATAACGATAAAGCTAGCTTCTTCACCGGTTAAAAACTCTTCAATAACTACCCTAGAACCAGCGTCACCGAATTTATTTCCAGATAGCATATCTTGTACAGCATCAATTGCTTGTTGTTCTGTTTGTGCAATTATTACCCCTTTTCCAGCAGCAAGTCCATCAGCTTTTATAACAATAGGAGTTCCCATTTTTGCTATGTATTCATTTGCGGGAGTAATTTCAGTAAATACTTGATAGTCAGCAGTTGGGATATTGTGTTTAGCTAAGAAGTCTTTAGAAAAAGCTTTCGAACCTTCTAACTGTGCGGCAACTTTATTTGGTCCAAAACACTTTAAACCTTCGGCTTCAAAAATGTCAACTATGCCCATAACAAGTGGTACTTCTGGGCCTACAATAGTTATTTCAATATCGTTGTTTTTTGCAAAGGTGGCAAGAGCGCTTAAATTATCAACGGCAATATTAATATTTTCAATACCTTCTTCAAGGTTTGTGCCGGTGTTTCCTGGGGCTACAAATACTTTTTCAACATTGTCATCTTGGATAGTTTTCCAAGCTAGTGCGTGCTCACGACCACCGCTACCAATTATTAATACTTTCATTTTTTTTCCTTGTAAAATTTTTTCAGAGTAGTTTTGTGTCGTTTTAGTGTTTGAAATGACGCATGCTGGTGAATACCATTGCGATACCATGTTCATTAGCAGCATCTATAACCTCTTGATCTCGCATAGAACCTCCAGGGTGGATAACAGCCTTAATGCCTGCTTTTGCTGCGGCATCAATACCATCACGAAAAGGGAAGAAGGCATCTGATGCCATTACTGAACCAGGTACTTCTAAACCTTCATCTTCTGCTTTAATTCCTGCAACTTTGGCAGAGTAAACACGGCTCATTTGACCTGCTCCCACACCAATAGTCATACCATTTTTTACATAAACTATGGCATTTGACTTTACATACTTTGCTACCTTCCATGCAAATAATAAATCTGCCATTTCTTTTGAAGTAGGTTTTTTTTCGGTGACTATTTTTAAATCTTGTTCGCTAACCACTCCTAAGTCACGATCCTGTACTAATAATCCACCAGTTACTTTTTTATAGTCATAATCTGGCAACTGCTTGCCTAGTTTTCCACAAGCAAGTAAGCGTAGGTTTTTCTTAGTGGCAACTATTTTAATAGCTTCCACAGAAACGGTCGGTGCAATTATTACTTCACAAAATTGGCGCTCAACTATAGCTTGTGCTGTTTTGGCATCAAGTTCACGGTTAAACGCTATAATGCCACCAAAAGCAGAAGTAGGGTCAGTTTTAAAAGCTCTATCATATGATTCCAATTGAGATGACCCAATTGCAACACCGCAAGGGTTAGCGTGTTTTACAATTACACAGGCGGTTTCATCAAAAGTTTTAACTAGTTCTAATGCCGCATCAGTATCCGCTATATTATTAAAAGATAAAGCTTTGCCCTGTAGTTGATTGGCAGTTGATATAGAGCTTTCAGTAGAAGTTTTTTCAGTATAAAAAGCTGCATTTTGGTGTGGGTTTTCACCATAGCGCATATTTTGTTTTATCTTAAACTGGCTATTAAAAGTTCTAGGAAAACCACTTTCATCAGAAAACATGGCGCCAAAATAGTTTGCTATCATGCCGTCATAACGGGCAGTTTGTTCAAAGGTTTTAATCGCTAAATCAAAGCGAGTTTCATGGGATAAATTGCCATTGTTTTCTGTTAGTTCATTAAGGATCTTCTCATAATCATCAGGGTTAGTTACTACAGCTACATCTTTATGATTTTTTGCGGCTGAACGCAACATAGTAGGCCCTCCAATATCAATGTTTTCAATAGCATCTTCTAAAGAGCAGTCTTTTTTTGCTACTGTTGCCTCAAAAGGGTATAGATTAACTACTACCATGTCTATTGGGTCAATACCATGTTCTTTCATTATGGCATCATCTTGTCCACGGCGACCTAATAGCCCTCCGTGAATTTTTGGATGAAGTGTTTTAACTCTGCCATCCATCATTTCAGGAAACTTTGTATATTCAGAAACTTCGGTAATTTTTAACCCCGCATCAGTAAGAACCTTGTAAGTTCCTCCAGTAGAAAGGATTTCGATATTATGTGCGCGTACAAGTTGCTCTGCAAACTCTAAAATGCCTGCTTTATCAGATACGCTAATTAAGGCGCGACGAACGGGTTTCATTAATCATGACTCCAAAAGTTAGTTATTTTGTGATTTTATATTGTTGTATTTTTTTGCGTAGGGTGTTGCGATTGATACCTAAAATATCAGCGGTTTTACTTTGGTTGTAATCAGTTTTATTCAGTACGAATTCGACCATAGGTTTTTCTACTTGGCTGATAACCATTTGAAATACATCGGTAGGGATTTCTTCACCAAGCATAGAAAAATAATCTTCAAGGGTAGAGGTTACATTACTGCTTAATTTATTATTTGTGTTGTTCAAAGTATTGACCAATTAAATCCATTTGTTTTTGTGAACTTTCTAACCGATTAAACTCCCTACGAAGCTCTTCACCTTTAGGTAAATAATGGCTGTACCAACCTAGGTGCTTTCTTGCAATTCGATAACCTGATTGTTCGCCATACAAGTTGTATAGCTCTAATAAGTGTTTATTTATCGTAGTTTTAAATTCAGATAAAGTAGGTTTATTAAGCTCTTTTCCAGTTTTTAGGTAGTAAGAAATTTCTCTAAATATCCAAGGGTATCCTTGCGCTGCTCTACCAATCATTAAGCCATCTGCATTCGTGTATTTTAATACAAATTCAGCTTGCTGTGGTGAGCAAATATCACCATTTGCAATAACTGGCAGTATAACAGTTTGTTTTACTTGCTTTATTGTGTCGTATTCAGCCTTGCCATTAAATTTATCGGCTCTAGTTCTGCCATGAATTGTAATAGATTGTAACCCAGACTTTTCTGCTAGCTTGGCGATTTGTAAGGCATTTATATTGTTAATATCACTACCCGTTCTTATTTTTACGGTAACAGGTATTTGTACCGAGTTAACGAGGCTTAAAAAAATCTCTTCAACTAATTTAGGGTTTGCCATTAAAGCAGATCCAGCAGCAACATCACATACTTTTTTGGCAGGGCAACCCATATTTAAATCAATAATATCTGCTCCCTTTGATTCTTGCCAAATAGCCGCCGCAGAGAGTTCATCAGCATTTGTTCCTAGCAGCTGTACAATTTTAGGAGAGTTTTCTTCAGCAGAGGCGTGTCGAGAAGATGATTTGACAGATTGCCAAAGTTCCTTTTTAGATGCCACCATTTCCGAAACTGCATAGTCCGCACCCAAATCACGACAAATATCACGAAAGACGACATCGGTAACACCTGCCATAGGAGCAAGTGCAAGGGAGGGGGGGGGTAAATTTAGTAGTTTTAGCATATAGGCAGACTTATCTTAATTGTTTATAGTTTTTTAAAACTAAGTTGCGACCAGTCATCTAGGTTACTTTGTTGGATAAACTTAAAGCCTTGCTTTTGGTAAAATTTAATTAGATCTTTGGCCTGTGATATTAATAACCCTGACAGAATTAAAGTTGCTTCTTCTTGTAGAAGTTTTTTAAACTCTGGAGCTAGTTCCTTTAAAGGACCTGAAAGAATGTTAGCTATTAACAGTTCAACAGGATTACTTGGGTTAAAGTCCTCTACCAGTTTAAACTCTATATTTGTATTATTGCGTCGGCTATTTTCTAAGCTAGCAGTAATCGCTTGTGGATCTATGTCTGTACCAGATACTTGCTTTGCCCCTAATTTATGAGCGGCTAGAGCAAGCACTCCTGAACCACAGCCATAGTCGATTACAGTTTTGTTTGTTGGAGGGTTTTGATCGAGCCAGGTTAAGCAAAGAGAGGTAGTAGGGTGGGTACCTGTCCCAAATGCCATGCCAGGGTCTAGCATTAAATTTACTGCGTTGGAATTAGCTTTGTTTGGTAAATCCTTCTCTTCTATCCAGCTTGGGATAATCCATAAGTTTTTACCAAATAGCATAGGTTGAAACTGGATCATCCATTCTCTTACCCAGTCTTTGTCTTCTAGTTGTTCAGTTTTAAATTGTGTAGAATTAAGTTCAGGGACAAGGGAGGTAATATGTTCAATAATCGGTAGGGTATTTACTTCGGCATCATATAATGCAGTTACTTTCGTATTGTGCCAAATTTCAGTTTTGCCAATTTTTGGTTCATAGATAGGTTGGTCAAGGGCGTCTGAAAAAGTAACTGAAGCGGCATTTGCATCCATAAAAGCGTCGCTTAATGGTTCAGCAAGTGCTTCCGTTACTATTACATTTATTTGTATCCAAGGCATAGAGGAGCTAGACAAGATGCTCTAGACGATGCTCTAAGTAATGGATGTTTTTCTGACCTTCACAGAAACCTTGATCGTTCATAATTTCTTTTTGCATATTTATGTTGGTTTCAATACCTTTGATTATTAGCTCTTGTAAAGCAACATCCATACGGCGGATTGCAGTTTTACGATCTGAACCATAGCAAATTAATTTACCAACCATAGAGTCATAGTATGGAGGAACTGGGTAACCTGTGTAAATATGAGAATCCCATCTAATACCTAAACCACCTGCAATATGTAATCTTTCGATAGTCCCTGGAGAAGGGATAAAGTTTTTAGAAGGATTCTCAGCATTGATACGACATTCAATCGCATGACCAGTTATTTTTACATCTTCTTGTTTAATTGACAAGGGTTTACCCATGGCAATTTCAATTTGACATTTAACTAGATCAATGCCTGTAACCATCTCTGTTACAGAGTGCTCTACTTGTAAACGAGTATTCATTTCTATGAAGTAAAATTCGTTATTTTCATATAAGAATTCAAAAGTACCTGCTCCACGATAGCCAATTTTAATACAGGCATCTACACAAGATTTGCCTATGCGTTGGCGTTGTTCTTCGGTTATTCCTGGTGCAGGAGCTTCTTCTACAACTTTTTGATGACGGCGTTGCATCGAGCAATCTCTTTCACCCAAGTGGATAGCGTTACCCTGCCCATCTGCCATTATTTGAATTTCAACATGGCGAGGATTCTCAAGGAATTTTTCCATATAAACTTCTGGGTTCCCAAAGAAGCTACCAGCTTCTGACTTAGTTAAGGCAATAGATTTAATTAGGTTTGATTCGGTATGAACTACGCGCATACCTCTACCTCCACCGCCACCAGAAGCTTTGATAATAATAGGGTAGCCAACTTTTTTAGCTATAATCTTGTTTTCTTCGTCATTTTCACCTAGTGGGCCACCAGAACCAGGTACAGTTGGAACACCAGATTCAACCATAGCTTTGATTGCCTGTACCTTATCTCCCATAATACGAATAGTTTCTGCTTTTGGACCCATGAAAATAAAGCCACTTTCTTCAACGCGTTCGGCAAAGTCAGCATTTTCAGATAAAAACCCATAACCAGGGTGAATTGCTTCAGCATCAGTTATTTCTGCGGCAGCAATAATAGCCGGCACGTTTAAATAGCTTTGAGCAGAAGGAGCAGGCCCAATACAAACAGACTCATCAGCCAACAATACATGTTTTAAAGTTGAGTCGGCTTCGGAATGGACTGCTACAGTCTTTATTCCCATTTCTTTACAGGCTCTTAATACGCGGAGAGCGATTTCCCCACGATTTGCAATTAATATTTTTCCAATCATCTCGTTACCTATCCAGAATTATTCGATTATGAATAAAGTTTGCCCAAATTCAACAGGGTCAGCATTTTGTGCAAGTATTTGTTTGATCGTACCAGATACTTCAGCTTCAATAGGGTTCATTATTTTCATGGCTTCAATAATACAAAGAGTATCACCAACAGATATTTGATCACCTACTTTTACAAATGCATCTGCATCAGGAGAGGATGCTGAGTAGAAACTTCCAACCATAGGTGAAGTTATTTGATGCCCAGATATTTCTTCAGGTACCGACGCTTTAACAGGAGACGCTGCTGGCATTGTTGCGACAGGTGCAGCATGAGCAATTGGAGCGGCAACCATAACTTGTTCTCTAGTATTTCTAGATATACGAATATTATGTTCGCCTTCTTTAATCTCTATTTCAGCTATATCTGATTGTTCTACTATTTCTATCAGTTTACGAATTGAGCGAATATCCATGCTTTTGCCTTTTTTTAATATTTGTTTTTGTTGTTTTTTAGTTAGTTTATTTTGTCTTTAAGTTTATCTACTGCAGCGGCTAAAGCTAATTGATACCCGAGCGTTCCTAGCCCTGCAATTACTCCTTCAGCTATGTCTGAAAAATATGATTTTTGTCTAAATTCTTCTCTCTTATGTATGTTTGATAAATGAACTTCGATAAAAGGGATTTGTGTTCCACTTAGAGCATCACGAATGGCAATACTTGTATGAGTGAATGCGGCAGGGTTAATTATAATAAAATCTGTATTATCTAAGGCGGAGTGTATGCGTTCAACAATTTCATGCTCGGCATTGCTTTGGAAGTTGTGCAGACGAATTTCATACTCATCAGCTAGCACTTCTAGTTCAGATATTATGTCATCTAGAGTTTGGTTACCATAAATATCAGGCTCTCGTTTGCCTAATAGATTAAGGTTTGGACCATTGATAACTAAGATTTTTAACATACTTAACTGCTTTTTATTTATTTAGCGTGATTATACCTTATAAACAGAATAAATTGCGTAATAACTTGCAAAAAATGTAATGAAAATACCTTAAATGTTGCGAAGTATCAATTTTAGGAGAAAAAGTAACTTTTATTTTATTTAAAAACTGTTTTTAATGTTTATATTAAAGTCTTTAGCAGTTTTAAAGCCGACAACGCGTTGGCTTTTAACCTCTTTACCATTTTTGAAAAACAGTATAGCTGGTGGTCCTATTATATTTAAGCTTTTCATTAGAGCTTTATCTATGTCGTCGTTATCGGTTACATCTGCTTTTAGCAGGGTTACTTTTGCTAAATTATTTTGTACGCTAGCATCACTAAAGGTAAACTTTTCCATTTCTTTACAGCTAATGCACCAGTCGGCATAAAAATCTAACATTACTAACTCATTACTTGCTACAGCGAGTTTTAGGTCTTGAGAAGATTTTATTTTTTTAAAATCAAGCCCTTCATTCTGTGATGTTGATTGTGTTGTTCCACCCTGTAATACCTTTAGTGGTTGTAATAAATCTTTACTTCCTGCCGACATTCCTATGGCAATTAGTAACCCGTAAATAAATAGTATTATCCCAAAAGATTTTGCAAACTTTGCCCAGCCAGTTTTACTATCGGTGTTGTTAAATGCACCTAGATAAACGGATGAACCAATTAGTAATGCCGACCAAAGGGCTAGGGTTATTGATGCAGGTATTATTCTCTCTGCCATCCAAATAGCTATGGCTAATAGCATTACCCCAAATATAGCTTTTACATTATCCATCCATGCCCCAGCTTTTGGTAGTAGTTTTCCTGCGGATACGCCAAGTATAAGAAGGGGTATTCCCATTCCTATGCTCATGGCAAATAGTGCAGTTCCTCCAAGGAAAGCGTCACCAGTTTGCCCAATGTAAATTAAAGCTCCTGCTAAGGGTGGGGCAACACAAGGCCCAACAATTAGTGCAGATAAAAACCCCATAATAGCAACGCCAATATAGGAGCCACTTTTTTGGTTGTTAGATATATTGGTAAGTTTTGATTGCAAGGCGTTTGGTAGTTGTAATTCATAAAAACCAAACATAGAAAATGATAACACTACAAATATTGCGGCGAAGCTACCAATTATCCAAGGGTTTTGGAACATTACCTGAAGGTTTTCACCAAAGATACCTGCTAGAACTCCTGCCACGGTGTAAGTAACCGACATGGCAAGTACATAAACTAATGACATGATGAAGGATTTTTTGGTGGTTAGTTTTTCACCCTGCCCAACAATAATACTAGAAAGAATTGGTATCATTGGGAAAACGCAAGGGGTAAGAGAAAGTAATAATCCAAATAGGAAGAAGGTTCCTACCACTATCCAAAGTGAGCTATTTTTTAGTGTTTCTGTAATTTGATCGGTTTCTGAAAGCGTTGAGAGGGGGGGGGGGGAAAAATACCAAGACTAGCTTCATTTATGTCAATTTGTTGTTTTTCTGGAGGATAACAAACTCCTGTGGTGCTTGAGCAACCTTGGTATTCTATTTCTAGTGTAGTTGCTCCAACTAAACCCGTTACTGGTACTTTTACTTGAAAATCTTGCTTGTAAACTTCTACATCGCCAAAAACAACATCATTAGATTTAACTGATGGTGGTAGCTCTAGCTTACCAATACTTGCTCCGCCAGTTAATACTTTAACTTTAATTTTATCGCGATATAAGTGATAGTCTGTTACTACTTTAAAGTCTAGTAAGAGTTCTCCTTTGCCATTGGGAGTGGCAATCATTTTAAAGGCTTCATTTGCGGCTAATAGTTCATTGCCAGATGAAAGGGATAATAGTTTATTTAATGAGCTTAGCCCTAATGAGGCAGGTTGGTTCTGGGCAGTATTTATTGTGAATATTCTGGTTTGTGGAGGGTAGCAAACACCTTTAGTTTCTTCACAACCCTGGTATTTAACTTGAATTATGGACTGGCTGGTATTGGCATTGGCATTAAAGTTTTGTATTACTTTTAGTTGCTTAAAATAAACCTCTGACCTGCCAAAAGCAGGGTCATCTTTAATTTTGGATTTTGAAAACTCTATATCGGTTAAGTCTAAATTAGCAGATTTTATTTCAATGCGTTTTTTATATAGATAATAACCATCGGCAATTTGCCAGTTAAGCTCTATTTTATTGTCTTTTACAATAGGAGTGTTTAATTTAAAAGCATCATCAACATCGAGCAGGTCCCCTGCAATTGCCAAAGAAGACAAGGGCATTAATATAACGGAGAGTATAAGTTTTTTGAAATGCTGTAAAATCATGTGATTGCCTTTTTAAAATATCATGCTAGTCTACTTGAAAATGTATAATTTGTAACCAATAAATAGAACAATATGTATTTAGACCTTTAGGAGCCCGTGTGTTTAAGTTTATTTTTTTGCTCGTAATAGTTCCCCTAACCGAGCTTTATGTTTTAATCGAAGTTGGAAGTTCTATTGGTGGGTTATCGGTTATCCTTCTAATTATTATGACCGCAATACTTGGCGTTTCTTTCATGCGTCAGCAGGGAATGATGACTATGCAAAAAATACAACAAGGTATAGTCAGTGGTCAAGCACCAGAGAAGGAAATACTAGAAAGTGTTTTTATTTTTATAGGCGGGTTATTTTTACTATTGCCAGGTTTTATAAGTGATACATTAGGCTTGTTGTTTTTAATACCAACTACGAGGAGCTTTTTTGCAGGGTTGTTTGTTTCTAGTAATAAATTTAAACAACAAGGCAATGTTTATGAGGCAGAGTGGAGCGAAACCAAACCGCAAAATCGCCTAAATCCTAAAGCAAGTAATGATGATATTATTGAAGGTGAAATTATTAAACCTGATGATAAAAAATAGTCTTATTTTATCTGCCAGCCATATCTTCTAGCAAAACTAAATATCCTTCTTTATAGCTAGGGTGTTTAAACTTATAGCCAGTAGCCCTTAATCTTTTGTTGGAAAGTCTTTTATTGCTTCTTTTAGAATGACTATGTTCAGAAGGTTCAATATGCTCAATGTTATTAACAGAAAGCTGTTCTGCTAGCCATTCATAAACATTACAAGTTAAAGTTGGTTCATCATCAACCGCAATGTATAACGAGTCAAGTTGGTTGTTTTTGTCTATATTAAAGAGGTGTTCTAACACACCAATACAGTCGTCAGAATTAATACGGTTACTATAACTATCCTCCATACAATGAGCTTTACCATTTAAAACCAAATCAATTAAGTGGGTTCTTCCCTTGCCATAAATGCCTCCAAACCTAATAACTGTACTAGGAAAGGGCGATTGATTAATTAGTTCCTCTCCTTCTAATAATCTTTTAGAAGAGAAGCTACTATTATTGACCTCATTACTTTCATCGACCCACTCACCAGCAGACTGCCCAAAAACAGAAGTACTAGAAATGAAAAAAATACGCTTTATATTTTGCCCTTCAATAGCTTTGAGTAAGTTCTTAACGCCTAAAACATAGGCTTGAAGATAGGAGATGTCGGTAAAAGAACTAGCCGATAGAATGTAATAAATGTAATCTATATTGTCAGGAACTTCAGGAGATTGTTCAGCCAAATCACTTTTAATTGGGCAAATAATATCTGGCAACTTATCTATGTTTCTTCTTATACCATGTATCTCATGCCCCTTTTGGGAAAGAGAAACACCTAATCGGCAACCTAAATCACCACAACCTGCAATTACAATTTTAGCCATGCCTATCTCCTTAAAGTTTTTAGTTATCCTCTAGCGGATAGCTACTCGATAGTTCATCAGCTAAAGAAACTGCTCTGTTTTTAGCCGCCAACATTGCTTGATTAATTATTTTTCTTATATTATTATCTTCAAATGACTGAATAGCTTTTTCTGTTGTGCCGTTAGGAGAGGTTACTTTTTCTCTTAGTGTTGCACAATCATAAGGGCTTTCTAATGCCATTTTAGCTGCCCCAAATGCGGTTTGTATAGTTAATAGTTTTGCTGTCGACTCTGACAAACCCATTTTTTGAGCAGTTTCTTGCATGGCTTCCATAAATAGAAAATAGTAGGCAGGTCCAGAACCAGAAAGAGCAGTAACAGAATCTAAATCCTCATCCGTATCTACCCATACAGAAACACCGACGGCACGCAAAATATTTTCTGCGATAGACTTTTGCTCATTACTAACCTGAGCACTGGCTACTAAACCAGTTGCACCGGCTTTTATCATTGACGGAGTATTTGGCATACATCTAACAATTGATACCCCCCCCCCTAACCAACTATCAATATCAACAGAACGAACACCTGCAGCAATGGAAATAACTAAAGGCATAGTTTTTTGAATACTTGCTTGCAACTCGTTACACACAAGGTTTAATACCTGTGGCTTTACTGCCAATACAATAATATCAGACAATATAGACGCTTCTATATTGCTTGCTAAACATTTAATTCCTATAGTTTGGGAAAGATAATCTCTTTGTTCTTTATTTGGATCTGTAGCAATGATTTTAGATTTATCATAACCACTCGCAATAAGTCCATTTATCAAACTTAAAGCCATATTACCTGAACCAATAAATGCAATAGTTTTGTTCATTAAAGTATTCCTCTTATCTGTCGATATATAACTTACTAAGAGGAGTTAGTTATGTCAAGTTTTATTAGCCCAACAACGGATAGTTTAGCAAATTTACTAGGTAATAAGGATATAGGTTTTTCATTAAAAGACCTTATGCAATCTCGCCAAGAAGCAAGCAATGTACCTTCAGAAACTAAGGGAGAGTTCGAACCTTCTCAAAAAGGTTTGCAATCTATTTCGGCTATGCAAAACTATCAAGCAAGCTACTCTTATAGTGAAACTATGAGCCTGACATTAAAAACTCAAGAAGGCGATACAATTAGCGTAGATTTTCGCCAATTATATGCAGAATATCAAGAATACAAGTCAGAAATGTATGCAGAAAGCTCGCCAAGTGGCGTAAGATATTTTGAAAGTACAGAGGCCTTAGAAGCAACGCATTTTGAAGAGCAGTTTGGTTTTTCTGTACAGGGCGATATTAATGACGACGAACTAGCCGCAATTTTTGCTGTTTTTGAACAGGTTGATGAGCTTGCCAATAACTTTTTCAATGGCAATATAGAACAGGCATTTAAACAAGCTGTAGAAATGGATATAGATTTTGAGCAACTACAAAGTGTAGAACTTAACCTACAACAAACAGAAACCTATGCAGAAAGCTACCAACAGGCTGCCGCTTACGAAAATATAGAGCAGGTTACAAAACCTCAAGAAAACATAGAAACAGCAGAACCATCTATTGCAGACCTACCGCCATACTTACAACAGTTACAAAGTATAGTAGAAGAGCTAGAAAAACAATTTATGAACGCCCAAAGTATTCTAGATAATTTTGTATCAAGCATTACTGCAGCAAAATTCCCAGATCAAGGTAATAAGCCAACTTGGTTAGAAAGAGTGCAAGAACTACATCAGCAAATGTTTGAAAAAATTAACACTAATAACCAAGCTATTACAGAAGTAAATAAAGAAGACAATGAAGACCTTTTAGACGATTAAATTTAAAGCTAAAATTTATTGTCTAATCATTTGTAATAAAATCTCCAAGAGCTAGGTCTGTTGAAATAGAGGGTTTTTAAAGCCTCTAAAGCAGGTTATGCATATCCTAGGAGGGGTTTTATGAGTACATTCAAGTACCAATTTATTGTGTTTTTCTTAATATTAATTTTAACCACCCTTATAATCTCATTTTACTTTACACCTATTCTTTGGCTGTTTACTTTAATTGTCCCAATTATAATTATAGCCACATACGATATTTTTCAAAAAACTCACACTATACTCCGCCTATACCCAGTTATAGGGCGATTAAGGTATGTGTTTGAAGCAATTAGACCAGAAATTCAACAATATTTTGTAGAAGATGACACCAGTGGAATACCCATAAATCGAGAGTTTCGTTCATTAATATACCAAAGAGCAAAGGGAGAAAGAGATACTCGTTCTTTTGGTACACAATTTGATGTTTATAGGGTAGGTTACGAATGGACAAATCATACAATGTTCCCAAAAGAAATGAGTAAAGAAGAGCCAAGAGTACTATTTGGCGAAGGCAGATGCCGACAACCATATTCAGCAGCCCTAGCAAATATATCCGCAATGAGCTATGGATCCTTAAGCCCTAATGCAATTAGAGCACTTAATTTAGGAGCAAAGCTAGGAAATTTTTATCATAATACAGGCGAGGGTGGGATTAGTCCTTTCCATAAGGAGCATGGTGGAGATTTGGTTTGGCAAATTGGTACAGGATATTTTGGTTGCCGCGCCTTAGAAGGTCGTTTTGACAAAGAAAAGTTTATAGAAAACGCTAACCTAGAAGTAGTTAAGATGATAGAAATAAAACTATCCCAAGGAGCAAAACCAGGCCATGGTGGGCTACTACCCGGTAAAAAAGTAACTAAAGAAGTAGCAGAAATTAGAGGCGTGCCAATCGGTGAAGATGTGGTATCCCCACCAATGCACACCGCATTTGACTCACCAATAGGGCTACTACACTTTGTAGAAGAACTAAGAGAACTATCAGGAAAACCAGTAGGGTTTAAACTTGCCATAGGGCATGTAGATGAATTTTTATCCGTATGCAAAGCCATGTTGAAAACCAATATTTTTCCAGATTTTATTACTGTTGACGGGGGTGAAGGAGGTACAGGGGCCGCACCAGTAGAATTTGCCAACTCAATAGGGACACCATTAAGAGAAGCCTTGCATATCGTAAACACCTGTTTAATTGGCTGTGGACTAAGAGACAAAATTAAAATAATCGCTTCGGGTAAAATATTCTCTGCATTTCATGTATATAGAGTAATGGCTTTGGGAGCAGATACAGTTAACCTAGCAAGAAGCATGATGCTGTCTCTAGGCTGCATTCAGTCCAAACAATGTAATACCAACAACTGCCCAACAGGAGTAGCAACACAAAATCCAATTCGTTCAAACGCAATAGATGTAACACTAAAATCACAAAGAGTATCTAACTTTCAAAGCTCTCTAGTTTATCATTTTAGAAAGATGCTCTCCTCAACAGGAAAGACAAAAACAAAAGAAATAACCCTAGATGATATTTATAGACGAATAAGCAATACAAAAACTTGCAGGTTATCAGAGGTTTACCCCTGTTTAAAAGAAGGTAGCCTGCTAGACAACAGAAGAGTACCGGCAGACTGGAAGCTCCATTGGGATAAGTCTAATGCCGCTTCTTGGAATTAAGGTTTAAATTCTCTAGGTAGTTTCCCTAGCCCCAAAAATATCACTGCCTACTCTTACTATGGTTGCGCCTTCTTTTATTGCAGCCTCTAAATCGGCGGACATTCCCATTGATAGTGTATCTATTTGATTGTTTTTAATTTCTGTTTGGCATTGTAAAAGTAGCTTGTGCATTTTTTTAAAGGGTTTTCTTTGTTCTTGTTCATTACTAGCTTTTATTGGTATTGCCATTAGTCCCCGTAAGCACAAGTTTGGTAGTATATTAATTTGCTTTGCCATTGCTATTACTTCATTTCCTAACAAACCTGCTTTGCTTTTTTCGCCGCTTATATTTACTTCTAACAGTACATTTAGTGGTGGTAAATTATTTGGGCGTTGGTTGTTTAGTCTAGTTGCTATTTTTAAACGGTCGATACTGTGTACCCAGTTAAAGTTTTCTGCTATTAGTTTGGTTTTGTTGGACTGTATTGGTCCAATAAAATGCCAGTCTAAACTTGGTTCTATGTTTATTTTAGTTAGGGCTTCTTGCAGGTAGTTTTCGCCAAAAGATTGTTGCCCTAATTTTGCTAGGGCTTGAATTTGGGCAATAGGTTTGGTTTTACTTACGGCAAGTAGGCTAACTTTTTGTGAAGAATTTGTTTGTTTAATTCTGGTTAGTACTTGTTGATAGTTTTGTGCAAGTTTTTGATTATCCAAAGTTTAATATCTCCCAGTCGGTTGGTGGTGTCCATGTCTTAAATAGTTCTTTAAAATCACCATCAAAGCAACCAGCTAGTCCTTGGCTTGAGCAGAGACGACTGACTTGTTTCCAGTCTTCTAAAAGTGGGCAGGAGCCAATGGCTTCATGGGGGAATTTATGGAACATTATTTGGGAAGGTTTTACTATAAATGGAAAGGCTTCTCTGGCATGAAAAATAACAATAAAATGATGTTTGTCTTTTTGTTCTTTGAGCAGGTGAAATGCCCCCGCCATTTTTAAATCACTTGCTAAAACAAGATAAGTTTTGCCCTTTTTTAAATACTTTCCCTGTTCAGATAAAACCATTATAGGGGGGGGGGGGGGGGTTTTTTGGTTTTTTTTGTTTTTTTCGTCTGGGTTTTTTTTTTTGGTTAAAAAG
>CAZMHA010000022.1:0-16743 GCA_964565985.1 uncultured Piscirickettsiaceae bacterium | reverse complement strand
TAAAAAAGTTAAGCATTTGTGTTCTACCTGGTGTTTTACTAATCCTTGCTAGGGACTTTTGCGAAGTAATAACATTTAACGCACTAGACTTTCCTGCATTGGAACGACCAGCAAAAGCTACTTCAAAACCTGTATCTTCAGGGCAATAGGAAAGGTCTGGTGCTGATTTTAAATATTCTGCTTTTTGATAAAGTGGATGTTGCATAGTTTGTGTTTTTTTAAAGTGTATAATTTATTTTTTAAATATTATATATTTTTTAATTTTATCATGGCAAATAAATCTACCCTCTTAATTCGTTTTTTAGGTTCAATGAATCTTGCAGTAACCTTATTGGTTATGCTGGCCGTGGCTTCTGTAATAGGTACTGTCTTAAAACAAAACCAAGCTTTTCAAGATTATATTATTAAGTTTGGCCCTTTTTGGACACAGGTTTTTGATTCCCTTGGCTTGTTCAATGTTTATGGTGCGGCTTGGTTTATCTTGGTATTAGTGTTTTTACTAATTTCAACTGGGGTTTGCTTAACTAAAAATTCACCAAGGTTTGTGCGCGATATGCAGAAGTATAGCGAGGATTTATCTCTTAAATCTTATCAAAAACAACCCTATTCTGAAACCTTTTCCCTTGCTAAATTTAATGTTGAAACTGCACAAAATATATTAGAAAAACGGGGGTTTAAAACTAAAATTAAACCACGAGAAGATGGTGTAACACTGGCGGCAATGAAGGGTAGGTGGAATAAATTAGGTTATATTTTTACCCATGCTTCTATTATTATTATTTGCCTGGGAGCTTTGCTTGATAGTAACCTGCTGTTAAAGTTTCGCGAGCTTACTGGTGATTTGACCGCCGAAACTCGTTCTATTTCTGTAAATAAAATACCTGCTCAGTCTTGGGTTGGTGATGATAATTTTTCGTTTCGTGGTTCGGTTAATGTGGCAGAAGGTCAAGAAACTGATGTGTTATTTTTACCTTATGATCGTGGGTTTTTAGTTCAAAAACTACCGTTTAATATTAAGGTTAAAGAATTTAGAATTGAGCATTATGATACTGGTATGCCAAAGTCTTTTGAATCTGATATAGTTCTTGAAGCTCCTGATTTAAAAGAACCTATTGTAAAAACTATTCGTGTTAATGAGCCTTTGTATTATAAAAATTATGCAATCTATCAGTCTTCTTTTGGCGATGGCGGTTCTGTTTTACATTTAAAAATTCATCCTTTACTTGCCCCTAAAGCAAATACTATTGATTTAACAACGAATGTTACTGGCGTAGAGTCATTAAAAACTCCCTTAGGAACTTTTAAGGCGGAGTTTAGTGACTTTAAACTATTTAACATTGTCCCTACTACCGACGAGGAAAGAAAGAAAACCGGTAAAAAAACCCATAATAATGGTCCAAGTATTGTATTTAAAGTTCGCAATGACCTGGGCAAGGCTTGGGAGTATGAGAACTTTATGGCTCCCTTATTACAAGATGATCGTTATTTCTTTATGACAGGTATGCGTACTTCTGTTGCGGAGCCTTTCCGTTATTTATTTATTCCTGCTGATGATAAAACCCGTAAACAAAGGTTTTTTGATTTTCTTACTTTAATTAATAATAAGAAAAAATCTATCAATTTATTAAAAAAATCTATTCCAAAAACACCAGATATTGATAATGATAGTTACCAGTTACAAATTCGCCTATTAAGCCAACTACTAGCACTATTCCGCCAAAAAGGTTTTGAGGGAATTAACCTTTTTATTAAAAAAAGTGTGCCACAAAATGAACAAGAAAGAGTTAAAGAGTATTACCTTGGGCAAACCAGCTTGGCTTTACAAACCCTATATTTAAATATATTAAACAAGGATAAAAATGTCGATTTAGATAATGAACAAATTATTTCAGATTTTGATAAACAGTGGTTTGAAGACGCTTTAACCGCAATAAGTGCCTTACCTAAATATGGGCCTCCTATGTATTTTGAATTGACTTCATTTAAACAAATAGATTCAACTGGCTTACAAATAACTAAATCTCCAGGTAAAGATATAGTGTACTTTGGTAGTGCTTTGCTTATAATTGGGGTGTTCTTTTTGTTTTATGTTCGTCAAAAGCGTATTTGGCTAGCCTATTCAGATAAGGATAAAACCTTAACTATCGCAGGAAAAGATACTAGAGATTTACCTGAAACAAGAAAAGAGTTCGAACATATAAAAAATATAATAAAAAACAAACTATAAATAAAGATAAATAAATATGACAACAATTAATAAAACATATGAAGATGAAACAAGAATTAACCATTTTTCTATTCAAGAAATAGTATGGATTTTGTTTGTTTTATCTGCCAGTATTTTTGCTTGGCAACAGGTAGGACACCTAATGGATGCATACGAAAATGGCATTCTTATTGGTAGTGCTATTTCACTTATTTTTATAGGCAAACTATGGCATAGCTTAAAACTTCTTAGTTATTTAGTTACCGCCTTATCGGTTTTTGCCATTTGGCAATATGCTAGCAATGGCAACCAAATTATTGCTAATGAAAATGTATTTTTCTTAAAGTTTTTAGTATCTAGCCAGTCTGCTATTATGTGGATGAGTGCCTTATTTGTTTTGGCAATGCTAACCTATTTTATTGCTATATTTTCTAAATCTATTTATGTAGGAAAGGTTGCAACAGTTCTTACTTGGTCTGGTGCAATGTTTGGTTTTGTTGGCATGATGGTAAGATGGCGTGAGTCTTATATTATTAATTTTGAATATGGTCATATTCCTGTTAGTAGCCTATATGAAGTATTTATTTTATTTGCAGTTTTAACTACCCTTATTTATTTGTACTATGAACAAAAAACTAAAACTAAGGCCTTAGGTGGTTTTGTAATGTTAATTGTAAGTGCCGCAGTAGCTTTTTTACTTTGGTACACTTTTGATAAACAAGCGCATGTTATCCAACCTCTAGTACCTGCTTTAAAAAGCTATTGGATGAAAATACATGTTCCTGCTAATTTTGTTGGTTATGGAGCCTTCTCTATTGCCGCTATGGTCGGATTGGCTTATTTATTAACTGAAAAATATGCCGTTACAAATTCAAACTCTACTTTTATTAAAAATATGCCTAGTTTAGAAAGCATGGATGATTTAATGTATAAAACCATTTCACTTGGCTTTGCTTTTTTTACCATTGCCACCGTACTAGGTGCCATGTGGGCGGCTGAAGCTTGGGGAGGATATTGGTCGTGGGATCCTAAAGAAACCTGGGCATTAATTGTTTGGTTAAACTATGCTGCTTGGCTGCATATTCGTATGTCAAAAGGTTGGCGTGGAGCACCTATGGCTTGGTGGGCATTAATAGGGCTACTAGTTACTACTTTTGCTTTTTTAGGTGTAAATATGTTTTTATCAGGATTACATTCTTACGGAGAATTATAAAGATGAAATTTTATAAATTTAAAATTGTTCTGCTAGCTTTTTTGTTTGTAACAACGAGTATACAGGCAAATGATGGTTTTAGCTTTGTTGAAGGAATTCATTATAAAAAACTAACTGAAAAGGTAGATATTGCTCCATATAAAAAACAAGTTACTGAGGTGTTTTTTTATGGTTGTGCGCATTGCTACCATTTAGAGCCTAGCCTACATAAATGGTTAAAAACAAAACCTAAAGATGTTAACTTTACTAAAATGCCTGCTGTTTTAAATAGCCCAAACTGGGTTTTTATGGCTAGAGTTTATTACACAGCCGTTGCCTTAGGTATTGAAAAACAATTTCATCCTGCTTATTTCAAAGCTATACAGGGTGATAAAAAACAAATTTTTGATTTAGATTCCTTAACAAATTTTGTAGCTACAATGGGTATTGATAAAAAATCATATGAACAAAAATTTAGAAGTTTTGAAGTTGCTCAAATGCTACAACAGGCAAAAACAAAAACTGATATTTATAAGGCAGAAGGAGTGCCTGCCGTAGTTATAAATGGTAAATATTTGACGGATGTTACCATGGCTACTAGCCGTAAAAAATTATGGGAACTAGTTAATTTTTTAACCAATAAATAATACTACCTTTTAAAGCAGAGAAAATTAATGAAAGCATCTCATCTTTTTGTTAAGTGTTTGGAAAATGAACAGGTTAAGTATATCTTTGGAATTCCTGGTGAAGAAAATTTAGATGTAATGGATGCTTTATTGGATTCAGAAATTGAATTTATTACTTGCCGCCATGAACAGGGTGCATCTTTTATGGCCGATGTTTATGGGTGTTTAACTGGTAAAGCTGGCGTTTGCTTAGCAACCTTAGGCCCTGGAGCAACAAACCTTATAACCGGTGTAGCTGATGCCAATATGGATAATTCTCCAGTAGTAGCTATTGCAGGACAAGCTGCTACTACTCGTATGCATAAAGAATCACACCAAGTATTAGATTTAGTTAGTATTTTTAAGCCTATTTCCAAATATGCTATCCAGATATTAGAACCAGAAACTATTCCTGAAGTAGTAAGAAAGGCATTTAAGTTAGCACAGGCTGAAAAACCAGGTGCTTCATTTATTGATTTTCCTGAAAACATTGCTGCTATGCCCATCAATCATAAGCCTTTACCATCAATAACTTCTCGTTTAACGCTTGCTGACTCAAAATTAATAGCAGAGGCAGTAGAACTAATTAAAAAGGCTAAAAACCCTCTTATTTTGGTTGGTAATGGTGCAGTTAGAGCAAAAGCATCTAAAAATTTACAAGCATTTGTTGAACATACTAAAATTCCTATAGTAAATTCTTTTATGGCAAAGGGTATTGTTCCTCATTATAAAAATCCGCTTTCAATGGGTACTGTCGGTTTGCAAAAAGGTGATTATGAAAATGGTGGTTTTAAAAAATCCGATTTAATCCTGTGTGTTGGTTTTGATATGGTTGAATACCATCCAAATTTATGGAATCCAAACCAAGAACATTCTATTATTCATATTGATACTAAATCCGCAGAAGTAGATGCTAGTTATGTGCCTAATATAGAATTAATTGGCAACATAGGTAGAAACTTAACCGCATTAGCAGAACAGCTTCCTGAAAAAGATATTCTTCCAAAAGAATTTCCAATTAGAAAAGCTATGATTACAGAAATGAATAAACATGCTAATAGTAATGAATACCCAATAAAACCACAAAAAATAATTTGGGATTTAAGAACAGCTATGTCTAATGAAGATATTGCGATTAGTGATGTTGGTGCTCATAAGATGTGGATGGCTAGATTGTTTAAAAGTGAATTGCCTAATACATGTATTATTTCTAATGGCTTTGCTAGTATGGGTATAGCTGTTCCTGGTGCTATAGGTGCAAAATTAGCCTTTCCAAATAAGGCTGTTGTAGCTGTAACAGGTGATGCTGGTTTTTTAATGAATTCTCAAGAAATTGAAACAGCTTTAAGGTGTAATACTCCTTTTGTTATCTTAATTTGGAATGATAGCCAATATGGTTTAATAAAATGGAAACAACAACGACATTTTGGAAGAACTTCTAATGTAGATTTTAATAATCCAGATTTTGTTAAATATGCTGAATCTTTTGGTGCTACCGGTATAAAAATAAATAAAACTTCTGAACTTTTACCTGTATTACAATATGCTTTAAAAAATAATACCGTCACTATTATAGATTGCCCAGTAGATTATTCAGAAAATGATAGACTAACTGAATTATTAGGAGATGTTATTTCTGAAACAGGAGAAAATTAATGGTTTATGTAAAAAGAAACAATGAAAATAATATTATTGATATATGCCTAGAAAACAAAGAAGGTTATGAAAAATCTTCTTTATTTACTGATGATATTAAAACTTTTTTTAAAAACGATAAAGATAAAATTAAAGATATTCTAAATAAAATAGATATAGGCATGGTTAGAATAACTGAAGATTTAATAGACTCTTTAATTAAAAATAAAAACATACTTTTCACTGATTTACCTGATGCCGTACAAAATAAATTAAACCTTAAAAGAATATTAAGAGAACAACTAAATTTTTCAACAAATATTTATGAAGAAGAAGAGCTTAAACTATAGTTAATACCTGTGTATAACTAGGGATAAAATCTTCTTATTTAAGTATTAGTTAAGTTATCCACAAACTAATAAAGCTTAATACAATAGATTTAAGCACTTTTTATATACAGTTAATAACATATTAAATTATTGTTTTTATTAATTAAATATTAGTTATATACAGAAAACACATCCACTAATAATAAGAAAAAGAAGAATAAAATATATAAATATATATATATATACATTTAAAAAATGAAACTTACAGAATTAAAATATTTACTTGAATTAGCAAAGACTAAAAACTTTGGGCAAGCTGCTAAAAATTGTTTTGTAAGCCAACCTACTTTAAGTATAGCTATTAAAAAGTTAGAACAAGAATTAGATATATGTATTTTTGAAAGACAAAAAAACACAGTATTAATAACTTCGGTAGGTGAAAAAATAATTTCTTTAGCTGAAAGTATATTCTTAAAAGTTAACCTAATAAAACAATTAGCAAATGATGAACAACAAAAGTTTACTGAAGTAAAAATAGGAGCTATCTATACAATATGTCCTTATATATTTCCGAAATTAATAGAAGAATTTAATTTAAAGTTATCTAATATAAAATTATCAATAGAAGAAAACTATACTAATGTATTATTAGATAAGCTACATAAAGGTGAAGTAGATTTTATAATTGTTGCAGAACCTTTTAATACTAAAAATGTTATAAGTATTGATCTCTATAAAGAACCATTTATGGCAACAATACCTATAAACCATAAACTTAAAAATGAAAAAATAATAACAATTAAACAAATTCAAAATGAGACATTAATATTACTAGGTGCAAATCATTGTTTTAGAGAGCAAATACTAGAAATCTATCCACAATTATTAGATTTTAATAAAACTAACAACCTACAAAGAACTCTTGAAGGTACTTCACTAGAAACAATTAGATATACAGTTGCGGCAAATAATGGTATTACAATTTTACCCTGTACAGCAACACAACAAAAAAATAGCCTTTTAAAATATATTCCACTAGAAAAAAAAGAAGCGACTAGAAATGTAGTATTAGTTTATAGAAATAGTTTTACAAGAAAAAAAATATTAGAACAGGTAGTTAAATTATTACAAGGTATTTACTTACCTTGTACAAGTAAAATAGAGGAATAATAAATGGAAAAATTATTTTTTGTATTATTTTTATTTTTTGTATCTAGTTGTTCTAATGTTTCACAAATTAAAGAAGATAAAGAATTAAATTCTATTATTAAACCAATGAATTCAGAAGATCCATTTGAAAATTATAACCGTGCAGTTTATAGCTTTAATGAATCATTTAATTATTTAATTGGAGAACCTATAGCAAATACATACAATAAATTACCACACCCTTTTAAAAAAGGAGTTGGTAATTTTTTTCAAAATTTAGCAGAACCTTTAAATATTATAAACTCTCTACTTCAAGGTGAAGTAGAAACAGCTTTAGGTTCTTTTATGCGTTTTACTATTAACTCAACTTTTGGATTATTAGGATTATTAGATATAGCTGATGAAGCAGGATTAAAGTATCAAAAAGAAGATTTGGGACAAACTTTATATACTTGGGGATTATGGGAAGAATCTTCTTTTTTTATGGTTCCTTTTATAGGACCATATACAACTAGAGAATTACTAGGTAGTTCTATTGATTCATTTTATAACCCTACTTATCCATATGTTATTGAAACTGATGAAAAAGGTAGAGCTTTAATGTTTGTAGGTAGTAAATTTATTGACTATACCAAAGTAGTAAATTTATCTGCGGAAATGAGAAGACAACCTGACCCTTATATTTTTATGCGAGAAAGTTATTTACAATATAGAACTAACTTAATATATAACGGTAATCCACCTGAAGTAGAGATGGATGATTTTGACTTTGAATAGCCTAAAATATTAGACTTTATTTTTATAAATATCTTCAACACCTTCTGGTGGGTGTCGATATCTTTTATAACTCCACAAATACTGTGAAGGGTTAATTGATACACACCTTTCTACACCTCTATTTAGAGCTGTGGCAGCGATTAATTCATCTTTTGATGCTATGTCATCATCTGCTGGTAATATATGTACAGCGAAGCCTTTTCCTTTCTCTAATCTTTCACCAACAATATATAAGACTTCTGCTTTAGTTTTGTTTGCTAATTTTGAGACAAGAGTCATAGTTCTAGCGGGGTGTCCAAAAAAAGGTGCATGAATACCCCCAGACTTACCTGGATCTTGGTCAGGTAAAATAGCTACCATTTTGTTTTGCTTTAAAACCTTGAACATAGATTTAACACCAGAAATATCTGTAGGAACAGGATTACTGCCAACTCTAGACCTTACTTTAGTTAAATAATTTTCAATAGATTTAATTTCTGGTGGTTGGTATAAAACAGTAAGAGGATCTTTAATACTTAAGAAAAATCCTAAAATTTCCCAATTACCAAAATGAGGAGATAACATAATAACGCCATTACCTTTGCTATATGCAGCATCTAACAGTTCTTGACCATATACTTTTTTTATCATTGGTAGTTGTTTATCCACATCCCACTCCCAAATAGCACCTAATTCTGTAAAGCTTTTAGCATTTTCTTTAAGAGTTTCATTAGATAACTTGGTTAGTTCATTAGCAGTTAAGTTGGGGTATGCAACAGAAAGATTTGCTCTAATAGCATTGCGATTGTAATTAGGAAAAGGACTAAATAAATAGCCAATTACGGAACCTATTTTTTGTTGATTTTTTAGTGAGAACCAAGATAAAAATTTAATAAAGCCAATAAATATTTTGGCAAGAATAGGTCTATCTTTATTTTTTTTGGACATTATTACAATTCGTTATTTATTATTTTATATTTGATTTACTATCGTGATTATCATCATCTATTAAAGGCTGCATAGCCCTCCATAAATTTGCGTATAGATGTTTATTTTGTTTTTCTTCTGTTAATAGTAATTCTTTCATTCTTTGGCGTTGTTGAGGCTTTGAATAGCATGCAGGGCAATTATCTTCTATTACAGGTAATTTCTCTGTGTTTACAAATTCTCTTGTTTGAAACTCTCTAACTCTAACCAAAGGTCGTATTATACGGATATCTTTTTCATTATTTAAGTAATGTGCTTTCATTGTTCTTAATTCTCCTGCATTAAATGCAGACATAATAAAACTTTCACTTAAATCATCAAGATGTTGTGCAAGAGCTAATACAGAATAACCCTCTCTACGGCATACTGTATATAACTTTCCTCTTTTATGCCTAGCACAAAAGCTACAAAAAGAATCACCTTGCATGTGAGCATTAGCCAAAGCAACTAGGTCTTCTGATTCATAAAAATAAGGTACTGATAACTCTTTTAACCACTGTTTAAGTGGTGATGGGTCAAAACCAGGTATTTCAGGGTCAATAGTACAGGCTGCTAGTTCAAATTTAACAGGAGAATGGCGTTGTAGGTGTTTTAAAATTAATAATAAAACCATTGAATCCTTACCACCAGATAAGCCAAGCATTATTTTATCACCTTCCTTAATCATTTTATATTGGGCAATTGCTCTACCAACAGGTTTAAGAAGTGTTTTTGGAATTTTTAGACTTCTATTTTTAATAGTTTTTTTCTCCAAGCTTGCGACAAGGTTGTGGTTGCTAAGGCGGTTTTTATATTTAGTTTATCTATGTTGTCTTTTTTATAGACTAATTGTGATAAAAATAAATCGGCAATAGAAACACTTTTTTCCGTAGTTTTTTGTAAAGATATTTTACTATCTAAGCTAATTTTTCCTGCACTAATAACCCGACAGTAAAAACCAACCCTGCCAGAAGATGAATAGGTTTTCACAAAGTTTTTACTTTCCATAATAAGCCCTAATTTTGCACAGGGAGAACGAGGTTGAGTAACTTCTAAAATTACCTTATCTATTTTTATCCTATCACCTATTTGCACTTGGTAATCATCAATACCTTCAAGAGAAAGGTTTTCTCCTATAAAACCAAAAGGTTGTTTTATTTCAAAAAAACTATAGTTTTGTGTAGCAATTATTAGAATGGCCTTATCATCTTCGCCATGATTTTTTAAATCAGCTTGTTCATCTCCTTCTAAACCTGTTTTGGATATATGAATAGGATTGGTTACTGCCATTTTATTTATAGCAGACTGAACACCATGTCCCCAAGGATAGGTTTTAATTTTACCTATATTTATAGATTTTAATTGCATGAACTTTAACACCATTACTAATTGTTTCTTTTTAACAACAGCTCTCAATAAACTGTTTTAATAAGACTCTTTTCATTGAATTTAATTTAATGAAAGGTTAATGTTATTCATCTTTCTGTTAAATAAATAGTTAAATGATTAATTTAAAAACTATATTCTTAATTATTAGTGTCGTGTTTGCAAGTTATTCCCCTGCAATCTTTTCAGCAAACATTGGGCAGGATAACTTTTATAGTAAGCTTAACTTTTCTATAGCTCAAAAAAGCAAGCTAGTTTTTTCGCAATATCGTCATCAGTCCTTATTGGGTATAGAAGTAGGTTCTAAATATCAAATTAGTAACTGGCTAGAGATAGCAGTAAATTTGCAAGAAAAGTATAAAAATAATTTTTTGCAGGTTGATCTAATTACAAAAATAAAAAGTAATCAAAATTATTCTGCACTAGCAAATTTTGGAAGAAAAGTTTCTTATAAAAAACATAACCTTATTCCCTTTGCTCAATTAGGAATTAACTATCAACAAGAAACCAATTTAGGTTTATCAATTCAAGAAGAATTATTGAATTCAGTTAAGTTGCAATATGGGCTAGGTCTTCGTTATAGTAATATTTATTGGTCAGGATTAGGCTTAAGCTTGTTATATAATACACAGTCTAGCTTTAATCAGTATAACCAACAAAGCTTGGCAGAAAACCTGCCTTTAATTGGTGCAAATAGTTCTATTGGTATTAATATAGACCTAAGTTTTTAAATATTTTGGTACAAAATAAATGTACCCATTATAATTAAAAAGCTAGCAAATACTTTTTTCAGCAGCTGTTGATTAACTCTATTACTAATTTTGCTGCCCATCCAACCACCAATAATCCCGATAAGAGAAAAGGCTAAAATAATTTGCCAATCTATTTGTAACTGTAATGTATGTAATACCTGTAAGTATCCAAGGAATCCTGCAAAAGATTTAAGCGCAATAATAACCAGGCTTGTGCCTATTGCAATCCGCATAGATAGCCCACCGATTAATACTAGGGCAGGGATGATTAAAAACCCACCTCCAACACCAACTAAACCAGTAACTGCACCAACCAGCAGTCCATCAATAGCAATTTTATAAGTTGCCCTTTGCTGATGATTTCCTTCCAAATCTATAGGTCTAAACATTAAATAAGAAGCAGAAAGTAGTAGGACTGAAAAAATAAGCATTTGCATGGAATCGCTGACAAAGTTCGCACCCCAGGCTCCAATAATTGCCCCAATCATGCCAGGAATACCAAAGATAGATACCGTTCTCCAGTCTATGGATTTTTGTCTAGCATAGGGAATAGCAGAGAAAATGCTGATGATACCAACAATTAATAAAGAGCCAGCAATAGCTACTTTTGGGTCTTGACCAACAAGGTAGATAAGTACAGGTACGGTTAAAATAGAACCACCAGATCCTAACAAACCAAGGCTTAATCCAATAAATAAGGCACCAATCCATGCAGAAATCATTTAATTAATATCCTTTTTTATCAAAAACACACCTGTTTCAAGATGATGGGTGTATGGAAACTGGTCAAATAAAGCAGACTGGATAATAATATGTGTTTTTTCAATAGTTGTTAAATCTCTGGCAAGAGTTTCTGGGTTACAAGAAATATAAATAATTCGTTCATACTCAACTACCATTTTACGAGTTAAATCATCTAAACCTGAACGCGGCGGGTCAACAAAAATGGTTTTAAAGTTGTAGCTATTTAAATCAATAGCACGCATTCTAAAAAATTCTCTTACGCCTTGCATTGCCTGAGAAATTTCTTCTGCAGCCATTTTAACAAGGGTTAAATTTTGGACGTTATTTTTAGCCATATTATATTTAGCAGAAGCTACAGAAGTTTTAGATATTTCGGTAGCTAATACTTTATTGTAAAATTCAGCTAGGGCAATAGAAAAATTACCGTTACCACAGTAAAGCTCTATTAAATCAGCCTTACCAAGTTTTTTATTACCTAAGGCAGACATCTCCCTTGCCCAGTGCAGCATCTTTTGAGCAACTTCAGCATTAGGCTGGGTAAAACTGTTTTCAACTTGTTGATAGTGAAATTGTTTATTATCGACATGGAGAACTTCCGTAACAAAGTCTCTGGGTAAACAAATTTTTTGCTTTCTTGCTCTGCCAATAAGTACATCAATATTAAGATTTTTTTTTAAATTTTCTGCCTGCTCTAACCAGTGTTTATCGTCCTGTATTGGTTTACGGTAAATTAGGGTTACTAACATTTCGCCAGCTAGGGTAGCTAAAAAGTCTATTTGAAACATTTTTTCTCTTAAAACTGGCTGTAGGCAAATTTTTTGCATAAGTTTAGGCATTAAATTATCTATTGGAGCAATTGCCATGGGGCAAGCGGTAATAGTTACTTTTTGTTTGGTTTTTTGGTCAAACATAATATAGTTTGACTGGTCACCTTCATGCCAAATACGAAATTCAGCTCTAGCACGGTAGTTTTGTGGAGGGGATTCAAATATAGATAAATGAACAAGGCTTGGCACAAGTTTTTTAAATGTTTGTTCTTTTACTGCTAGCTGCTGTTTATATTTAGGTGGATTTACTTGGCAAAGCATTTGTTTACAACGACCTTTTTAAAAGGTAAATTATACTACCAATAAAATAATAATTTAGGTTATGCCATGCAAAAACTTATTCTTTTGTTTGCTATTAGTAGTATTTCTTTCAACTCATTTGCCCTACAAACCGGTGAACAAATAGTTGGCAAGGTAAATAAAAAGATTATTAACATAAACACCGAGCAATTAAAAAAACAAATGGAAAAACAGCCAAATACCTTGTTAATAGATATTAGAACACCTGCAGAAATACATTCATTTGGTACGATTGGGCTGTACCAAAATATAAATATCCCTCGTGGTTGGATAGAATTTAAAATAAAAGACAGCTTTCCCACTAAAGACACACCGATAGTTGTTTATTGTGGGCAAAACTTGCGTAGTCCTTTGGTGGCAAAAAGATTGATGGATATGGGATATAGTAATGTTAAGAACTATAGTGATGGCTATTTTAAGTGGCAAAAAGCAAAGTTAGATGTAAACATTGCAGATAAGGCACCAGACTCCATTTTGTACTCACTGCCACAAAAGGTTGCGACAGATGTATATAGTGCAATAGGTGCCGCCGAGCCAAGTAATTACCAAAATTCAGGTCATAATAATAACCTGTCATTTATTGTTGGCGACGATGCCGTATTAGTCTTTAATGCCGGTGGTAGCTATTTACTTGCCCAAGCAATGCATACAGAAATTAAAAAAATAACTCAATTACCCGTCAAGTTTGTAGTCTTAGAAAATGCACAAGCACATGCGGTATTGGGTAGTAGCTACTGGAAAGAGCAGGGAGCAACTATAATTGGTAATAAGCACTCCACAAAGATTTTAAAGGCAAGTAAAGAACAAATTAAAGCTAGTGCAAAACGCATATTAAAAGATAAATTTTTAAAAACCGACATCTCTTTGCCAGATATAGAATTTACCGATAAATTGAAGATAGACTTAAAGGGCAAAAATATTCAGCTATTAGACTTGGGACCATCACACAGTCCTGATGATGTACAGCTATGGATGCCTAAAGAAAAAATACTTATTTCTGGAGACATAGCCTTTAATATAAGAATGCTACCTATCCTTAATCATACTGATGTTAAAGGATGGATTAAAACATGGGATAAACTTGCTGCCTTAAAGCCTAAAATTATTGTTCCAGGCCACGGGGGTGTTACAGATATACAGACCACCACAAAATATACTAAAGATTATCTGGTTTATTTAAGAACAGCAATTTTGAAAGTTTTAGATGAAGGTGGTGAATTAAATGATGCTCTAAATATTGACCAAACACAGTTTAGCCACTTTAAAACCTACAAAGAGCTGCATAAACAAAATGTTGATAGATTATTTAGAGTAATGGAATTTGAAGAATAGTGGCCCAATTATTGCTTTTTTTTTGACAGTTAAAAAGTAATATTTTTTAGTAAATTTAAGGTTAATAATAGTTAACTTTATTACCCGAATCCACCGATAGGATTTGGATATAGAGTGTTATCCCTTTTGTTCTAGGGCTTTGCAAAAAATCTTAGTCGCACTCATAGGTTCGACGGGTATTTTTTGTAAAGTCATAGAGCAAAAGAGCTGACGCTATATGCCAAATTCCTATCGGTGGATTCGGGTATTACTTTGCATAGTAAAAAAATATACTCTATAATCAAGAGCCTTAGTAATTTTAAGAAAACAAATAAAGGAATATTAAATGCAACTACCAAATTTTATGCTGATAGTGCCATTCTCTGAAGGACTATCAGTTCTGTTATGGGCAATAATTGTGATCACACTTTTATATGTAGCAAGAACTTCAGCTCACAAGACTATCCTATCAACCTCTAAAACAATTTTCCATGCGTTAAGATTATTATCATCATCTATCTTAATCGCAGAAAAGAAGTTAAAAGAACGAAATAAAGAAGTTCTCTTAGTCTCTGGTCGTGATGCTTCTGGCAGAATTATTGAAAGAGAGTTTGAGCGAATTGATATGTTTATTAAACAAGATTTAGCTCGTTTTCCATCTTTGCAAAGAGAAATAACAGATAGTATTGTAAAGATAGATGAAGACTATAAAAAAAGCACAGAGATACCTCCTGCACCTCCTGGCTGGGCAAAAGCAATAGAACCTATTGTTGCAATTCCACCATCTGAAGATTCTATGGTGGTTGAAATCTTAAAAAGCATTAAAAATGCTCTAGTTAAAGGGCAAGAAAAAGCTCTTGATGCCTATAGAAAGAGTTCAGCAAAGCGTCATGTACACCTAACTAAAATGATACCAAATTTACGCCATGTCAATAGATCCGTTAATGTATTAGATAAAAATGTACAGGTTTTATTAGAAAGATCTGCAGAAGTTGATAAGCATATGGATAGCTATTTTGATATCAATGCCAAAACGGACAAAGCAGAACAGATGCTTTCATCTTCATCTATGACCCAGTTTTTTATTGCTGGTTTTGTACTAGCTATCGCCATTGGTGGTGCATTTATAAACTTTAACCTGATTGCTAGACCTATGCAAGAAATGGTTGGTGGTTCGGTTTATATGATGGGCTTTAGAGTTGCTGATATAGCTGCTTTGGTAATTATTTTGGTTGAAATTTCAATGGGATTATTCCTTATGGAATCTATGAGAATTACTAGGCTCTTCCCGGTTATTGGTGCGCTTGATGACAAGATTCGTGTTCGTATGATAATTGTTTCATTTGGTTTCTTATTCCTACTAGCAAGTGTTGAAGCAGGGCTAGCATATATGCGTGAACTACTTTCTGCCGATGATGCAGCTTTAGTTGCAGGGCTATTAGGAGGAACAGCGGTTGAGGCTGTTACCGATGAATCTGGTAGATGGATTACAACTGCTGCTCAAATGGGCATGGGATTTATACTACCATTTGCACTGGCATTTATTGCAATCCCACTAGAATCATTTATTAATTCTAGCCGTACTGTTATTGGTGTTGCGGTTGCATTTATCTTGCGTATTATTGCAGTTACAGTAAGGCTTTTGGGTAATCTAAGCCGCTATACAGGTAAAAGTTTAGTTAATATTTATGATTTAATTATCTTCTTACCACTATGGATTGAAGGTCATTTTCAGGCAAGATCTAATAACACACAACAAAAAGTGGCGAAAGCAATCGTACCAAAACAAACAACTAAAAAAGTAGAGGCATAAAAATGCAAAAATTAATATTAAGTTTTATTTTAATTGGAAGTTTAGCCCTTGCTGGCTGCTCCAACAATGAAGAAGATACAAATCGTGTTAGAGGAGTCTACATGTTAGTTGACACTTCTGGAACCTATACACAAGAGCTAAAAAAAGCCCAGCAAATTATTAACTACACCCTTTCACAATTAGAGTCGGGAGATACTTTTGTGGTGGCGAGCATTGATACCGCAAGTTTTAGTGAAAAGGACATTATTGCCAAAATAACTTTTGATGATAGACCTAGTAAAGCTAACCAACAAAAAAGAGGTTTTCAAACTAAAGTAGATAATTATGTAAAAAGAGTAAAATCTAGTCGTTATACAGATATTACTGGCGGGATTTTACAAGCTACAGAATATCTAAATGAAAAAAATTCTGGTAAAAAAACTATTATGATTTTTTCAGACTTAAAAGAAGAGCTTAAAAAAGGTTATGTACGAGACATTCCATTATCATTAGATGGCTACAATGTTGTTGCACTTAATGTAACCAAGCTTCGTAGTGATAATGTGGACCCAAGAAAGTATATGGGAAGACTAGAAGACTGGCAGAAAAAAGTTGAGTTGGGTGGAGGCACCTGGAGTGTTATCAACGACCTAGAGAGATTAGACAAGCTAATTAAATAGCACAATTTTTCAACATATATTAACTAGACTTCATTTCTTGTAGTTTAGTTAAA
>CAZMHA010000021.1:0-17872 GCA_964565985.1 uncultured Piscirickettsiaceae bacterium | reverse complement strand
CCTGCGCATGACGGCATCAAAAGCCGTTGCCTTACCGCTTGGCGATAGCCCTGTAATCATCACCTTAAGACAGGTGTCTTAAGACAGGTGCGTATTATCCATTTAATACCAATCAAATCAAGCTTTTTTTACCTTTTTATACTTTTTAATAGCTTTTTTAATGTTCTGCTATTTTTAAACTGTGGCTGGTATTTTTTTCCCAGTTCTATGGCTTCTTCTTTTCTATCCAGCTGAATTTTCACTTGCATAAGGTGTAAAAGAACCTCTAGATCTTTTTCTAGACCAAATGCTTTCTCTAATAATTTTTCTGATTTGTTAAATTCATTTTTTTTATATGCTAACCAACCTAGGCTGTCAATTATATAGTAGGAATTTGGGTCAAGCCTATTTGCTGTTTGTAGCAGTATTCCTGCCTGTTCTAATTTTTTAGATTGTTCTACATAATAGTAACCAAGTGCATTTAAGGCGTCTACATTAGATGGTTCTATTTTCAAGGCAATAAGTAGATTTTCTTCATATCTTTTAAAGTCTTCTAGTTCATAATAAATGTATGCTTGAGAAAGTAGCAAATCTACATTATTCGGTTCTAATGTTTTTGCACTTTGGTATGCATTTACTGCTCTTTGTAACTTATTGGCATGCTTGTAAAAAACAGCTGATGCACGGTATAGCTTAACTTTGTCTTTATTAGTTTTTGTTTCTATTTTGTTAATTTTTTTAATGGTCTTGTTTAAACCATCGCTAGAGTATTTTAGTTCTAATATTCTTATCTGTGCATCAATGTAGTAGTCTCTAGTTTTAACTTGTGAGTAATACTTTACCGCCTTTTTGTTTTTCTTTTGCTGTTGTGCAGATACTCCTAAGTAATAGGTGGCAATAGAATGGTAGGTTCTATTTTTTCTTAAAATTAAAAAGTTGCGGTCTGCCTTAGTATAATTAGACTGTTCTAATTGCAATAAGGCTAATGAGAGGCGAGATGATGATGCTTTTGCTTCTGCTTCAATTGCTAGGTTGTATCGATCTTCTGCTTGTTTTAAAAGTCCTGCTCTAACTTGCAGCCTTGCTAAAGATTCTTGTAATCTCCAGTCTTTTAAATTTCTATTTGCTTGTGGTTCAATTTCTTTTATTCCCTGTTTAAACTTTTTAACCCTTAAATAACTGTTTGCTAAAGAATAGTAGGCTTCTTTTTTTATTTCTAAAGAAATTTCAGTTAAGTTTTCTTCGTTTATATTTTCATAAAGATAAATAGCTTCTTTTAATTTAGGAATGGCTAGGTTGTATTCTTGATACTCTTCTGCTGCAGAACCAAAAGCAAATATTGCCGCAGGATTTTTGGGGTAGCTAGTTTGCAAGCTGTTTAAAAAAGAAAGCCCGGCAACTTTAGGTGCGGATTTTGAAATTCTTAATGATGTTTCTACAAACACTTCTTCTATGTTTTTTTTAGTTAAATCTGCATACTTTTGCCATTTTTTCTTTGCGTTTTTTATTTCACCTTCTCTAACCGCTAGCAAATATGCAGCCTTCCAAGGTCCTTCTTTTTCTGGGGATATCTCTAGCCATAGGCTTGTTGCCGCTTCTATGGCATTAACATCAAGTGTGTGCATAGATAGTTTAAAAACTCTTTTTGCTAATGAGGGGTCTCTTATTTCAACCGTCATAGGATATAAAATATTAAATGCATCTTTGTATTTGCGTTTTTTTAATAATATTTCTGCTACTAACACCTTATACATCATATCAGCGGTCATGTTTGAAGGCTTGTAACTGGCGGTAGAACCTTTACTTGAGGTTGATGCGGAGCTTGTTGAGGGGTTTGGCTGTTGGTCTTGATTTTTTGTTAATTGCGAGCAGCTGCTTATAAATGCCAAAACACCAAATGTTATCAAGCTATAAATTAACTTTTGCGACATTTTAAACACAGAATTTTACCCATTTACTTGCAATTAAGAATATAATTTAGCAAAATTATTGCTTTTAGGAAAGTATTAATTAATAAGTTCAAGACTTTCTTAACCATATTTTTATATTTTAAACACTTTTAAAGCAACCTATGAAGCTATTTGTATTGGGCGTAAACCATAAAACCGCCCCAGTTGATATTCGAGAAAAAATTTCTTTTTCTAAAGAGCAGGTACAAGATGCTTTGGCACAGCTAAAAAATAAGGGGGCAGAAAATGAGGTTATTATCCTCTCTACTTGCAATAGAACAGAAATTTATTGTAATTTAAAGTCTATTTCCAGCACTTTTATTCGCCAATGGCTACACCAGTTTTTTTCTTTAAAAGAAAATAGTATTGATGAATACCTATATGAATTTTCTGATCTTGAAGCAATTAAGCATGTTATGCGCGTGGCAAGTGGACTAAATTCCCTCGTATTAGGAGAACCACAAGTTTTTGGGCAGGTAAAAAATGCTTATAACACCGCCGTAAAAGAAAATAGTATTCACCAAAAGCTAGACTGCCTGTTTCAGCATATTTTTAAGACCGTTAAACAAATTCGTACAAATACGTCAATAGGCTCTAGCCCTGTTTCTATCGCTTTTTCTGCGGTTGCATTATCAGAACATTTTTTTGGTCGGCTTGAGAAGCAAACCGCCTTATTAATTGGTGCAGGAGATACTATTGAACTGGTAGCCCGTCATTTACATGAACATGGTATAGGTAAGTTAATTATTGCAAACAGAAGCCTAGATAAAGCACACAAAATAACGGCGGAACTAAATGGTTATGCAATAAACCTAGAAGAAATACCCGACCATCTCTGTGAAGCTGATATGATAATCTCCGCAACAGGTGCTAGTAAGCCAATCCTTCACAAGTCCATGATTAAGAAGGCTTTGAAGCAGCGTAAAAATAAACCTATGTTTATAGTTGATATTGCTGTTCCTAGAGATGTTGAAGCAACTATTTCTGAACTAAATAATGTTTATTTATACTCTGTTGATGATTTAACTGAAATAATTAATGAAAACAAACAGTCTCGTAAAAATGCTGCATTAGAAGCAGAAGAAATTGTATTAACTCAGGCAAGTAACTTTATGGCAAAATACCAAGCTACAATACAGGCTAGTCCTTTAATACAAGAGTTTCGCGACCAGGCAAATCAGCTAAAAGAAAAATCTATCCATGATGCTCTACACCAGTTAAGTAAAGGTGAAAATGCCAATGAGGTAATTAAAAAACTAGCTAATCAACTAACAAATAAACTATTACACACCCCCACTACTAATTTGCATAAAGCTGGGTTGTCTGGGCATCAACATGTTATCGAGTCTGCACAAGCTATATTGCTAGACAATGAAAACAATCAAACTAAATAGTCTAAAAGACTAAAAGACTAATAATGAAAGAATCTATTCGCAAAAAATTAGAAATCCTGGTTGAGAGGCTGGAAGAAGTAAACCATTTAATTTCTGACCCTCAAATAATTTCTGACCAAAAAAAGTTTCGTGGGCTAACCAAAGAGCATGCTCAAATAACACCTATTGTAGAAACTTTTTTACAGTTCTGTTCTACTGATAATGACCTGAAAGAAGCCAAAGAAATGATTAGCTCTGGAGATCCTGAACTAAAAGAGATGGGGCAAGAAGAGTTGCCTTTGCTCAATAAAAAAATTGCATCTTTAAAAGAAGATTTGCAAAAAATGCTGCTACCAAAAGATCCGAATGATGAATCTAATATTTTCTTAGAAATTCGTGCGGGAACAGGTGGAGATGAAGCTGCAATATTTGCAGGAGATCTTTATAAAATGTACAGCCGTTTTGCAGAAAAACAGAAGTGGCAATTAGAAATTATCAATTCTCAAGAAGGAGAACATGGTGGTTTTAAAGAAATGATTATCCGTATTATTGGTGATGGAGCATATTCAAAATTAAAGTTTGAATCTGGTGCTCACCGTGTACAACGCGTTCCTGCTACCGAAACACAAGGTAGAGTACATACCTCTGCTGCCACCGTTGTAATGATGCCAGAAGCTCCAGACTTAGAAGAAGTAAACCTTAACCCTGCTGACTTAAAGGTAGATACCTTTCGTGCTTCAGGGGCAGGTGGACAGCATGTAAACAAAACTGACTCTGCAATTCGTATTACCCATCTTCCAACAGGCACGGTTGTAGAGTGTCAAGATGAACGCTCCCAACATAAAAATCGTGCTAGAGCTATGTCTTTACTAGCTTCCCGAATTATGGACGAAAAACAAAGGGTGCATGATTCCGAAATAGCTCAAGAAAGAAAAAGCCTAGTAGGCTCAGGAGATAGGTCTGAAAAGATTAGAACTTACAACTATCCTCAGGGACGAGTTTCTGACCATAGAATTAACCTAACTCTCTATCGCATTGATGACATTATGCAAGGAAGTTTAGAGCTAGTTATTGACCCTTTAATTAATGAATATCAAGCCGAGCAACTAGCCGCGTTAAATGCCTAATAAAAGCATAATATCAAGTTTACTAGCTTCGGCACAAAAGCAATTGATTGACGCTGGCGTAGATAGCTCCCCAAAGATAGATAGCGAAATTTTAATGGCACAAGCTATTCAAAAAAACCGCAGTTACCTTTATACTTGGCCTGAAAAAGAGCTAACTTCCCCACAACTAAAACAGTTTTACTCTCTGTTGTCCGCAAGGATATCTGGTAAGCCTATCGCCTATATTTTAGGTAAAAAGGAATTTTGGGGCTTAGAGTTTACTGTAAATAAACATACCCTAATCCCCCGAGCAGACACAGAAACCCTTGTTGCTGAAGCAATTAATCTATTACAAAATCACTTTAGGGGGGGGGGTAAAATATTAGATTTAGGTGCTGGTTCTGGTGCTATTATCTGTGCTATCAAACATGACCTCCCTAATACAAATGCTTTTGCTGTGGACTTTGATGTTAAAACACTAGAGGTCGCAAAAAGCAACGCCCTCTCTCTAGGTTTAGATATTGAATTTATTCATAGCAATTGGCTTGAATCATTTAAAACCCAAAATACTTTATTTGACCTTATTGTAAGCAACCCCCCATACATAGAGGAGCAAGATAAACACCTAGCACAAGGGGATTTAAGATTTGAGCCTAAAGCCGCGTTAAGCTCAGGAGCTGACGGCTTGCAAGATATTACTATCATCGCCCAACAGGCTGTTAATCACCTAACTAAAAATGGTTGGTTGTTAATAGAACATGGCTATCAACAAGCAAAACAAGTACAATTTTTATTAAGTAAAAATGGTTTTCAACAAATAAAAACCATAACTGACTATGCGGGCAATGATAGAGTGACACTAGGGGAAATGCCAAAATGAGTGGAAACAATAAAACTGAACTAGATAAAAATGATTTTAATCGTTATAGTCGCCAAATACAATTACCTGAAATAGGTGAAGATGGGCAACTAAAACTAGCTAATTCACATGTGGTTATTTTTGGGCTGGGAGGTTTAGGTTCACCCTCTTCTCTTTACTTAACCGCGGCAGGTATAGGCAAGATAACCCTTGTTGATTTTGATAAAGTAGATTCCTCGAACCTACAACGCCAAATAGTACACCGTGAAAAAAATATTGGCCAAAGCAAAGTCTCTTCAGCTAAAGATAATCTAGCTGAATTAAACCATCAAACAAACCTCATTACCATTAATAAAAAATTAACTAAACAACAGGCTAAAGATTTAATTAGCGGTGCTGATGTAGTATTAGATTGTACCGATAACTTTGCCAGTAGGTTTAGCCTAAATAGTATTTGTAAGTTAAAAAAAGTACCGCTTATTTCTGGTGCCGTTATTCGCTGGGAAGGGCAGTTAACCACCTATGATTTTAGACAAGCAGACAGCCCTTGTTATCAATGTTTATATAAAGAAGATGATGGTAAAGAGTTAAATTGTCGTGTAAATGGCGTGCTATCACCAGTGGTAGGTTTAGTAGGTTCAATGCAGGCTATAGAAGCGATTAAGGCTTTGCTAGATATAAAAACTCTGGTAGGTAAGTTATTAATTATAGATGCCTATTCCATGCAGTTTAAACAGCTAAATCTAAAAAAAGACCCTAACTGTTCCACTTGTAACGCTATAGATAGATGAAACTGTAAATAGTGATTTTATAAATTAGGATTTGCTGCAGACTTTTTAACTAAAATAATAACTCTACGATTTAAAGAACGCCCATAAGATGTATTATTTTTAGCAACAGGATCATTGCTAGCCATACCCTGAATTGTTACCCATTTTTGCTCTACACCCATGTAGATAAATGTTCTGGCAACAGTTGCCGATCTTGCTGAAGATAGTTCCCAGTTAGAAGGAAATTGGAAGTTAGATATGGGAAGAGTATCAGTATAGCCTGTAATAGTAATATATTGGTTTCTATTAACAAGAGTTTCCGCTAAGTGTTCTAGCTGTTCACGAGTTTTATCTTTAATGCTTGCTCGCCCACTTTCAAAAAAACTATCAGAGCGCAGGGTTATTTTTATACCTTGAGCAGTTTCTTCAATATCTATATCTTTAGGATTAACTTTTTTAAGAGCTTCCTCAATTTCTTCTGTAGTTATTTCTGGTTTTGGTTCAACTTTTACTTTTATTTCTGATTTTTTCATTTTTTTGCCATCATCAGAAATAATACTATTAGCTCCACCACCTTCACCCAATACCGATTCAACAAAAGCATCTCTTTGCTCAGGGTCAACTATAGTTATTAACCACATTACCAGAAAGAACACCATCAAAACGGTCATCAAGTCAGCTAGGGCGATCTCCCAAGCTCCATTTTCACATTCGCATTCATCCCTTCTCTTACTCATAGACTTACCCTGCATAGTCGCGAGACAACTCAAACTCAGCAGGAACTCTTTGTCTTCCTACTTCATAAGCCATACTTGGTGAGACCCCATTAGAAAAGGCGTGTAAAAAAGATGTACAAACTTGAAATACTGCTCTATCTTCTCTAATCATTACTTCAACAGCATGAGTAAATGGAGAAACCACTGCAAAAGAGAAGAAAATACCAGTAAGAGTACCAACTAGTGCGGCACCAATTGATGTACCAATTTTTGCTACATCCATATCACCGCCTAACAAGTTCATTGTTAAAATAACTCCTAAAACAGCAGCAACAATACCAAAACCAGGTAATAGAGCAGCAATCTTACCCGTAGCCCTAGGTACTTCCATCATTGATTGAATAATGTCATCAACCTGCTCTTCTAAATAGTCTTTAAAAGACAAAGAAGCAGGAGGGTTTAATAATAAATAAGAAAAGTTATCTGCAATAAACTTCTTTAACTCTTTATGCCTTAATACCAAAGGGAATCTCATAAATATACTACTAGCTTCAGGAACAGAAAGATGCTTCTCTAAAGATAAAATACCCTGCTTTCTTGCTTGTCTAGAAAGTTCATCTAGCAGATCAAGAACCTGAGCATAGGTTCTTTTATTAACCCTGCCTCCAGAAAAGTATCTTCCCAGGTATACAAAGGTCTTTTTCCAAACATAAACTGGTGTAGCGCCAAGAAAAACCCCTAAGGAAATACCTAAAATTATAACTAGCTCTGCGGGATGCCATAAAGAAACAATGGTTCCCCCTTCCCACATATAGCCTCCGAAGAAACTTCCTAAGACAATTAAAGTTGCAATTAATTTTGAAAACATAAACTCTTCTTCTTTTAAGCTAAATTATATAAAGTCAGTTTAAGCAAAAAACAAACCAACCAAAGTAAGTTATTTATTGTTTAGCCTAATTTCTGTTACTTTTTTCAAGGTTCTTGGCAGTACTATCCCCTTTTTAGCTCGGCTGGCAAATGCTTCTTCGATAGCCGTTGGTCCAAAAGTTTTTTTGTATTTATCTGCAACCAACTCAATTTTACTGCCCTTTTCAAAAGAAAATACCGCATTAACCTTAGTACCTTTTGGTAAAGTCATTAATTTATTGCCCTTACCCTTAGCTAATTCTGGTAATTCTTCCTCATCAAAAACTAACATTTTAGGTTCATCTGTAACTACCATAACCAAATCACCCTTCCTAACTCTAGCAGGAGTTAGTTGCTTTTCGCCTTTTGGAACAGATAATACGGCTTTACCAGCCTTGTTTTTAGAATGAAGATTTTTAAATTCTGTTTTAAAACCATAACCAGCAGAGGATGCCATAAAGAACAAGTCATTATTATCCGCTAACAAGACACTCATAAAACTAGCACCAGTAGTTAAATTTAAACGCCCAGTTAGTGGCTCTCCATGGCTTCTTGCCGATGGTAGCGAGTGAGCATTTAAAGAATAAGCACGACCCGTTGTATCTAAAAACACAGCTAGTTGACGACTTTGCCCACTTGCCTGTGCTTTGAAGCTATCGCCTGATTTATAAGCTAAGGCTTTGCCATCAATATCCGCACCTTTTGCCGCTCTTACCCAACCTGTGTCAGATAAAACCACGGTAACTGCCTCCGCAGGTAACAAATCCTTCTCAGACATTGCATGAGCAATGGCTTTAACTTCAATCGGAGAACGCCTTTCATCACCAAACTCTTTGGCATCTGCAAGCAGTTCTTTTTTCACTAAAGTTTTCATTCTAGTTTCACTACCAAGAGTGGTTTCTAGCTTATTTCTTTCCTTAGCAAGTTCTTTTTGTTCTGCGGTAATTTTTACTTCTTCTAGTTTTGCTAGGTGGCGTAATTTTAACTCTAATACCGCTTCTGCTTGAGTGTCTGATAGCTTAAACCTTGCCATTAATACTGGCTTAGGCTTATCCTCTTCACGGATTATGGCAATTACTTCATCAATATTTAAAAATGCAACTAGTAGTGCATCTAAAATATGTAAACGAGCATTAACCTTGTTTAGCCTAAACTGTAAGCGTCTTCTTACCGTTTCTATACGATAACCTAACCACTCTTGCAAAATACCTAGCAGGCTTTTTACCTGTGGGCGACCATTTAAACCTATTACATTAAGGTTTACTCGATAGCTTCTTTCTAAATCTGTAGTTGCAAATAGGTGCAACATAGCTGCTTCTACATCCACCCTTTTAGAGCGAAGCTCAACCACTAGCCTAACAGGGTTTTCATGGTCAGATTCATCTCTCAAATCAACAACCATTGGTAGCTTCTTGGCACGCATTTGTGCCGCTATTTGCTCTAAAACTTTAGAACCAGAAACTTGGAATGGTAAAGCATCAAACACCACATTTATACCATCTTCAACTTCGTACCTAGCTCTTTGTCTTAAAGACCCATGCCCTGTTTCATACAGCCTTTTTAAATCTTCTTTGGGGGTAATAATGCTGGAATAATTTGGATAATCTGGACCAGGAATAATGGCAAACAACTCATCTGCAGTAAGGGTTTTTTTATCTAGAATAGCAATACAACCATCAATAACTTCAATTAAGTTATGCGGTGGTATATCGGTTGCCATACCAACAGCTATTCCAGAAGTACCATTTAATAGAATATGCGGAACTCTTGCTGGTAAAACAGTAGGTTCTTCTAAAGAACCATCAAAGTTAGGCGCCCAATCAACAGTTCCTTGAGCAGTTTCTTCTAATAACAATTGGCTAAATTTTGACAACTTTGCTTCGGTATAACGCATAGCTGCAAAAGACTTAGGGTCATCGACAGAACCCCAGTTACCCTGCCCATCAACCAAAGGAAAACGGAAAGAAAAACTTTGAGCCATTAATACCATAGCCTCATAACAAGCGGCATCTCCATGCGGGTGGAACTTCCCTAAAACATCACCTACCGTACGAGCCGATTTTTTATGCTTTGCACTTGCTTTAAGTCCTAACTCGGACATGGCATAAATTATTCTGCGTTGCACAGGTTTTAAGCCATCGCCAATATGTGGCAAGGCTCTATCCAAAATTACATACATTGCGTAATCTAAATAAGCTTTTTCTGCAAACTGAGCAACCGTTTGATGCTCAATACCTTCATAGTTTATGGTTTCTTGACTCATTAATTTGTCCTACAATTATTTATTTATTTTGCCGACTGCACAGGATACAAATGATTTAGCCTTGGATCCTAATGCTTCTAACCCGTCTTGTGTTCCTACTTCTGGATAACCTAAATTTGCTAAAGTAATTTTAATCTTTTCTAAAACATTCGTAGCCATTTCTCCAGATACCCGATCTTCATCAACATCTACATTAACTAATGTTATGCCATCTATATTCATTAACTTACTGGTAACCTGGCTAGCACAGCCCCCACATTTTATATTTTCAACTATTACGGAGAAAATCATAATAAAACCCCTTCTATATAAAAATGTATAATAACGCTTTAATTTAACACAAAACTAAGAGCTAAATAAAAATGAATGAAAAAATGAATGAAAAGAGGAATGTACAAAGAATTGCCATAGAGCGACCAGTATCTTTCTCTTGTGAAGATAAACAAATTCATGGCAAAATGATTGATCTATCAGAAACAGGAACTAAAATCATTATTAAGTCCTCTTGCTTAAGCTCTCTTTCGATAGTTATTAGCTTTGGACTTAACCCCTCTAACCAGGAAATAAAGATTAAGGGAAAAGTTGTTCACTGCTGTGAAATTCGTGGAGAATGTTTAATGGGCATTGAATTTAATGAAGAAAACAGCCCTAATAAAAAAATAATCCGCGACTACATTCAACAACATCAAAGATAATATAGAAGTAAAAACAAGAACAACTTTACCATTTTTGGCAAAATTTCCCGCAATTATACTTCTGCTAAATCACCCTTCTCTTCAAGCCATTTTTTTCTATCTCCAGAGCGTTTTTTTGCTAATAACATATCCATTAAAGGCATAGATACTTCAGCGTCTAAACTTAATTTAACTAATCGTCTGGATTCTGGCAACATGGTGGTTTCTCTTAATTGTGAAGGATTCATTTCTCCTAAACCTTTAAAACGAGTAGCTTGTACTTTACCTGCCATTTTTTCAGCTTCAATTCTATCCAAAATACCTTCTCTTTCTGCTTCATCTAAAGCATAAAAAACTTTTTTGCCAACATCTATGCGATACAAAGGAGGCATGGCTATATAAATATGCCCTTCTTCAACCAGTTTAGGAAAGTGTTTTACAAATAATGCACAAATAAGTGTAGCTATATGAGCACCATCAGAATCCGCATCTGCTAAAACACAAACCTTGCCATAACGCAGTCCAGAAATATCGTCTGATGAGGGGTCAACTCCAATGGCAACGCTTATATCGTGTATTTCTTTAGATGCTAATACCTGACTAGAATCTACTTCCCAAGAATTTAAAATCTTGCCTCTTAGAGCCATAATTGCCTGAAAGCTTTTATCTCTAGCTTGTTTTGCAGAGCCACCGGCTGAATCTCCCTCTACCAAAAACAACTCCGTCAAACTAATATCTGACTCAGTACAGTCCGCAAGTTTACCTGGCAAAGCCGGACCTGAAGTTATTTTTTTACGAGTAACTTTCTTAGCTTTTCTATTTCTATTTTGAGCATTATTAATGACCACTTCAGCAATTTTTTCGGCGGTTTCTATATGTTGATTTAACCACAGGCTAAAGTTATCTTTTACCACTCCAGAAATAAATGGTACGCACTCTCTTGAGGACAGCCTTTCTTTAGTTTGCCCTGCAAACTGTGGCTCTCTTAATTTTGCTGAAAGAACAAAGCATACATTTTGCCAAACATCTTCTGGGGTAACTTTTATGCCTCGTGGCAATAGATTTCTAAACTCACAAAACTCTTTAATTGCTTCCGTAGTTCCGGCTCTAAACCCGTTTACATGAGTTCCGCCTTGTGGAGTATGGATAAGATTTACATAGCTTTCTGATACAGGTTCTGCCGTTGACTCTAGCAACCATGATATTGCCCAAGTTACACCTTCATTTTCAGCATTAACTTCCCCAAAATAACTTTCTAAAGGAACTCTATCTAAGCCTTCCAAAGATTGATTTAGGTAATCTCTTAAACCATCTTCATAGCACCAAACCTTAATTTCATCGGCTACTTCATCAATAAATGTAACATGTAAACCTGAACTAAGCACCGCTTTTGCTCGTAAAAGGTGGGTTAGTTTTGTTAACGAAAACTTGGCTGTATCAAAATATTTTGCATTTGGCCAAAAACGCAGTAGAGTTCCTGTGTTCTTCTTTGCAACCTTACCCGTTACCTCAAGGTCTATTGCAACATCGCCATTTTTAAAAGTAATATTATGAACTTTGCCTTCGCGTTTAATTGCAATCTCTACCTTTGAAGATAAAGCATTAACTACAGATATACCAACACCATGTAAACCACCAGCAAAAGAATAGGCTTTATTAGAAAATTTACCACCAGCATGTAGCTTGGTAAGAATGACCTCTACACCAGAAACACCTTCTTCTGGGTGAATATCAACAGGCATACCTCGCCCATTATCTTCAATCGACATAGAGCCATCTTTATGGTGAATAACCGTAATTTCTGAAGCAAAACCAGCAATTGCTTCATCTACTGAATTATCAATAACTTCTTGAGCTAGATGATTGGGTCGGGTTGTATCTGTGTACATTCCAGGGCGTTTTTTAACTGGATCTAACCCTGTTAAAACTTCAATTTCCGAAGCATTATATTGTTCAGCCACTATTTTACCTTTATAATATTTTGTATCGTTACTCTAATAAAAACCGCTAAATATAGCAAGGATTTTTAATGCCAAATCGTGATTATAATAATGAACGCCGTGATTACAACACTGCATCACTAAATATAGAAGACTTGCTCTGCTCACCTTTTAAACAACTAGTAAATTGGCTAGAGCAAGCCTTTACTACGACCCAAATAAAAGACCCTACCGCTATGACCTTAGCAACAGTTGGTGAAGATAACCAGCCCCATTGTAGAGTGGTTTTATTAAAAGAATTTAATGAACAGGGTTTGTTGTTTTATACACACTATGACAGCGATAAGGGGAAAGAACTAGTTGCTAATCCTAAGGCTAGCTGTTGTTTTTTTTGGCCAGAACTTGATAAACAAATAAGAATAGAGGGGGGGGTAAAAAAAGTATCTGCAGAGCAATCAGACAAGTATTTTAAAAGCCGACCAAAAGATAGCCAGCTTGCTGCCCATATTTCAAACCAAAGCAAAATAGTAAATAGCCGAGAAGAACTAGAGAACAAAATGGACAAGGCATCTAAAGATTTTAACGATAAAGATGTACCTAGGCCAGAACAATGGGGTGGCTATCAACTAATCCCACATAAATTTGAGTTTTGGCAAGGAAGACCAAATAGATTACATGATCGATTTAGCTACGAAAAGAAAGGGGCAGAATGGATTATTACAAGGCTTGCACCATAAATGATTAACTTGCAAAAACTAATTACCCAACCCAGCTGGCACAAAGAACTAGCTGAAGAATGGGATAAACCTTACATAAAAGAACTAGAAACATTTTTAAACCATGCAAAAAATACTCTACCCGCACAGAATGAATGGTTTAAAGCCATAAACAGCCAGCCCTTTGATCAAGTAAAAGTTATTATTTTAGGGCAGGACCCCTACCCAACAGTTGGGCATGCTCATGGCTTGAGTTTTTCTGTACAAGAAGGTGTAAAACCTTTACCAAAATCTTTATTAAACATTAACAAAGAACTTTTTAGTGACCTAGGGATAAATAATCAACATACAGGTGATTTACAATACTGGAATCAGCAAGGGGTTTTATTATTAAATACCGTATTAACGGTTGAAGCTGGTAAGGCTAATTCACATCAGGGTAAGGGTTGGGAGGTTATAACTGACAAAATAATTAAACAAATATCAAAAAAACAGCCCCACTGCGTATTTATACTTTGGGGTGCTAGTTCACAAAAAAAATCTGTATTAATTGATGTAAATAAACACCTCATCATTGAAAGTGCGCATCCATCCCCTCTTTCTGCCTATCGTGGTTTTTGGGATAGTAAACCTTTTTCTAAAACCAACCAGTTTTTAGTTAAAAACAAACTAACGGCTATTGATTGGAAACTAGCAAATTCTCAGCCGAGCCTTTTTGAAAACTAGCTACAATTAATATATTAACCCGACGGTTTTTAATTTTTTCTAATTCATTGCGATTACTTGCAATCGGCCGATACTCACCAAAGCCAGAAATGCTAAATTTATCCGCAGGAAGAGAACTGTAATTAAATAATAGCTTCATCACTGTTTGTGCGCGCATTGCACTAAGAAACCAATTGTTTCTTAAGTTAGAGCCAGGGTTAATAACATCATTATCAGTATGCCCAGAAATAGAAATTTCACGATATAAAACAAAATTATTTTTACTAGCTAGTCTAGAAATGTCTTTAGGCATAGCCCCATTTTTTGCGGTTAAAAACGGCAAGGTATCTAAAACAATCCCTAGTCTTTCTAGCTCTGCAGATAGTTCAGGCAAGGGTACAAAACCACCTTTTATAAAAGAGTTATTGGCAGATATATTAACTTCAATACCCTGTGCGACCCTAAAAACAGAAAGATACTTAAAGTCAGCAAACACTTTTTCTAACTCAAAAGCAGTCGCATCTAGCTCATCTTCAGACCACTTTTGTATCTTTGTTATCTCACCCTTATTTAATACTAAAATTAAAATAAACAAAGTAACTAATAGTGTAATTAAATCACCAAAGGAAAATATCCAGGTTACTTTTGCTCTTTCACGATTGTAATTCATTTTAATAGCTTACTTTTTGATAGCACATTCGGCACTATATAAATTTCTACACGACGATTTATTGATTTGGTAGCATCATTAGACAAGGGTTTAAAGCTACCATAGCCAGCTATAGCAAAAAACCTTGGGGGTAATCTTGTGTACAACTTAATAAAAGCCATTAGAGAATAAGCTCTAAAACTGCTTAATTCTATATTAGAACTATACAAAGCAGATGCCGACAAGGGTATAGAATCAGTGTGTCCTTCCACTCTTAAAGAAACTATTAGCCTCTCACCATGGCTAATTATTTTTGCAACTTTACTTGCATGTTTTTCTGGGTAGTTTTCTAAGTCTAAAAAATGAACCAAACCAATTAATTGTTCAAGATAAGGTAAAAAATAAGGATTTAACTTTGCTCTAGCACTAGCAAAAAGATTGTTTGCAGCGAGTACTTTAGAATTAAAGGTCAGCCTAATCCCTTTTGAAAGAGTATTTTCTACCACTAACCAGTCTAAATTTTGTTGCTTCTTATAACGGTTAATATCTTGATACAGTACATTTACTAGTTTTTGGTAACTTCTCTTTTCAGTATTTTCTTCAATTTGTACAAAAGAAACTATTATGACAAACAATGCCAATATTGCCGTAAATAACGACATAAACACTAACTGGCTATTTTTAAACCTAGTAATCTGTAATAACTTATGTTTTTCTACTGCTTCATTACTATCCATTACTAGCTATCCAGCAAATAATTCAATTTTTAATTTGGTCTTCTCACTAGTATTTGACAGCAAATACTCTTTTAAGAATGAAGTAGGCATGCTCTCCTTAATAAACATAACCCCCTCGATAATTCGTTCATTTTTTGCGACTTCACCATCAGATAATATTCTTAATTTTCCTGCCATTGGTGTAAAAACCAAGTTAGCAAGCAACACTCCATAAAAAGTAGTAACCAAGGCAAGACCCATACCACCAAGCAAATTACCTAACATATCTTGCGAGTCAACAATTTCCTCTGCGTTTTCCATACCAACCTGAGAGGTCATCATTAAAATAAGCCCCATAACCGTACCCATCATGCCAAAAGCAGGGGCATATGTTGCCATATTATTAAAAACATCCTGATCATTAAGGTGTCTTAATCTCATAGAAGTAAGGCGATTATTCAAGCTAGATTTGAGCTGAGAATGCTTAATATAAACCAACATTTCAGATACGGAAAATTGCAAAAAAGAATCCTCAATAACTTCAAGTTCTTTTTCTAAAGCCAGCAAACCTTTTTTATGTGCAACCTTACTAAGCCTTAAAAGTTCACGAATACTACTATCCTCTTCAACAACTTCATCAACAAACACTCTACCAAAACTTTTGAAAAAACCAATCATTTGCGAAAGAGGATAATTAATAAAAGCCGCCGCAAAAGTACCGCCTAAAACAACAAGCAACGCCTTCCAGTTTAAGAAAGCTGATATCATTTCGCCAGTTTCAGTATCCCTCATATTTGCAAAGATAATAATAAAACCTAATGTAAAACCAATTAATGTTGAAAGTTTACTCATAATTTTATGCTTAAAAGCCTACAAGTGCTTTTTAAACCAATCCTCTGTTAATTTATTAATTTCTGCTGTTTCCATCTTCTCCACATTAAGTGGTTTACTAATAAAAACATCAACCTTGCCTGGTTTTACAATCCAACTACCTGCCGCCCAGCATTTTCCAGCATTATGGGCGACTAAATAAGTTTTAGCTCCAGAATTTTTAGCCAGTAAAGACCCACCAGAATTAATTTTTCCTAACTTACCCCTAGGCATTCTCGTACCCTCTGGAAAAATAACCACCCAACTATCAGCAGATAACTTTTGGGAACCCTGATCTAAAACCTGTTTCATAGCTTTTCTGCCCGCCCCCCTATCAATAGCAATAGGAGAAGTCATGCGTAAACCCCAGCCAAAGAAAGGGATTTTCAATAATTCTTTTTTCAATACAAACGCCAGCCGTGGAAATATTATTTGAAAAGCAAAAGTTTCCCACGCTGATTCATGCCTAGCAAGAATTAACCCAGTTTTAGTTAAATCTAAATTATCCCTACCATGCACTTCATACTTAACCCCACAAATAAACCGTAATAATAAAAGAACAAAACCTACCCAACACCTTAAGTAAGCATACTTTACCTTATCAGAGGCAAACCACAATAAAAAGCCAACTAACGAAACCACGATTACACTAGTTGCTTGTAAAATAATAAAAATAATGCTTCTAAAAGCCCAAATATTTTTCATAATATACTTTCCACTGCAGCTAATAAATTATCAAACACCATAATTTTTCCAAATTCATCACTTACCACATCTGTAGATACTTTTGATAAACTAGCAATAGTTTTTTCACCCTTACCAGTTCTTACCAATAAAGGAACCATCCCCATTTTACGGGCAACCTTAATATCCGACATACTATCCCCAACCATATATTTGCCATGCAAACAAACATCAAACCTAAGTTCAATAGCCCGCATTAAACCAATCGCAGGTTTACGACAAACCGAATTATCATCATCCATATAAGGCGAAAAATTAAGCCAATCAACCCCAAACTCACCCAACAAACTATTCATTTTTGCATGCATAACAGAAAGCATTTGTTGAGAATAAAAACCTCGCTTAATACCCGACTGATTAGTAGCCACGGCCACAGTCCAGCCAGCTTTTTTTAAACGAACAATCGCATCAATACTACCTTTTTCAGGCATCCACTCATCTACATTCTTAATATAATTATCAGAATCTTGATTAATAACTCCATCACGATCCAACACAATAATTTTCACAAAAGTTGACCTATGTTTATAAATAATGCGGTCATTATAGCGGTTTAAAAAATTTAAGAGTATAGTTAGTAAAGGAAGCATAAACTAAGGAGATAAAAATGAGCCACAAGCACCAAGTAACACTAGCAAAAGTATTTGCCCACCCGATAGCAACCAACCTAGACTGGAAAAAACTATCCTCAACCCTAAAACACTACGGAGCAGAAATAGACCTATCAAACACCAACCGAGCACACATACATTTAAAAGGCAAAGAACTAGTAATAGGCATGCCACATCAAGGACACGAACTAAGCAATAAAACCGACATAACCAAACTACGCCACTTCCTAGAAGCTGTAGGAATAACTCCTTAAAATATTGGTTTAAAAAACATCTAGCCACCCTCTTTTCTTATTTTGCGGGGGGGGGGGGGGGGGGGAAAAACC
>CAZMHA010000020.1:0-17879 GCA_964565985.1 uncultured Piscirickettsiaceae bacterium | reverse complement strand
TTAAGTTTTTGATTTATAGACTTTTTTACCCCCCCCCCCCTTTTTTTTTCTGGAAAGAAGGTTCTGTAAAGGTTATTTTAGTTCTTCTGCATTTAAACATTCAATTAAGCGAGACACCTGCCTTCCACAACAGCCATTGCCATCTGTGGCATAAGTTTTAGAGCGAACTTTTTCTAAGGTGTTAGCCCCATTTTCAATAGCTTCAATAATATCTTTTTTTATGACACTATTGCAGGTGCATAAATTATCTTCCATATCTTTTTGAAGAACTTCTGGCAGCTTATCTAGAGTTTCTTTTTTCACTAACTAGTCCTATGTTTGTGCATTTAAAAAATAATACTACTATCTTGGTAGTATAATCCTTTTTTTATTTATGGTTAATGGGTCTTATGGACTTTTCTTCACTCAATTTATCTAAACAAATTTTACATGCAATTGCGGATAAAGGCTATAAAAGCCCATCTCCAATACAAGAAAAAGCAATCCCAGCAATACTATCTGGTAAAGATATTATGGCGGCGGCACAAACAGGGACAGGGAAAACCGCTGGTTTTACCCTGCCAATGTTAGAGATTTTATCTAGGGGTAAAAAACCACAAGCAAATCAGGTACGAGCTTTAGTTTTAACTCCTACTCGTGAACTAGCGGCACAGGTAGGTGAAAGTGTGCATGACTATGGAAAACACCTTAGTTTAAAGTCCACCATAGTTTATGGGGGGGTTAAAATAAATCCACAAATGCAAAAACTTAGAGGAGGTGTAGATGTACTTATTGCCACACCTGGTCGCTTGTTAGATTTGTTTCAACAAAAGGCTATAAAGTTTGATAATTTAGAAATACTTGTACTAGATGAAGCAGATAGAATGCTGGATATGGGCTTTATTCATGATATTAAAAAAATTATATCTTTTTTGCCAAAAAAACGCCAAAATTTACTTTTTTCAGCAACTTTTTCCTCCCAGATTCGTACCCTCGCAAAAGGTTTAGTTAATAACCCTGTTGAAATATCCGTTGCTCCTGCAAATAGCACGGTTAGTAAAATCACGCAGTGGATTATTCCTGTTGATAAAAGTAGAAAATCAGCGTTATTGCTAAAGTTAATAAAAACGCATGAATGGGAACAGGTACTTGTCTTTTCACGCACCAAACATGGTGCTAGCCGCTTGGCAAAAAAATTAATTAGTAATGGTATTTCTGCTACTTCTATCCATGGAGATAAACGCCAAAATGCACGCCTTAAAGCCCTTGCTGATTTTAAAGCAGGCAAGGCGAGGGTTATGGTTGCTACAGATATTGCAGCTAGAGGTATTGATATTGAACAGCTCCCACATGTAGTAAATTTTGACCTGCCACAGGTAGCAGAAGATTATGTACATCGTATAGGTAGAACAGGTAGAGCAGGGCAGAAGGGTGAAGCAATTTCATTAGTGTGCGCAGATGAGTTTAACCAACTAGCAGATATAGAACACTTAATTGGTAAATCACTAGAAAGAAAACTATTTGATGGTTTTGAGCCAGACCATAATTTACCAGAATCTAAGTTAGGCACTAAAAAGCCTAAAAAAATCAAAAAACCAAAAAAAACTAATAACCCAAATAATAAATATGCAGGAAAAAGTGGTAAAAAACCACAAGGTTCTGTTAATAAAAAGTCTGGTCATAGGTCAGCAGAAAATAATAGAGGAAAATCTACAAATAGAAGTAAATCATCATAATATTGATATTGCTAGCTATTTATGGGGTTTTTTTATAGGTTTAGGTATAAAGGTTTTGACATTTGATGAATATAATCTTATAGTCAATGCACAAATAAATTTTATGAAGTAGATTAATAAACTTTGTTCATCTTCTCCTTAAAAAATAATAGAAAAGGTAAGTTTTATGGCAGATAGAAGACTGCAAGTATTTTATATGGTAGCAAAAGTGTTAAGCTTTACTAAGGCTGCAGAAACTTTGCACATGACTCAACCCGCGGTTACCTTTCAGGTTAAGCAATTAGAAGAATTTTTTAACACTCGCCTATTTGATCGAACGCACAATAAAATAACCCTCACCGAAGCAGGAAAAGTCGTATATGACTATTCTGAATTGATACTTGAACATTATGATAAAATGAATCATGAGGTCAAGGAACTAACGGGAGAAGTGACGGGTAGCTTGTTGATAGGAGCAAGCACCACTATTGCCGAGTATATGTTGCCCAGTTTACTTGGAGCATTTAAAAAACAATTTTCAGATGTAAATATTCGCCTGCAAGTTGGTAATACTGATGCAATAGTTGCGATGGTTGAAAATAATATGATTGATTTAGGTGTAGTTGAAGCACCTGTTTATAATAAAAATCTAGAAGTAGAAGTTTGTCGCCTAGATGAAATGGTACTAATTGTTCCTACAGAACATCCATTAGCAAATAAGAAAAAAATATCTATTGAAGATATGAAAAAGTATCGTTATATTTCTCGTGAAGAAGGTTCTGGATCGCGTGCAGTAATTGATTCATATATTAAAGAACAAGGTTTAAGCTACTCAAGTTTAAGTGTTGAAATGGAGTTAGGTAGCCCAGAGTCAGTTAAAATGGCAGTAGAGTCTAATGTAGGGATTGCGATAGTTTCTAGAACAACACTAAATAAAGAGTTAAGACTTAACACACTTAAAGCCATTCCATTAGACCCTCCTTTAACAAGACCGTTTTCGCATGTTAGACAAAAGCATAAGTTTAGGCATAGAGCGGTTGGAGAGTTATTAGATTTTGCAGTAGAATATTGCCGAGAAAAAGCTGTGGAAGAAGGCTTTACATTGCCTACTGAAGCGGATTTTAAAAAACACTCATAATTAGTTAGATGTTTTTTATATAAAAGCGGGCATTGCCCGCTTTTTTTTTGCTAATAATAGATTGAAAATAACTTGTTTAACAAGTAAAATTACTCTCTTTAAATAGTTGGTTTTTTGAAAGGGGTTGTGCGTGTTTAGAGGAAGTATGGTAGCTTTAGTTACGCCGATGTTGCCTGATGAATCAGTTGATTTCGTAGCACTTGAAAAGCTGATAGAAATACACATTGAAGCAAAAACTACAGCAATTATTGTAATGGGTACTACTGGTGAGTCTGCAACACTTAACTATAAAGAACATTGTGAAGTAGTAAAATTTGTAGTAGATAAGTCTGCGGGAAGAATATCTGTTATTGCCGGTACCGGTGCTAATTCAACTACTGAAGCAATTGAGTTAACTAAATGTGCAAAAAATGCAGGAGTAGATGCTTGTTTGCTAGTCTCCCCTTATTACAACAAACCAACCCAAGAGGGTTTGTTTTTACATCACAAAAAGATAGCAGAAACAGTCAATATACCGCAAATTCTATACAATGTACCAGGAAGAACTGCCTGTGATATCTTGCCAGAAACTATTGCTAGACTATCCAAAGTTAAAAATATTATTGGAGTAAAAGAAGCTACTGGAGATTTAACAAGGCTTGCCATGATTAAGACCATGGTTGATGATGACTTTGATTTATATACTGGCGATGATGCCTCAGGTATCGAATTTATTTTGTTAGGTGGTCATGGTTCTATTTCTGTTACTGCCAATATTGTTCCAAAACAAATGGCAGAAGCTTGTCAACTTGCTTTAGATGGTAAGGCTGAAGAAGCAAAAGAGATTGATGCTAAAATAGCAATCTTGCATGAAGAACTATTTGTCGAAAGTAATCCTATACCTGTAAAATGGTGTTTAGCAGAGATGGGTCTAATAGGTTTAACCATTAGGTTGCCTATGACGGTATTAGCCGAAGAGTATCAACCAAGGCTTAGACAGACATTACAGACAGTAGGGGTTTTGGCATAAATGCTAAAGAAATTAAATTTTCTTTTAATGATTTTAATCTATTCATTACTCGCTAGTTGTAGTTCTACTAAAACTAAAGAAAATATTAACTCTGTTCTTGATTATGACACGCCTACATTTTCCCCTGAAAAAGAAGTAGTCATAGCAAAGATACCCCCTCCCCCTAAAAAAACAAAGCAAGAATTCTTTAGCTCTAGTACAAAAAAAGCAAATGTAAAAAGTAACTTATCAGGCAAGTGGCTGGAAGTAGAAGGTTATAGCAATAAAAAAGTTTGGCTAGGAGTTCAGTCTTTTTTAGTAACTATGGGGTTTTCAATTAAAGAAGAACGCCGAAATATAGGTTTTATTAAAACTGATTTCATTGCCCATAAAGAAATTGTACCTTTAGATATTCAAGAGCCGCTTACTAGGGCATTAAATAGCTGGCGTCCTGAACTTGCTGAAGGAGGATATGATCGTTTAGTTGCAAGGGTAGAATTTGACAAAGAAAAAAAATTATCTAGAGTTTATTTTTATCATTATATGATTGAAGAGAATGCTGGTGCAGATGATGAACTGCCAACCGGAGATTGGAAAAACAAACCTTTTAACCCAATGTTTGAAGCAGAAGTGCTTTACCAAGCAGCAATATTTTTTGGTTCAAATAAAAAAACAGCATTACAGCAAGTTGCAATGTCGGCATTACTTATTGAAGATGAAAATGGCGATAGAGAACTTTCTAAAATCCGTTTTAAAGCAGGAAAAGAAAAATCTTGGGACTATTTCATGGCAATGATTTATAGAGCTGGCTGGTTTATTGAAGAAGCAAAAAAAACACATTTTACAGCGAAGGTAAGTCTTCCAAAAAAGACAAAACTGCTTAGTCATAAACAAGTTATATTTAAGATAAAATCTAAAAAACAAAATGGTCAAACTTATAGTTATTTAAGTGTAGATTCAGTTAATGACACTCCCTTATCCGTAAGTGAGCGTAAATACTTGTTTCAATATCTTGGTCTTCTTTAACATAATATTTAACAAGGTTACATATGCAAATTATTTGGGGTAATACTGCCCATTCAAACTACTCTCTAAACAAACTACTTAATAAGATAAAAGTGGTAGCTGATATAACTGCAATAAAAAGCCAGTATGTTTATATTGTTGAGATGGAAAATAAAGCCAACTTAGCTGGTAAAGAGTTATCAAATGTCTGCCAACTACTAAACTCTACTTCTACCGAGATTGCAGTGGGAGGGGGTAGTTTTTGTGTGGTAGTACCTAGGTTAGGAACGATTTCACCATGGTCATCAAAAGCAACAGACATAGTTAAAACCTGTAATATTAAAGGCTTAAGTAGAATTGAAAGAGGCATAGTATATTTTTTGGAAGGTGTGTCTGATGATGATTTGGTAGAGGTACACCTAGCATTGCATGATCGAATGATGGAACAAGTTTTTAATAGTTTAGAGCCTCTTGAAGGTTTGTTTTCTCATCAACAACCTAAACCTTTTAACACAGTAAATATATTAGAAGGTGGTAAAGAAGCTTTACAAGTAGCGAATATAGCAATGGGCTTAGCTCTGTCTGCAGATGAAGTTAGCTATCTAGTAGATGCATTTACTGAGTTGAATAGAAACCCTGTAGATGCTGAATTGATGATGTTTGCACAGGCCAATTCAGAGCATTGCAGACACAAAATATTTAATGCCGACTGGACTATTGATGGAGAAAATAAACCCAATTCTTTATTTGGGATGATTCGTAATACCTATCAAAAATCTCCTGCAGGAGTGTTATCAGCTTATAGTGATAATGCGGCGGTGGTCGAAGGACTTCAAGCAACAAGGTTTTTTCCAGATGCTGAAAGCCATAGTTATAAGACAGTTAAAGAGCCCGTACATTTTCAAATAAAAGTTGAAACGCATAATCACCCAACCGCCATTTCTCCTTTTCCTGGAGCTGCAACTGGTTCTGGTGGAGAAATTCGTGATGAAGGAGCAACTGGTCGAGGTTCAAAACCTAAGTCGGGATTAACAGGCTTTACCGTTTCTAACCTAAATATTCCAGGTTTTAAGCAGCCTTGGGAAAGAGATTATGGCAAACCAAGCCGTATATCTTCAGCATTTGATATTATGCAAGAAGGACCTTTAGGTGCGGCAAGTTTTAATAACGAGTTTGGTCGTCCAGCTATAAACGGTTATTTTAGAACCTATGAAAATACCTTCCTTACTCATTATGGCGATGAAGTTCGTGGTTACCATAAACCAATTATGCTAGCTGGAGGTTTAGGTAGTATTCGTGAAGAATTTGTACAAAAAAATGATATTCCTGCATTATCAAAATTAGTAGTGCTTGGTGGTCCGGCTATGTTAATTGGTCTTGGTGGTAGTGCCGCATCTTCTGTAGATGGTGGTACAGGTTGTGAAACCCTTGATTTCGCTTCGGTACAGCGAGAAAACCCAGAAATGGAACGCCGTGCCCAAGAAGTTATTGACAGGTGTACCTATATGGGAGAACACTCTCCAATAGCATCTATTCATGATGTTGGTGCAGGTGGGCTATCAAATGCCTTCCCAGAATTAGTGAATGACTCAGGAAGAGGTGCGTGGTTTGATTTGCGAAAAGTACCAAGTGATGAGCCAGGTATGTCACCAATGGAAATATGGAGTAATGAGTCACAAGAGAGATATGTAATTGCAATTTACGCAGAAAACATTGCTGAATTTGAAAATATTTGTAAACGAGAAAGATGCCCCTATGCAATTGTAGGAGAAGCAACCAAGGTACAAGATTTAATTGTAAAAGATGATGTTTTTAATAACAAACCAGTAGATATGCCGTTAAATGTACTACTAGGAAAACCTCCTAAAATGCATCGTACAGTAAAGTCTAGGGTAATCCCACAACCAGGTTTTGAGCCAGCTGTGTTGAATATGGATGATGTGGTTGAGAGACTATTACATTTACCAACTATTGGTAGTAAAAGTTTTCTTATCACTATCGGTGATAGAAGCATTACAGGAATGGTAACAAGAGACCAGATGGTTGGGCCTTGGCAGGTACCTGTTGCTAATGCAGGTATTACTTGCGCAGATTATGTTGGCTATACTGGTGAAGCAATGGCAAGTGGTGAAAGGCCTCCAGTCGCACTAATTAACCCTAAAGCATCCGCTAGATTATCCATTGCCGAGGCAATTACAAATATAGCCTGTGCAAAAATTGACAAGATGTCTGACATTAAAATTTCAGCCAACTGGATGGCTGCCGCAGGACATATTGGCGAAGATTCCGCACTATATGACGCAGTAGAAACAGTTGGCTTAGAATTATGCCCTGCATTAGGAATTGCTGTTCCAGTTGGTAAAGACTCTATGTCGATGAAAACTGTTTGGCAGGAAAATGGAGAAGACAAGGCCGTAATTTCTCCTGTTTCTCTAAATATAACAACCTTTGCTCCTGTTACCGATGTTCGTAAAACTGTTACTCCACAATTACGAACAGATAAAGGTGAGACTGAATTATTAATGATTGATTTGGGGCACGGAAAAAATAGATTAGGAGGCAGTTGTTTAGCACAGGTTTATAATCAAATAGGTGATATATCTGCAGACTTAGAGTCCGCAGAAGACTTATTAAATTTGTTCAATGCCACACAAGATTTATTAGCAAAAGACCTATCTCTTGCTTACCATGATCGTTCTGATGGTGGTTTATTAATTACTCTGCTAGAAATGTCTTTTGCAGGGCATTGTGGTTTAGATATCGATATAACAAAGTTAGGAGAAGAAGTTGTTTCAGTCTTAACTTCTGAAGAAGTAGGCGTAGTTATTCAAGTTCAAGCAAAAGATAAGACTGAAGTTCAAGATATTATCAATAAGCATAAGTTGACAGAGTTAAGTCACTGGATAGGAACAGTTAATACTAAAGATGAAATAAACATAGTTTCACAAAATAAAAACATCTTAAAAGGTAGCAGAAAATCTTACCAGGCTACCTGGGCAAAAACCAGTTATAAAATGCAGAGATTAAGAGATAATGAAGAGTGTGCAGAACAAGAATACCAGTCAATTATAAATGATGATCCAGTACAAATATCGCCGATAATTTCATTTGATATTAATGAAGATATTACCACAGGTTTTGATAAAGACAATCGTCCAAAAGTAGCGATACTAAGAGAACAGGGAGTTAATGGGCAGCAAGAAATGGCTGCGGCTTTTGATAAGGCAGGCTTTGAAGCGGTAGATGTTCATATGACTGACATACTGTCAGGCAAGAAAAGCTTTACGAGCTTTAAAGGTTTAGTAGCATGTGGAGGATTCTCTTATGGTGATGTTTTAGGAGCAGGCAGAGGTTGGGCAAATTCTATTTTAATGAATCTGCTTGCCCGTGAAGAGTTTAAGAACTTTTTTGAACGAGAAGATACATTTACACTAGGTGTATGTAATGGCTGCCAAATGCTATCTAATTTAAAAGAAATTATTCCTGGTGCACAAAGCTGGCCTAGGTTTGTTAAAAACAAATCAGAACAGTTTGAAGCAAGATTCTCGCAGGTACAAATTAAAAAATCACCATCTATTCTACTAAAGGGAATGGAAGGTAGCAGAATACCTGTGGCAGTGGCACATGGAGAAGGTCGTATGGAGTTTGATGGAGAAGTTCCTAGTGAAATTAAACACCTTGTTGGAATTAATTATGTAGATTCAGAAGGTAATTTAACAGAAAAATACCCACTTAATCCGAATGGTACTAAAGATGGAATGACCGGTCTGACCACAACGGATGGTAGAGTAACTATTATGATGCCACACCCTGAACGGGTATTTAGAAGTGTACAAAACTCTTGGTACCCAGAAGGATGGCAAGAAGACGCTCCTTGGATGCGTTTGTTCAGAAATGCAAGAAAGTGGGTCGGCTAGTAATATTTGTATAATGCCCTGATAATGTAAGTGAATGGATATATAAAATTATTTTGTAGTCGTTAAAATTCATTGTATTTGACTTATTTATCTAAAAAGCGTACATTTAATAAGTAATTTTTAAACAAGAGTTTTTTAATCGAGAACAATCTCGTGCAAAGACCTCACTAAACTAAAACGGTGTTAAAATGTCTTTAAATCGTCGTGAATTTCTTCATGTTATGTCCTTAGCAGCTGCTGCAGGAATGATCCCTGGTTCAGCTAGTGCAATGTCATCAAAATCATCATCAAAATCTGGTTCTGCTGCAACAGCAGCAATGTATGATTTGCCAATGAAAGGTAAGGTGCGTTTATTGCATATTACAGATACTCATGCTCAACTGAAGCCTGTGTATTTTCGAGAGCCTAATGTAAACTTAGGAACCGGACCTGCATTTGGTCAGTTACCACATGTTGTAGGAACAAAGCTTTTAAAAAAGATTGGTGTTGCAGAAGGGACACCTTTAGCTCACGCATTTTCATACCTAAACTTTCAAGATGCTTCAGCACAATACGGAAAAGTAGGTGGTTTTGCTTATGTAAAAACTTTGCTTGATAAATTAAGAGAATCAGCTGGTGGTCAAGATAATACCATTACTATGGATGGTGGAGATTTATGGCATGGTTCAGGAACTGCATTATGGACTCGTGGTCAAGATATGGTAGAAGCATCTAATCTACTTGGTGTTGATATCATGACAGGACATTGGGAATTTACCTATGAAGAAAAAGAAGTTTTAGCTAACCTAGGTAAGTTTAAAGGTGAATTTTTAGCGCAAAATGTTCGCATAAAAGAAGATTCTTTATTTGGTGATGAATATCGTGAAATGACCGATGCCAATGATGGTCGTGGTCTATATGATGAAGATGATGCTCGTGCATTCAAGCCTTATACAATAAAAATAATCAATGGTGAAAGAATAGCTGTTGTTGGTCAAGCCTTCCCTCGTACAGCAAATGCTAATCCTCAGTCCAACTTCCCTGACTGGTCATTTGGTCTTCGTGAAGATGCTCTACAAGAAACTGTTACGCATATTCGTGAAAATGAAAAAGTAGCAGCAGTGGTTATGATTTCTCATAATGGTATGGATGTTGATATAAAAATGGCTTCACGAGTAAATGGTATTGATGCAATTTTTGGAGGACATACTCATGATGGTGTCGCTAAAACAATTCCTGTTAAAACACCAGAAGGTGGTGTTTGTCATGTAACCAATGCTGGTTCAAATGGTAAATTTGTTGGTTGTATGGACTTAGATATTAAAGGTGGTAAATTAAAAGGAGTTAACTACACGCTATTACCAGTATTCTCAAATGTATTATCTGCAGATAAAGAAGTTCAAACCTACATAGATCATCTTTACACTAAAAAATACGATAAAAATGTAATAGAGTCTCGTAATCCAGACAAATACACAAACAAAAATCGTTTAGGTAAAACCTACGGTGAAATACTAAATGAAGAACTTTCTGTTGCAGAAGATACACTATACCGTCGTGGTAACTTCATGGGAACATGGGACCAGATTATAGTTAACTCTTTACGAGAAGAACATGATACTCAAATAGCAATGTCTGCTGGTGTTCGTTGGGGAACTTCCGTACTAGCTGGCGAAATGATTACTATGGAAAGAGTTATGGATCAAACATCTATGACCTATGGTGAAACATATAAGTCAGAAGTAACTGGTGCTGCCATGAAAGATATTTTAGAAGGAGTATGTGAAAACCTATTCCAAAAAGATCCTTACCTACAATCAGGTGGAGATATGGTTCGTTTAGGAGGAATGGATTATACCTGTGAGCCTAATGGTAAGTTTGGTAAGCGTATAACAGATATGCGTTTAGATGATGGTACTCCTCTTGAAGCTAACAAAACCTATACCGTTTCTGGTTGGGCTCAGGTAGAGGCAGTTGGTAGTGGTCGCTTAATGTGGGATGTTGCTGCGGATTATCTTCGTAACCATAAGAAGTCAACAAAACTTAAAAAAGTAAACAACCCAACATTGAAAGGTGTTAAAAATAACCCTGGAATTGAAAATTATCCTGGTGAGATGGTGTAAACTTAAGTAAAGCTTAGGTGTTACCAAAAATAAAAAAGCCCATTGTTTAATGGGCTTTTTTTTGTGCTAATTTTGGTAAAAATAACCAGGGGGGCTAGATAACCTACAAAAACTAACTTTAGTTAATTGTTTATATACAAAAAAATACTTACACTGTGATGAGTAATTTAATTAAAGGGAGTTTATTATGTTAATGAACATTCGCATGTTTTTTACTGTTTTTTTGGTAATGTTTTTATTAGTTGGTTGTAGTGGCGGAGGCGGTGCGGTAGGAGTATCATCAGATACCACCGCACCCGTTATCACTTTAATGGGCGATAATCCCCAGTTCATAGAACAGGGGACAAGTTATATCGAGCTTGGAACTAAACAACTAAGGATTCTCCTTGTGGTTTTGTTCGAGTAAATGCATTCACAAGTATTGCTCTAATCAAGGTTAATGATAGATTTAGTACCACCCAAAATATGAGCGTTTTGTAATCAACCTTACCCCAGAAGAAAAATACAATTAGTAACGTTATTCCAAATGTTGCAATAAGTACAAATATGGATTGTTGATACAGCGCACGTATTTGTTCATGATGAAGGGAAGTGTTGAATAAATTAAGAATATTTTTCATGGTTTATTGATGTTTTTAACCTATCTTTAATTTTATTGCTCAAGTTAAAAATGTTTCACTATGCTATGCAAGTAGCTATTTTTTTAGTTTAAAATCACCATGGGGGGAAAGAAACTAGCTATTTAGTCTCTTTCTGTAGTAACCATTTGTTGGTAATATCACAAAATAACTCTGCCGTTTTTATCGTGTCATACTCTGCCGAGTGAGCTTTGCTGTTGTCCCATTCTATCTCTGCATATTTCATTGATTTAGCGAGTACGGTTTGTCCATATACCAGCCCAGCCAATGAAACGGTATCAAAGGTACTAAAATCATGGAAAGGAGATTTTATTTTGCATCTTTCAGCCGCCGCCTTGACAAAATTTAAATCAAAGAATGCATTATGTCCAACTAAAATGGCTCGTGTACAATCGGTTTCTTTTAGTAACTTATTAATTGGTTTAAAGCATTTTTCAAGTGCATTTTTCTCTGAAATTGCCATCCTGAAAGGGTGGGTTGGATCCTCAACACCAATAAATTTTAGGGCAGATTTATCAAGTTTAGCGTTTTTAAAAGGTAGTACGTTTGCCTGTATTGTTTGGTCAGGGTAGATTATTCCTTTTGCATCCATTTTTAATGTAACGACAGCGATTTCTATTAGGGCATTGGTTTGAGCATTAAACCCAGCTGTTTCAACATCAACAACAACAGGTAAAAACCCTCTAAATCTGTCTTTTATATGCACTACTTTATTTATCATATTAGTTTTACTAACACCTTTGAATTTCTATGTTTATTGTAGGTTTTTTGTTTTGGCAGAGACAAAGCGTTACTATCAATAAATCCCTGCTCTTTAAACCAATCATTGGTTTGTGTTGTTAATATAAAAATTTTACTATGTTGTTTTAGTTTTGCTTGTTGAATGGCATTATCTAATAATTGTTTGCCTATTTCACTACCTTGAAAATCTGGTTCAACAACTAAACAAGCAATTTCCGCAATTTCATCATCTATTGAATACAAAGATGCACAACCAATTATTTTGTCATCAATTTTAGCAACAATAAAAGAGTTAAGTTCTTGTTTAATATCCTCTATTGTTCTTTCTATTAAAACACCTCGTTCTGTTAAAGGATGGATAAGTGTATAAATTGCAGAAACATCATCAAGGGACGCCATAGTAATTTCATGGTATCTATCGGTGTAGATTAATGAACCAGTACCTTGACTGGTAAAAAGTTCTAATAGCATTGAGCTAGGGGATTCTTGAGACATTAAATGGATTCGTTTAATAGCGTTTTTACTTGAGAGAGATTTTTGTAATAGGTTATCAAGCCCAACAGGATTTTTTTTTGATAGCTGGGCTTTTAGGTCAGCTATATTAAGGAATTTAGGAAGATGTTCTAAATTTCTATACTCGGTAAAAATCATTAGTTTATCAGCACTTAATTTTTCCGCAATGGCATAGGCTTGTTCTAGTGTGTTTAAATTAAATACAACGCCAGAAGAAGAGTAAGCCAATGGGGTGAGTAGACAAATATGATTGTTATCTAAGACATTATTTATAGCAAGGGTGTTTATTTTTCTAAGAGCTCCTGTGAGTATGAAATCTACGCCATCAATCACTCCTTTTGGCTTAGCGGTTACCCAATTACCAGAAATTAAGCTAGGGGGTAGTTGCTGCTCTGAACTAGCTTGGTTAAAGGCTGATTCAACTTTAGAACGCATAGATCCTACTACGGATTGTATTATTTGTATTTGTTCTAGAGCGGTTATTCTAATGTTGTTATTAAAGTGGTATGAAATGTTATTTTCTGACAAAGCATGGTTTATTTGTAAGCTAGCACCTAAGGTAACTATTATCTTAATACCTAGATTATTTAATAAAACCACATCTTGTGCAAACTGCAATAGCTTGTCGTTATCATCAACTATTTCACTAGGAAGATAAAAAACTACAGTTTTTCCTCTATGTTTTGAAATATAAGGGGAGGCCTGGCGTAGATTTTTAATAAAATATAATTCAGAATCAAGCATAACTGTGGGATAATTAAAGGTTAATATAAAATATAAGTATAACCCAAATTGTAATTTTAAATAGCGGTATTAAAAGCTAATTAGAAGTAAACAAAACTGTCCGAGGAGACATAAATGCCAGAATATAAATCAAGAACCAGTACTCATGGCAGAAATATGGCTGGAGCCAGAGCTTTATGGCGTGCTACAGGAATGGAAACAGAGGATTTTGGTAAGCCAATTATAGCTATTTCTAACTCATTCACCCAGTTTGTACCAGGACATGTACACTTAAAAGACATGGGTCAAATGGTAGCTAGAGAAATTGAAAAAGCTGGAGGAATAGCAAAAGAGTTTAATACAATTGCTGTTGATGATGGTATAGCTATGGGTCATGATGGCATGCTTTACTCCTTGCCTTCTCGTGATTTGATTGCGGACTCTGTTGAATATATGGTTCATGCACACTGTGCAGATGCTTTAGTATGCATATCCAACTGTGACAAAATAACTCCAGGCATGATGATGGCAGCAATGCGTTTAAATATCCCAACTATTTTTGTTACTGGTGGGCCAATGGAATCTGGTAAAACCGTTATTGGTGGGATAAATATTAAATTAGATTTAGTTGATGCAATGGTTATGGCTGCTGATGATAGTTGTACGGATAAGGCAGTAGAAGAAGTTGAAGTTTCTGCTTGTCCTACCTGCGGTTCTTGTTCTGGCATGTTTACCGCTAACTCAATGAATTGCTTAGCTGAAGCATTAGGTATAGCTCTACCAGGTAACGGAACAACTCTTGCAACTCACTCAGATAGAAAGCAATTGTTTGATGAGGGAGCAAGAAGGATTGTTGAAATAACAAGGCGTTACTATGAAGAAGATGATCACTCTGTACTGCCTCGTTCAATAGCGAACAGAAAAGCTTTTGAAAATGCAATGACCGTTGATGTGGCAATGGGAGGATCGACTAATACCGTATTGCACCTGCTTGCTATAGCAAAAGAAGCAGAAGTAGATTTTACTATGAGTGACATGGACGAAATATCACGCAGAGTTCCTTGTTTAGTTAAGGTAGCACCTAACTCCGAAATATATCATATGGAAGATGTGCACAGAGCTGGTGGTATTATGCGTATTATGGGAGAGTTAAATCGTGGTGGTTTAATTCATACAGATGTTAGTACAGTGCACTCTGATACCATGGGAGAAGCTTTAAACAAGTGGGATATATCAGTTACAGAAGATGAAGATGTTAAAACCTTTTTTCGTGCTGGGCCAGGAAATGTAAGAACAGTAGAGGCATTTAGTCAATCTAAGCGATGGAAAACACTAGATGTTAATGCCAAAAGTGGCTGTATTAGAGATATGGAACATGCTTTTACCATAGAAGGTGGTTTAGCCGTTCTTCATGGCAATATAGCAACTGATGGTTGTATAGTGAAGACAGCAGGGATAGAAGAGGAGTTATTTACTTTTACCGGTGTTGCCAAAATATATGAAAGCCAAGATGAAGCTGTTGCCAGCATACTAAATAACGAAGTAAAAGCAGGCGATATAGTGCTAATTCGTTATGAAGGCCCCAGGGGTGGCCCAGGAATGCAAGAAATGCTCTATCCAACTAGCTATTTAAAATCTAAAGGGCTAGGAAAAGTTTGTGCACTATTAACTGATGGTAGATTTTCAGGAGGATCTTCAGGACTATCGATTGGTCATGTATCTCCAGAAGCTGCTGAAGGAGGCAGTATTGGTCTAGTTGAAGATGGTGATATAATTAAAATAGATATTCCAAATAGAGCAATAAATGTAGAAGTAAGTGATGAAGAGTTGGCAATAAGAAGGCAAAAAATGAATGAAAAAGGTTGTAGTTCTTGGAAGCCAATTAAAGAAAGATCAAGAAAAGTAAGCCCGGCACTTAAGGCTTATGCATCAATGGTTACAAGTGCCGCATATGGTGCTGTTAGAGATGTTTCTCAACTAGATAAATTAATGATACATAAAGAGTAATTTATGTACTATTGCTCAATGTTACACAACATTTTTATGGGTTAAAAAGTTGTATAAAAATAAATTAAGGAATATATTATGTTTGCAGATAGACTATCACCAGAACAAAGACAAGCCGTTTTTGACTTAGCCGTCAATCTAGCAAATGCAGATAACGACTTATCTGTAGAAGAGATTGATTACTTGAAAACATTCAGTTCAGAATTTAATATTACCTATGATCTTGATAAAGAAATGATTAATGTTGATGAGGCATTATCAGTTTTTAGTAATAGGCAAAGCAAGATAATACTCTTACAAGAACTAATTAAACTTTCATATAAAGATGGGCATTTTGGTAAAGAAGAACAAGATAATGTTTTTATGATTGCTCAAAAAATAGGTTTGAATAGTTCGGATTTGATTTTAAAAATAGAAAAGTGGGTCAGAGATGGTTTTAACTGGAGTTATGAAGGTTTACAAATTATAGAGAGTTAATAACACATTGAATTATATTTTTTGTAAGACATAAAAAAAGCCCACATATAAAAATATATGTGGGCTTTTTATTAACTACTTTATTAGTAGTATTTTACTCTCTATAACCTGGACCATCAATCTCAATGCCGTTTGACATATAAGCCTGGAAGAACTCTAGGTTCTTATAGGTTTCAGATTGTGCTTTGAAAGGTGTAGAACGCATGTTTTTGTTACAACCGCCATAACGACGATGTAGCGTACCTAAACTTTTCCACTTAGCACGATATACTGGGAAGTGACTAGTATGCCCTACATTAGGGGATAACAAGTTTGCCCTAGCTTTTTTACCTGCATTATAAGTGTGGCATTTAGCACAAGACAGGTTGAATTGTCCTCGTGGCTGTACATAAAACTCTTGCCCGTCTAAAAATGCTTTTTTAGCACCTTCAGAAGTGATTTTTACATTAATCATTTCACCACGACTGCTGTAAGCATAAAAAGCAGATAGTCTAGCTAACTTACCTTTTTTCCACTTATATTTTTTTAACCCCGCATTTGTACGACATTTGTTTAATTCACCTTCAAGTGTTTCAACAGTATTTTTATCGTCATTAAATAGAGGGTATTTTGGGCGAACTTTTGTAAGGTCGCTACCAAAACATTTGTCATACACGGCTTTATCTTTATTATAAAGTTCTTCACCGGCATCAACAGCATCTAAGTAAGGAGGAAACTCTTCTGCAGCTTCCCACTGTTCATACTTATCTGTTGAATAATTATAAGATCCATTCTTATAATCTTCGAATTTAATATTAGGACTCTTTGCTTTAAAATAGTCAACAAGTTGTTGGCGACTTTGCTCAGGATCCGTCGTTGCAGCCATAGAAACAGTGGCTGTTGCACCTAGTAAGGCGATTATCATTAACCTCTTCATCTTATTCCTCCGATGAGAACTCTCTTTTTTTAAAAGTATTATTATGTTTTTATTATTATTATATATTTGTGTCTCTTAGCTAAGTAAGAGACACACAACTAACTTAATTATTTAAGTTTAATTGTTTTTGTACCTTTGTCGCCAGTGTTATCCGTAAGGGTAACAGCAACCTTGTCGCCTTTATTAGCATTAACTCTTACTTTCATGTAAGGGTTAGATGAAACTGCACCAGACCATTGGGCATTAACAGCATCAGCACCATTTACACTAACTTTTACAGAGTCAATATATTTAGCAGGATATGGCTTTCCAGTTTTTTTGTTCATACGAACACCAGATTCCATAGGATGTTTGATTAGCGCTTTAACATCTGCAACGCCACCTTTTGATTTACCACGCATTCTAATTTTTATAGACATGTGTATTTCCTTTAATTTTGAAGTGTATTACTTATTAAGTGATGAAGCTGGTGATTAACCACCACACCCACCAATTGTTACTTTAACTTCTTGTTCTGTTTTGTATAGTTTACCGCCAGATTTAACAATAGCGATTACATTTTGTGTTTCACCCATTTTAATACGAGTTGACACATAACCAACAGCAGCTCCAGCAAAGCTATATTCGCAAACTAAAGGTTGTGGGTTTTTGCTTGCTAGGATAGAGATAGACTCTACACCTTTCATTTTAGAAGCATCAACAGTAATAGGCGTTACCGCACCATTTTCTGCTATTGAAGGTGCTTTTAAACTAATATCACCAGACTTAGCCGCTGAAGATGAACCATATAGTCCAGAAATAGCGTCGCCAGTTGTTTTTGATTTAAAAGCTTTTTTGTTCCAATCTGCCAAAACAGTTGAAGGTGTTAAAAGACCTGCGCTTACTGCTACTGCAGTTACACCTGTCGCTAATGTACCTTTAAGGAATGATCTACGTTTCATTAGGCTTTAAACTCCCATTTAAAGTATTAAAAAAATTACAGTTCATAAATAAAATCAACAATTTTGTCGATTTGTTTAT
>CAZMHA010000019.1:0-18156 GCA_964565985.1 uncultured Piscirickettsiaceae bacterium | reverse complement strand
TTATCATCCTTGTCCCACACTTTACTACCACCGATATAATTGGTTTATTTTTATCCTTCAAAACCACACTTTTCCCTGTTTATAGACCACATGACAACCCTTTAATGGACTACCTAATTTTAAAAGGTAGGACTCTTGAAGGCATGACACCAATATCAAAGTACAACACTAGATCTATGATAAAAACCCTAAAACAAGGAAATAACTTAGGCTTCCTTCCTGATCAAAAATACACAGATAAAGGTCATGTAAATGTTCCTTTTTTTTATCTTAATGCTCCTAGTAATCCTGCAACATCAAAGCTTACTAAACTTACTAAGTGTTTGGTTTTACCTACCTTTTTAAAGCGTTTGGAAGATGGCAAATATGAACTTAAATTTCTTAAACCCATAAACAATTTTGCTTCAGGTGATGACTATCTAGATACTTTACGGCTACATAAGATTTATGAGCAAGAAATAACCAATAATCCAGCCCAATATCTTTGGGTACATAATCGCTGGAACTTAAAGAAAACTAGATAACGCCACAAATAAACAAGTCTATCCCCAAATTATAAATAGGTATTTGGGTATATGCTATAATCTTCCGTCAAATTTATAAAGGATACAAAATGGCTTCAGCAGAACAACGCGATACACAACTAAGGTCTCGTGTAAAACTACTAGGTACACTACTTGGCGAAGTAATAGAGAACCAAGCGGGCAAGCCAATCCTTGATGCAATCGAAAAGTTGCGTACCGGCTATATTCAGTTACATGAGCAGGAAGACAATGCTCTGCGTGAAGAGTTACAGTCTTTTATTGATGACCAAACGCCTGAACAGCTTAATCTTATTATTCGTGCCTTTAACCTTTACTTCAGCCTGGTAAACTTAGCTGAAGAAGAACATCAATACCATGAAAGACAAAGCCAGGTTAGAACTGATGGTCCTAAGTGGATGGGTTCGGTTCTTAATACCATCGGAGAGTTCAAAAAAGAAGGTTTAACCGCTGATGAAGTTGCAACTATAATCAACGAATTAGAATATATACCTGTATTCACAGCTCACCCAACAGAATCAAAACGCCGAGCAATCATGGATAATTTACGCCAAATCTTCTTAACGCTTGATGAATATAATGAGGCGGAAACTTATAAAAACCCTTATGCACAAGAAGAAGTACTTAAGAAATTACAGTACCAATTGCAAGTTTTGTGGAAAACTGATGAAGTTAGACGCACAAAGCCAACTGTACAAGATGAAATAAGAAATGGCATCTACCACTTTCGTCAGTCACTATTCTCGGCGGTTCCTACAACTTACCGTTATATGGAAAGAGCATTAGCAAGGCACTACCCTGATGCAAAAATTGAAACTCCAAACTTCTTAACTTTTGGCTCATGGATTGGTGGTGATAGAGATGGCAACCCATTTGTTACTCATCAAACAACCGTTAATGCCCTATTAATGCAGTCAAGGTCAGTGTTGTACGAATATGAACAAAGCGTTTTTAAGTTAAGTAATCAACTAACTCAATCCACCTACATTACAGAAATAAGTAAAGAGGTTATGGATAAAGGCACGATGGTCGATCCAGACTTTCAAGATATGGTATTTAACCACCGTCCAGACAGGCATAAAAATGAGCCTTACCGCCGACTACTTACTTTAATACGAGGCAGATTACAAAAAAATCTTCGCCATGTTGAAAACCAAATAAATGGTTTACCTACAAAAAGATCTTCGTTTGCATATGCTTCTGAAGATGATTTCTTAGAAGATTTAGAGATGATTTATGATTCACTTTGTAGTCATGGTGATCAAAATGTAGCTGATTCAGATTTAAAAGATCTTATTCGTCTAGCAAAAACTTTTGGCTTCTACCTAATGCGCCTTGATATTCGCCAAGAATCAACCGTACACTCTGAAGCTGTTGCAGACTTACTCTCACATTTAAATATTGACTATAACAAACTATCAGAAAAAGAAAAGTTAGAATGTTTAGCCGAGCAAGTTTCAGCTCCAACAATTATAGACACATCACACCTTGCTTTAGATGAAATGACTACAGAAGTGCTGGAAGTATTTCATGTTATGAAAAGAATGCGTTCGGAAGTTAGCCCAAAAGCATTTAATAACTATGTTATATCTATGACCCATGAAGCAAGCCATGTTATGGAAGTACTATTCCTTGCGCACCAAGCAGGTTTGGCTGGTTACAATGCGGGCAAAGCCTACTGTGATATTCGTGTATCGCCATTATTTGAAACCATTAATGATTTAGAGCATATTGTACCTGTTACTTCTGCTCTATTTGAAAACTCAACTTATCACGAGCTACTGGGTGCATCAGGTAGCCTACAAGAAATAATGCTAGGTTATTCTGATTCCGCTAAAGATGGTGGTAACTTATCATCATCTTGGACACTATACCAAGCACAACAACAAATTATGGCATTAGCAGACAAGTTCAATATTGAATGTCGTTTGTTTCATGGTCGTGGTGGTACAGTTGGTCGTGGTGGTGGCCCTACACATACTGCAATATTGTCACAACCGACAGGAACTGTGCGAGGAAAAATTAAATTTACCGAACAGGGAGAAGTGCTTTCCTTTAAATATGGAAATATAGAAACCGCATCCTACGAGTTATCTTTAGGTATAACAGGGCTAATGAAAGCTTCAAAATGCTTAGTCAAAAAACCAGAAGCAGACAACCCAGACTATCTAACTGCTATGCAAAAACTAGCCAAAGATGGTGAAGATGAATTTCGCCTATTAACAGATGATACAGAAGGGTTTTTTGACTTCTTCTACTCATCTACACCAGTAAATGAAATAGGTTTATTGAATATTGGTTCTCGCCCATCGCACCGTAAAAAGGGCAATATGTCTAAGCATTCTATCCGTGCAATTCCTTGGATATTTGGTTGGGCACAAGCAAGGCTTACCTTTCCTGCATGGTTTGGTACAGGAACCGCCTTAACTAATTGGATAAAAAGCTCTGATGATAAGCAGCTTAAAGAAATGTATCAAAACTGGCCATTTTTCCGCAGCCTAGTTAGTAACATTCAAATGGCATTGTTTAAAACCAACCTACAAATAGGTCAAGGTTACAGTAACATTTCTCCTGATAAGGCAACTGCAGATAAGATTTATAACATGATTGCCGAAGAGCATAAAAAAACAGTAGATTGCAATATAGAAATCAGTGGCAATGAATTTTTAATGGCAGATACCCCACAAATAGCTCTATCCTTACAAAGAAGAGAGCCATATTTAGAGCCATTAAACAATATCCAAATTTCTATATTAAAACACTATAAAGATGAAGACAAGACGGCTGAAGAACGAGAAGTTTGGCTTAGTCCATTATTGAACAGTATTAATGCTATTGCTGCAGGAATGCGTAATACAGGTTGATACCTTTACACAAGTTAGTCGTGAGAGTAAAATTAGATATACTCAAATAACTATTTGGGTATAATACGCGACCTATTTATATTAAGTACATTAAGATATGGTTTTTAAATTATGCAAATTACTCTGCTAAAATCAAAGCTACATAGAGTTACCACAACCCATTCAGAGCTGGACTATGAAGGCTCCTGTGCGATTGATAGCAAGCTACTGGACCTTGCCGGGATTCATGAGTATGAGCAGATCCAAATTTATAATATAAATAATGGTGAACGATTTACAACCTATGCAATTCGTGCAGAAGAAAATACTGGCATAATTTCTATCAATGGTGCTGCGGCACATAAAGCTAGCCCAGATGACCTGCTAATTATTGCTACCTACACCTCAATGAGCGAGGCTGAAGCCAAGCTATTTAAACCAATGATGGTTTATTTTAAAGATGGAAAAAAGAACACTGTATCTCATACTAGCAATAGTATCCCCGTACAGATGCAAAACATTTCTTAAGGAGACTCTGAATAACCTTAATTTTTACTTTTCACAAATATAACTAACCATTACAATATAACTAACCATTACAATATAACTTGTTCTATAATTATTTAGATGAAACACAATCTACACTTTTTACATTGGACTAAACACTTTCAGCCTATTTATTGGGTACTGGCTTTGTTTCTGTTTGCCCAAACGGCAACCCTTATCCACAGTGAAGCCCACCATTTCCATGAACATGATGCCGAATGTGACATCTACCTTGGGCTAGAAAATCAAACGCTTGATACGGTTATTCCCTTCAGCCAACCAGCGATTTCAAAGCTGTTTATCACGCTTCGTTCTCCAACACTTTCATTATTTTATAATGAAACAATCACCTCTAAAGCACGCTCCCCTCCCTTTTCTTAAAAAATTAACAATCTATTTTAAAAACTAATTTATTTAAATTGTCGTATTCGTTCATCAATTTTTTAAGGAATAATACCATGCAAAAAAAAATCATAACTTTTGTTGTGCTCACTATTGCGTTTAACATCGCCTATGCACAAACAAAAACAGAAACACTTAATTCTATCCAAGTGGTAGAGCAAAACTCTTCAACACAAATTAATAAAAGGCTAGATAGCAGTCAACAAGCACTAGGATCATTAGCTAGCACTCTTGAAAGCCTTCCTGGTGTAAACAATCTGTCAACGGGTTCAGGTGCAGGGAAACCTATATTACGCGGCGACACAGGCTTACGCTTACCAATACTTTCAAACGGTAGAGAAAGTGAGTATCAAGCGGAAGGTACACGCCACAACCCAAATTTTGAACCATTATTAATGGAAAATGCTCAAGTTATTCGTGGCCCGCAAGGCTTAAAATACTCAAGTCAATCAGTCAAGTCTGCTATTAATTTACAGTCTCTTAATATCGAATATGATATTGCCGATTCTTACCGAGCTAATTTATTTTTAGGAGGAGCAACTAACAATAATCAAAAACTGCTAGGTGTTCGATTAAAATCATCGGGACAAGGTTTTGGGTTAATAGCAGGTTTCGTTAAAAGACAGGCTGATAATTTTCATGCTCCCGATACGAAAACCGCTACCAATGCTCAACTAGGACAACCAAAAAATAATTTACCATTATTTTCAGGGGAAATTCCTCATACCGATTTTGAAAGCCAGTCGGGCATCTTAGGATTAGGTTATCAAGCTAATGATTGGCAGGTTTCAATTAAACATTCAATTTGGGAAATGCAACAAAACTTTTTAGGGGTTGAACCATCCCCACCAGTCTTTCAAGCCATTGTGGCGGCAGGTCAAAACTTGACAAATACTGAAACCCAACTTGATGGTGAGTTTTTTGTTGATGATTGGGTTATCAAAGCCGAACTGTCACAATCACGCAACCAACGCGAAGCAATGCACGAGCAACCCTACCAAAAACTTAGTCAATTTAAAGATGATGAGGAATTTTTAAACTTGCTGGTCAAACGCAACGACTATAAAATTTCAATCAAACCTCCAACTTTGGATGACTGGCAAGGGGAGTTTGGTATCAGTGGTTTTGACAAAAATCAAACGCTTATTTCAGGACATTTATCCCCCTCAGCAAATATTGAAGGTAAAGGGTTATATCTTATAGAAAACAAAGACTTCAACAACTTTCAACTTGCCGTTGGTCTCCGCTATGATTGGAAAACCATTACTGCTCCACTCAATCAAGCCAATGCGTATTTTTGGAATGAGAATAGCATTTATGATAATACCAACAACCAACGAACATTCGCCAACTGGTCTGGAGGAATTGGCTTAGAAGTCCCAATCAATCATCAATGGAAAATCACATCCAACCTAGCTAGAAGCTCTCGAACCCCTTCTATTTTTGAACTATATGCCGCAGGTTCACACGGCGGAGTACAAGCGTTTCAAGAAGGAAACCCTGAGCTTAAAGCAGAAACTGCTCTCAATAGTGAACTTGCTTTTCATTGGCAGGTTGATAATGCCTCGTCTAGATTAGCCATTTACAATAACCAAATCAGCAACTATATTGGTTTAGAAAACTACACCGGTAGTAATATTTGGTGTGACCATGAAGGTGCTTGTCAACCGGCTAAAGATCAAACTCACAATTTACGCCGAATGAGAAATTCCCAAACCAATGGGCTTATCCAAGGTGCGGAATGGGACGGTCAATGGCAAGCGACAAATAATTGGCAGTTCGGAGCAAATGCTGAATGGATTAAAGGTGAGGACGAAAGTAAAAAACAGTCCTTGGCTTTAATGCCTGCTCCAAAAGTGGGTGCTTTTGCAAGCTACCAAGTCCAAGATTACCTTGGCTTGAAAAACCCATTTGTTAAATTATCGACAAGTTATAAGTTTGCTAAAAAATCTGCGGGAAAACACGAACCCTTTAGCCAGTTCGATAACGCTCCGTTTGGAACCGCGTCCACAGAAGATTATGTTCTATGGAACTTACAATCAGGAGGATATTTTAAAATCAATCGCACAAAAATAAATATCAATTTTAAAATTGAAAACCTATTTGATACGAGTTATAGAGACTTTTTGGATACCTACAAAGGATATGCTTTAGGGCAAGGAAGAAACTTTAAACTTATGGTTAAAACAGATTTTTAGATGAGTTTATTTTACTAATTCTTTACACAAGGCTGGTAATTAAATTATCTAAAAGCCTTGTTTTACCTAACCTAGCTACGGTTAAAATAACTAATTTATCCGTAGCCTTTGTAACAGCCTTTAAATTATTTGCATCCAATATTTTGTAATAATCTACACTATCAAATCCTGCTTTTAATAACTCTTCGGTAGCTTCTGCTTCCAACTTTATTAAATCTGTCTTTATAGAAAGTACCTGTTTTGTTTTATTTAATATCCGATAAATTGCTGGAGCAACCGCTCTTTGTTGCGGGTTTAAATATTGATTACGCGAGCTTAATGCCAAACCATCTTCTTCCCTAGCTATATCTGCACAGACCATTTTTATAGGCATATTTAAGCCACTAACCATCTGCTTTAATACTAAACACTGCTGGTAATCCTTCTGCCCAAAAATAGCAATATCTGGTTGTACCAATTCAAACAGCCTGCTCACCACCTGCACTACACCCGCAAAATGCCCAGGACGACTTTTGCCTTCTAAAACTTCATATAAAAAACTATCGTGAGGGGGGGGGGTAAATTTACAGATTTAGGGTATATTTCAGTTGTTTTTGGAGAAAACAATAAATCATTTTTAATTTGAATTAATTGCAATTCATCATCTTTTAGAGTACGAGGATAGCTATCAAAATCTTCATTTTCAGCAAATTGTAGTGGATTAACAAAAACGCTAACCACAACCTTATCTGCTAAGGTTTTAGCCTGTTTAACTAACCCTATATGCCCAGCATGTAAATTACCCATAGTAGGCACAAATGCAACCGTTAAACCTTGTTTTTTCCAAGCAGAAACCACTTCAAAAAGTTCTTTAATACTGCTAATTACTTGCATATTAATCGATTAAATGTTGCTGGCTAGGGAACTTACTACTTCTCACTTCTGCAACAAATGCTTGCAATGCCTGCTGTATTGAACCAGTTGTGGCATTAAGATAATTTTTAGAAAATTTAGGCGCTTTTTCGGTCATGCCTAATACATCTGTTACCACCAAAACCTGACCATCAGTATCCACTCCAGATCCGATACCAATTACAGGAATAGTTAATTCATTAGTAATTTTTTTGGCTAATGCAGAAGGTACACACTCTAAAACCAGCATACTTGCTCCTGCCAGCTCTACTTGCTTGGCTTCCGATAATAATTTATTTGCAGAATCTTCATCTCTACCTACAACCTTATAACCACTTTTAACAACCTGCTGAGGTAATAAACCAAGATGAGAGCAAACTGGCACCCCTAAATCAGCAAGAGCAGTAATAGTACTTAAAACTCTACCCCCCCCCTCAAGTTTAACCATATTTGCATGGCCATCTTTCATTAAAGCTGCTGCTGACTCTAAAGCTATATCTATATTTGCGTCCGCCATAAAAGGAATATCTGCAATACACCAAGCATTAGGGTTTGCTCTTTGCACCATTTGCGTGTGGTAAACCATATCATCAAGGCTAACAGGTAATGTTGTGCCATGTCCTTGAACAACCATACCAAGAGAATCCCCAACTAAAATCATATCCACACCAGCTTGATTTACTAACCTAGCCATACCTGCATCATAAGCGGTTAGGCAAACAATTTTTTCTGCTTGTTGCTTCATTTTATTTAGCTTTGCTAAGTTCTTTTTCATATTTTTGTCTCTACAAATTTATTTGCTAAGTTATTTATTAGTTCAGTTATTGGTAGTTGCTTAGGAATAACTATTTTAGGCTCTATTTGCGCTAGTGGCAATAAAACAAAATCCCGAACATGCATTTGTGGGTGCGGTATGGTTAATTTGGTATCTTCTATTTGTGTATCACCAAATAACAAAATATCTAAATCTATTACTCTTTCGCCCCAATGCCTTTTCTTAACCCTTCCTTGCTCAATTTCTTGTTTTTGTAAGGCTAACAATAGTTGCTTAGCCGTTAATTCTGTTGCTATTTTTACTACCGCATTAACAAAATCAGGCTGGTCCTGTGGACCCTGTGGTTTAGAAAAGTACAAGGAAGATTTATCTACTACGCTAGTTTTTTGTAAGAGATCCAAGTTTAACATAGCAGTTTTAACCTGCTTAATTGGCTCGGATAAATTAGAACCTACACCAATATAAGCAAGCGTCATTCTTCGGTGTTATCCCGGCGTTTACGGTAAGGATTGCGCCCCCGATTATTTCTTTTTGGCTCTCTATCTTGATACAAATTATTTGCATAGGCAACCTGCTCAATCGGGTTTTTTATTTGATATTCGGTCCACCAATTAAATAATTCTTTTAGCTCTGTTTCACCAGCAGCAACCCTTATTCCTAAAAAGTCATAGGCAGCACGAAAACGGCGATGCTCCTGTAATTTTTGAGCTTTTGCCCCATTATTTTTTGGCAATCTAAACTGTAAATTCCAAATCTCACGCATTTGTGCGGTAAATCTTTTGGGGATAGCCGTCGAATAAATTTGCTCAGAAATAACATCATTAGCCGCCGCATACAAAGCATCTTGATGCACAAAACCTTCGGCTAAATGCTGTTCCATTTTTTGTATTAACGGCTCCCACAACATAGCCGCAAATAAGAACGAAGGGTTTACACTCTTGCCCGATTGAATTCTTTTATCGGTGCTTTTTAAAGCTTCAATAACCAACATTCTTGGAAAGCCTTGATCTTCTTGCGAAAGTAAATGGTGAGTTTGAGGAAAAATATATCTAAACAAACCAAAGTGATTTAATTTTTCAAACACCTCGACACCAACACCGCTATGGAACAACTTTAAAACCTCCTCAAACATTCTGGCATGAGAAACATCTTTTAATAAAGCACCCATTTCATAAATTGGATCTTTAGTTTTTTGCTCAATATCAAACCCAAGCTTAGCGGCAAATCTTATTGCCCTAATCATTCGCACAGGGTCTTCACGATAGCGTACTTCAGGATCACCAATTAAACGCAACTGCCCTTTTTTAATATCTTCTTCAGCACCAGCATAATCGATAATGCTAAAGTTTTTAATATTATAATAAAGGCTATTTACAGTAAAATCACGACGCCAAATATCTTCATCCATAGTGCCATAAACATTATCTCGCAATAACTTTCCTGCATCATCAGTTGATCTAGTATTATTTAACTGCTTACGGGAAATATTATTTGAACCCTCTCCATCACCACGAAAAGTAGCAACTTCAATAACATTTCGGCCATAGCCAACATGGGCTAAGCGAAAACGACGCCCAATTAAACGGCATTTTCTTTTAAATACTTCCTTAATTTGTTCAGGTTCGGCATTAGTTACCACATCAAAATCTTTTGGCTCAATACCTAGCATTAAATCACGCACCGCACCGCCAACAAGATACGCATCATAGCCAGCTCGTTTTAAACCATACAAAACATCTAAAGCATGCTTGTCAATTTGCTTGCGAGAAATACCATGTTTTTTACGAGGGATAACCGTATACTCTACTGGTGAACTAACAGAAGTGCTGTTTTTAGAAGAGAAAAAAGAAGTAACTTTTTGGAATAAACTTTGCATATAAATAATGATTAATTACATATTGTTAAATAAATAAGCATTTTACCGTTTTTTTACCCCCCCCCCCCAAAAATTACAAAAAACACCAAAAAAAGAAGAAAAACAATAAATAACTATTTTAAGAAAAACTTATAACCAATATTATCCTGCTCAGACACAAATGGATAGCCTAAATTATTCAGATAATCTTCAAAGGTTTGTTGTTCATGGCTTGGAACCTGTACACCAACCAAAACCCGACCATAAGCAGAACCATGGTTACGATAGTGGAATAAACTAATATTCCATTTTGCAGAAATCTTACTTAAAAAGTTTAGCAAAGCACCTGGCCTTTCTGGAAACTGAAAACGATACAATAATTCATTTTCAAGCCCGTTAGCCTTGCCACCAATCATAAATCTTAAGTGCAGTTTTGCTACTTCATTATCACTAAGATCCGCAAACTCATAACCACTTAAATTCATCTGTTTAATAAGCTGTTCTTTTTCAGCTTCACCACCCTCAATTCTTATCCCAACAAAAATGATAGCTTTTTTATCATCTGCATAACGGTAGTTAAATTCCGTTACCGATCGACGATTTCCTAACAACTCACAAAATTGTTTAAAGCTTCCTGGAGTTTCATCAATGGTTACCGCAAACAAAGCTTCTCTTTTTTCACCTATTTCGGTTCTTTCTGAAATATGACGAAGGCGGTCAAAATTCATATTTGCACCACTTACAATTACCGCCATACTTTGATCAGAGATAGATTTTTCCTCAACATACTTTTTCATTCCTGCCAATGCCAAAGCACCAGAAGGTTCTGCAATAGCACGAGTATCTTCAAAAATGTCTTTTACTGCCGCACAAATTTCATCAGTAGTAACGGTAACCATCTCATCAACGCATATTTTAGCAAGCCTAAAAGGCTCTTCACCGACCTGCTTAACTGCCACTCCATCAGCAAAAAGCCCTACAGAATCTAAAACAACTCGCTCGCCTGCTTCTAAAGCTCTAGTCATACAAGCGGAGTCTTCTGGCTCTACACCTACTACCTTAATGTTAGGAGAGATCTGTTTAACTACCGCGGCAATGCCTGCAATTAACCCCCCCCCCCCTACTGGAACGAAAATTACATCGAGTTCCTTGCTTTGTCTTAATAGTTCTAAAGCCACAGTTGCCTGACCAGCAATTACATTTTCATCATCAAAAGGAGGAATATAGGTAGAATTGTTTTTCTTGCAAAAAATCCTTGCCTCCGCAAATGCTTCATCATAAGTATCGCCAGATAAAACTACCTTAGCGCCTAGCTTCTTAACCGCATCTACCTTAATATTAGGGGTAGTAACTGGCATAAAAATAGTTGCCATAATAGCCATTTTTTTAGCCGAAAGAGCGACACCCTGAGCATGGTTACCTGCAGAAGCAGCGACAACACCCTGTTTCTTTTCTGCATCAGAAAGCTGCACCATACGACTGTAAGCTCCACGAAGTTTAAAAGAAAAAACAGGTTGTAAATCCTCTCTTTTTAACCAAATATTGTTACGCATTCTGGCTGAAATCAATGGTGCCTTCTCATAAGGAGTTTCATTAGCCACATCATAGACAGGTACCGACATAGCTAAGCGTAAAATTTGTTTAGGCATTACATTTTCCAGTTTGTTTTTTTATGGATAGATTATAACTTATAATTTTAATCTTAAATAAGGATACATAGTAACTAGAAAAATGTTAACTATTTCACTACAAATAAACCACGATATTTCACAAATAATTGTAAGCAATCAACAACAATTTAAACCTTTACTAGAAAGGATAATTGACAGAGGAGACCCAATGGTTGTTTTAGTCTCAAATAGTTTAAAAGTAATGAGTCTAGAAATGCAAAACAATAATGAAGGAATAGCCCAAGTAAGCTTCCAAGCAAAATCCATCGCCAGCTGTCATGGTACAGATTCCATTGATGAACATAAAACCAAGCTAGCTTTTACAATTAAAAACAACACCCTTTTTTTTGCAATATCTTTACCTCCAGCCTGGACCTTTGATTATTAATTTTTAATTTATGGAATAAAAACCAGCTTAGATACCACTATTCTAGTGAGATCATAAAAATGGCAATCTGCTCTAATGTTTTGGAATAATAAAAACACACAAACTGCTAAATTTAACCACAAGATACTTTTATAACAGTAGTAAATACAAAAACGCTTAAACAAACTAACATAGAAGTTGGTAATGGTCCTCATGGGATTCGTAGTAGTGCTGATAGCAAATTAATTTATGTCACAATTACTAAAGACAATACCGTCGTCGTTGATGCAAAAACTATGAAGATAGTTAAAGGAAGCCCTGAATAACTAAAACTATCCCTGTAGGTAAGTTCCCTTTTTGGGTAGCATTAAAAGGTAATTCTTAAATACTTTTGTGAGGCTCAATAATTTGAGCTTCACCTTTTAAACTCGCGAATAAAACGAACCATTATCCTACGAGCCCTTTTAATAGTCTTTTTAAATTAAATATGCATTTAATTACTTTATCTTATAAAATGTTAGTAATGCCTAATGTACTTTACATAAACAAACAAAACATGACTCCGCTAGCACTCTTGCTTGTATTGTTGATTATTGTCCAAAACTTATTACCTGTACAGACCCATACCAAAGTAGTGGTAACAGATTCTGGGCGTACAATTATAGTATGTACTTTAGACGGTTTAAAGACAGTTAGTCTTGATGGATTTAGTAACCCTACTAATGAAGCTAATGCTCCACAGACCTTTACCGCAGCAATTCAATTTTCTGAATTAATGGCATCTGCCACCGCGGCTGTTAACACTTTTCAAGTAACAACTAGGTTTATTCCTAGCTTATTATTAAGTTATTTACACTCCATCTCTCTAAAAATAAGTCTTGATAGATTTAAGCTCATACGAGCCCCTCCTTCGTTTTAATTTTTAAATAAATTTTACAACAACTAAACATACCTAGCTTTATACACAGAACTTACCAAGTCAATTTGGATAAGTGTGCGTACTGCTAATCTATTTTTAAAATTATTGGCAGATTTTAAAACTGTGCTAGGTATATGACTAAATTTTAAGGAATTATAATGAAAGCTTACACATATAAAAAAACCATGTTAGCTCTATTAGCTTGTTTGTACGGGACCATAGCTACTGCAGAGGTGGAATCTTTACCTAGCATAGAGGTTAAAACAAATACTAAAACATTACAGGAAAAAACCTTTTCGCCAGAAAATTTAAATAATATTGGAAGTACTGAAACAGGTAGTTTATTACGCCAAATTAATGGGGTTGATGCTTCACGAATGGGTGGTCATGGGCTTGAGCCAATAATTAGGGGTCAGAGTAAAGGACAATTAAATATCCTTTTAGATGGTGCAACAATTCACTCAGGTTGTCCAAACAGAATGGATCCGCCTACTTCCTACTCGGAAATAAACAGCTATGACAATATAACTGTTATTAAAGGTGTTGCAAGTGTTGAAAATGGTGCTGGAGGATCTGGGGGAACTATTAGTTTTAAACGCAATAAACCAAAATATAATCCTAATAAGATGGTATCAGGAAGTATTGCTATTTTAAAATCAAATGTTATAAACATTGACTCTAACGCCAATCTAAAAGCAGTTGCTGAGCAAGGTTATTTATCAATACAAGCCAATAAAAAGCAAGGAAATAACTATGAAAACGGTAATGGCGATAAGGTTGGAGCAAGCTTTAAAACCATCCAAGGGCATATCTATTTAGGTTGGACACCTTCAGACAATCATCATTTAAAAGTTTCCCATGAAATAAGTAATACAGCTGATGCTATATTTCCTGGAGCAAACATGGATTCGCCAAAATCTGATGCAACTATCAGCAGGCTTGCCTATGAAGGGAAAAACATTAATTTTAGTGCTTATCAATCCAAAGTTGAACATCAAATGAATAACTTTGATTTAAGAAAACCTCCTACTCTGCCTAATAAAAAGCGTGAAAATCTAACAGAAACCTTAACAACTGGAGGTAAATTAAAGCTAACCAGTAACATTGGTAAATCAAAACTTAAGTATGGCGTGCAAATAGAAGATGTTAATCATGACGCAACTCTTTATAACCGTGGCAACGACAAGTCTATTTTCTTAATGTGGCCTGATGTAACTACTACTGTTAACAGTTTATTTATTGAAGCTGATACCGACTTTGACAGTGTAAAACTAACCACTGGCTTGCGTTATGATGATGTTAGTGCAAAAGCATCTAAAGCTAATCAATTAACTCAATCAATGAAAAAAGCATCTAGTCTATACACCAATGCCTATGCCGACTATAACGGAGATAACCAAGCTAATGAAAGTAATATTAGTGGTTTAATTAGAGCAACAGGTGAACTAGCTAACCTAAACTGGTTTACAGGTTTAAGCCATACCAAAAGGACTGCTAGTGCAACTGAACGCTTTATTGCCAAAGGCGGCAATACAAGTAGTGGAGCACAAAATCATTGGGTTGGTAATCCAAATATAAAACCTGAACAACATAATCAATTTGATATAGGCATCAGCCAAAAGTCTAAAAATATTGATTGGCAAGTTTCAGTATGGTTTGACCAGGTAAACAACTATATTTTGCGTGACTTAGCTAAAAACCAATACCATAATGGTATCAAGGCAACTGCAAAAGAAGCCTCCGAGGTTTATGTTAATGTCGGTGCCGAACTATTTGGAACGGATGCCTCTGCTAGTTGGTATGCGGCTGAAAATATGAAAGTGTCTGGACAGCTTAGCTTTGTTGATGGCAAAAACACCACAGATAATCGTAATATTTCAAGTTTATCACCAATAAATGGTAACCTTGCTACGGAATATTATTTAGATCAGTACACTATAGGAGCTAGGTTTAATTTTGCACTTGAACAAACTAATCTTGATAAAGACTATACCCCAACCAGTAGTTTTGGAAAAACCCCTGCTTGGAGTACTTTTGATATTTTTGCAGAAGCTGAAATAACAAAAAACTGGTTAATCAAGGCTGGTGTTGATAACCTGTTCAGCCATGATTACTACCAAGCTGTGAACCGTGGTACACTTGGCGAAAGTTATAAGCTAAATGAACCAGGTAGAAATATTTGGGTTAATATTGCCGCAAAATTTTAAAAAAACAATAACTATCCAAGCCTAGCTTGGGTAGTTATAAATAAACTGGATTTAATTATGAAAAAATTTAAACTAAGGCCTATTCATGGCATAATTTTTAGCATAGTTGCCATTATTATTATTGGCTTAACTACCGCAAAAAAACCAACTAATTCATTAAACGATGGCAAACCTTCTGCTTATGAGGGTCTTTCTTTTAGCCTGCAATCTGACAAGGGCAGTATTTCACTTAAAGATTTTAGAGACAAGTGGGTATTAATCTATGTAGGCTACACATTTTGCCCAGATGTTTGCCCTACTAATCTTGGTAGTTTATCGCAGGCTTATCAAAAGCTTTCTGAACAAGAAAAATCTAAATTACAAATTTTATTTGTATCAGTAGACCCCGATAGGGATACGCCTGATCGCATGGCAGAGTATTCAAAATATTTTGAAATGAATATGCTTGGATTAACAGGTAAAATAGAACAGTTAGATTTACTAGTAAAATCTTTAGGTGCTGCCTATAAAACCAATAAACACGAAGGGAAACATTACTCGGTTGATCATTCTGCTTATACCTATGTAATATCTCCTCAAGGCAAACTAACCGAACAAATACCTCATGGTACAACAGCACAACAATTTTTAGAAAAGATACAACAAATAATAAATAACAATACAAAAGGATAATGAAATGAATCTATTTAAAAAAACATTAAAACTACTAATGGTTAGCATGCTTTTTTTCACAAACTTCAGCTATGCAAATAATAGTGACAACATTACGGTCAAAAACCCATTTGTTAGAGAAGTGCCACCAGTAGCTATGGCAACTGCAGCCTTTATGACTTTACATAATAAAAGTTCTAAAGACATTTATTTGGTTGGAGCAAAATCTTCTATCGCCACAACTGTTGAACTGCATACGCATATAAGAGTAGGTAAAGTGCTTAAAATGCGTCAGGTTGATAAGATAAAAATCCCTGCAAATAGCTCAGTTAAATTAAAACCTGGCCATCTGCACATTATGCTAATCGAACCAACAGCAGATTTAACTAAGCTGAAAAAGACCAGCATTACACTGCTATTTAAAGATGGTTCTAGTCAACTAATAAAAGCGCCGATCAAGTCGGTAAAAAGACCAAATATGCAAAAAATGTCACACAATTTACCACTTAAAAAACAACGCACTTTAGATTTATGTGTTAACTACTCAAGCGTAAATGAAAGTAAAAAAAAGGCTATTCTTACGGAGCTAACCGCTCGTAATCAACTTAGTGAAAAAGATATGGACAATCTTAAAACGAGGGTTGTTGAACCAAGTAATACCATGTGTGGTATGTACATGATTTTAGGTAAGCCTATGCAAGAAAAAAGTCGCCAACTAAGAGTTATGGTGTTTAAAACGGTACATGTTTATCCTAAAAATTATTTTGTTACCCAAATGGGAATGGTAGTTGAAAAACATCAACGCACAAAAGACTCTGTTCCCCCATCGCTGGTAAAATCACTACCAAAAACACAAGCTCCACCGGTAAAATTTATCTCTCCAGGTGGTAGACCTATGCATTGATACATGTGTTAAAATGCACGCAAACTTTATGAAGGAACAAAAAATGACACAAGATGAATTAAAACAACAGGTTGCTAAAGAAGCAATAAAATATGTAGAAGCTGACTCTATTATTGGTGTAGGAACAGGCTCAACCGCTAACTTCTTTATTGATGAGCTTGCAAAAATAAAAGGTAAAATTGAAGGTACCGTTGCCAGCTCTCAAGCAACCGCCGAGCGTTTAAAAGGTCATGGTATTCCTGTTTTTGAACTAAACGAAGTTGCTGAAATATCCGTATATATAGATGGTGCTGATGAAGCTGACGGAAGTTTACACCTTATAAAAGGTGGCGGTGGTGCATTAACTCGTGAAAAAATAGTACTAGCAGTTGCCAAAAAATTCGTGTGTATCGCAGATGATAGTAAAAAAGTATCGGTGCTTGGTAAATTCCCATTACCGATTGAAGTTATCCCAATGGCTCGTAGTTATGTAGCAAGAGAAATTGTAAAAAGATTTGGTGGTGAACCTGTTTATCGTGATGGTTTTGTTACTGACAATGGCAACATAATTTTAGATATTCACGCCTTAGAAATTACTAACCCTGTCGCTTTAGAGCATGAATTAAACGGTATTGTTGGTGTAGTTACCAATGGTTTATTTGCTGTACGCAAGGCAGACATTTTCCTATGTGGAAGTAAAAGTGGCATAGAAGTAATTAAAGCATAAGGCTGTAGTTCCACATGAAACAAAAAAAAAATATCGGAAGCCAAGCTCTTAGCATTTTAGCCATTATTTTACTTGGCTCTCTTGCTTACCTAACCCTGTTTTCAACTGGGCTAGGCAAAGCACCAGAGATAAAGTTAGGCAATACTCAACTTAACAAACCACTTAAGCCAGTACTAGTTAATTTTTGGGCGACATCCTGCCCTGGTTGCATTACAGAAATGCCTGAACTAGCTAAAATAAAAAACAAGTTCGCCGATAAATTTGAAATAATTGCCGTTTCTATGGACTATGATCCAAAAGAACAGGTAGATAAATTTATTGCCAAAAACAAATTTCCCTTTACCTTTGTGCACGATAAGTCTGGCAAGATAGCCAAGGCATTTGGTGCAGTTCTACTTACGCCAACTAGCTTTTTAATCGCCCCCAACGGCAACATTGTTTATCAAATTGTGGGCGAAGTAGACTTTAAACTAGTCGAACAAAAAGTTGCCAATATGACACCAAGCTTTTAATTTATTAAACCTACCGAGACACTCAAATGACCGAGAATAACCAGCTTTTTTTAGACGCTCAAAAACACATGCCTGGCGGAGTAAACTCCCCTGTTCGTGCCTTTAACGGTGTAGGCGGAAGCCCTGTGTTTTTTAAACAGGCAAAAGGTGCTTATTTAATTGATGCCG
>CAZMHA010000018.1:6566-18472 GCA_964565985.1 uncultured Piscirickettsiaceae bacterium | reverse complement strand
CCCCTTAAAAACCAAAATATAAGGTATGTATTGTTCAGGTTGATCTATCCCTAGCTTGTGTTTTTCTGATATTTTTTCTTGCATAGCTTTTCGGCTAGCTAGTTGTTTTGCTATTAGCTCTTCTAGGCGGTCAAATATTTTTTGTAAAATTGACCATTTTTGATGAATTAAATCACCGAACACAAGAATTTTATCGGTATGATTAAAAGTAAACTTTAATGAGCTTTTGCAAAGCTCTGTTAGTGATAGAATTATAAAATTATTAATTACTGTATGATTTATTAACCATGTTGAACTTACAAAATAAATCATTTCGCATCGGTGTTTTTTTGGCGACTGCTGGAACAGGATTGTTCGCTTTAAAGTCTATCTTTATTAAACTAGCTTATGCTGAGGGGTTAAATGCGGATAGTGTGTTGATGCTACGAATGGCTATTTCTTTACCTATTTATCTTGCGATAATCTTTTGGTTAAGCAAAAATAAGCCGATTGCTAAAAGAAAAATATATCAGAATCTGCCAATAATAGTTTTACTAGGGTTTATTGGTTACTTTTTATCGTCATGGTTGGATTTAAAAGGGCTTGAGTATATAACGGCACAATTAGAAAGGCTAACCCTATTTACCTACCCGATTTGGGTGGCGGTGCTAGGTGCAATTTTTTTTAAAACTCCACTAACCTTAAAAGTAGTGTTGTCCATCCTTATTTCTTATTTTGGCTTATGGATAGTTTTTAATGAAGAATTACAGTTTTCTGGCGAACAAACGGTGTGGGGGACTTTATTTGTTATGTTTGCCGCGCTTAGTTTTTCAATATATGTACTAGTTAGCAAAAAGATTATTGGTGAAATAACTAGCCTATGGTTTACCAGCTTGGCTATGAGTATTTCTAGCGTATTTGTACTAATTTACTACTTTATATTTTTTGATATTAGTGCAATAGATATATCTGCAGAAGCATGGTTATGGGTATTTTTGTTAGCAATAATAAGTACGGTTTTGCCTAGTTTTATGATAGCTGAAGCAATTCATAAAATTGGTGGTGCTCAAACCAGTGTTGTCGGTATGCTTGGCCCTGTATTTACTATAGCAATAGCAGCATGGATACTGGACGAACCATTTGGTATAAGCCATTTAATTGGTTTAAATTTGTAATAGTTTGTATTTGGGTATTTTCCTTTAAAAAAAAAAAATAAGGGTTGCCCACCAATTTTCCCCCCCCCCCCCCCCTACTCATGCGTAATTTTAGTTGAGTATTTTCTAGTTATTCAGGGCTTGCTTAAGTCAGTTAAAGGCTTGCTTTCTTAAATTTGTTTTTTATAAAAAACTTAATTGATTTTCAGTATAAATTATTAAATTTAAGCTGTAATTTATGGGATAATCCACTGAATAAAATTTAATGAATATAGGGAATGTTTTAATGGATGAGAATAAGAAAAAAGCACTAGATGCTGCCTTGGGTCAAATTGAGAAACAGTTTGGCAAAGGTTCAATTATGCGGATGGGAGACAAGTCCGTTTCTAATGACATTCAATCAGTATCTACGGGTTCATTAGGTTTAGATGTTGCTTTAGGCATAGGTGGTTTGCCTCGTGGCCGCGTTGTAGAAATTTACGGACCTGAATCTTCTGGTAAAACTACTTTAACTTTACATGTAATTGCAGAAATGCAAAAAATTGGCGGTACCGCTGCATTTATTGATGCAGAGCACGCTCTTGATCCTGTTTATGCAGGGAAGCTTGGTGTTGATGTGGACAATTTAATTGTTTCTCAGCCAGATACAGGTGAGCAGGCATTAGAAATTGCCGATTCTTTGGTGCGCTCTGGTGCAGTTGATGTGGTGGTAATAGATTCGGTTGCAGCCTTGACTCCTAAGGCAGAAATTGAAGGCGATATGGGTGACTCTCATATGGGCTTGCAAGCTCGTTTAATGTCGCAGGCTTTGCGTAAGTTAACAGCAAATATTAAGCGCACTAACACTTTGGTTATTTTCATTAACCAGTTGCGCATGAAAATTGGGGTTATGTTTGGTAACCCAGAAACAACTACTGGTGGTAATGCGTTAAAGTTTTATGCCTCGGTGCGTTTGGATATTCGCCGAATTGGTGCTATTAAAAAAGGTGATGAAGTTATTGGTAATGAAACCCGTGTTAAGGTCGTAAAAAACAAAGTTTCCCCTCCATTTAAGCAGGTTATATTTGATATTTTATATGGTCAGGGCATTTCTCGTGAGGGTGAGGTTATTGATTTAGGGGTGAAAGAAAACCTAATCGAAAAATCAGGCTCTTGGTATAGTTATCAAGGCAAAAAAGTTGGTCAAGGTAAGGATAATGTTCGTAAATTCTTGCAAGAAAACCCTGATATTTATGAAGATTTGCAGGTACAAATTAAAGATAAATTATTGCCTTCGACAGATAAAGTAGCTTCTGAAGATGCGGAGTAACTTTGCAAGAATTTAGTGCATCTGAACTTGATGCATTAAAGTCTATTGAAGGGCGGGCAATTTATCTGTTGGCGATGCGAGAGCATGGCTCCAAAGAACTTACCCAAAAGTTGCAACAAAAACTTGCACATCTTGACTTAGAAAATCTACCCTTTTTGGTGGATTTTGTTGTTTTAAAGTGCCAACAAAACAATACCTTGTCTGATGAGCGATATATTGAGAGTTATGTAAGAAATGCATTTGTAAAGGGCCAAGGCTTTTATAAAATAAAACAGTCTTTGCAAACAAAAACAGATAGGGAGGATTTAATCCTAGCTTATTTGGATGTTGGTGAAGAGCATTGGCTTGAACTAGCTCAAGAAGTTTTAACCAGAAAATATGGTGAGGATTATAAATCAAGCACCGCTAAGGATAGGGCAAAAAAAATGCGCTTTTTACAATCGCGTGGATTTAGCCAAGAACAGATTTGGAAGTCTTTTAAATAATTTTAAAAGGCTCTATTAAATTTAAAAAAATTGACATTAGGAATAAGAAAACATGACCAGTGCAGCACTCAGAAAAGCATTTTTTGACTTTTTTGAAAAGCAAGGCCATACCGCGGTACATACCAGCCCAGTAGTTCCTGCTAACGACCCAACGCTATTGTTTACCAATGCGGGTATGGTTCAGTTTAAAGAGACTTTTTTGGGGCAGGAAAAAAGAAAATATAATCGTGCAGTAAGCGTGCAGCGATGTATCCGTGCGGGTGGAAAACATAATGATCTTGAGAATGTGGGTTATACCGCTCGCCACCATACTTTTTTTGAAATGCTCGGCAATTTTAGTTTTGGTGATTATTTTAAACAAGATGCTATTAAGTATGCCTGGCAGTTTTTAACTGAAGAGCTTAATCTTCCTGCAGACAAACTGTGGGTTACTGTGTATGAAGAAGATAAAGAAACAGAAGATTTTTGGTTGCAAGAAATGGGAATTAGCCCTGATAGATTTTCTCGCTGTGGTGCAAAAGATAATTTTTGGTCAATGGGTGATACTGGCCCTTGTGGGCCTTGTTCAGAAATATTTTTTGACCATGGTGAAGATATAGCTGGTGGTCCTCCAGGTAGTGCAGATGAAGATGGTGATAGGTATATTGAGATTTGGAACCTAGTATTTATGCAGTTCGATCGTTCTGCTGATGGTACTTTAACCCCTTTACCAAAACCTTCGGTAGATACTGGAATGGGTTTAGAACGCTTGGCGGCTATCTTACAAAATGTGCATAACAATTATGATATTGATTTATTTCAGGCAATTATTAAAAAGGTTTCTGCACTTACTGGTGAAAAGGATTTAACAAATAACTCTTTACGGGTTATTGCGGATCATATTCGTTCTTGTGCTTTTATTATTGTGGATGGTGTTTTGCCTGCAAATGAAGGGCGAGGTTATGTGTTAAGACGCATTATCCGTAGGGCAATTCGCCATGGCTATAAACTAGGCAAGGTAGATTTGTTTTTTAATGAGCTTGTGCCAGTATTGGTTGAACAGATGGGTGAAGCCTATCCAGAATTAGCTGCAGAAAAAGCTAATGTACAACGAGTTTTAAAGCAGGAAGAACACCGTTTTGCGGAAACTCTTGAAAAGGGCATGAAAATTTTAGAAGAAGATATTGCCGATTTATCTGATAAGGTTATTTCTGGAAAAACGGCTTTTAAACTTTATGATACCTATGGTTTTCCACTAGATTTAACTGCTGATGTTGCCCGTGAAAGGGGTTTAAGCGTTGATGAAGCTGGTTTTGAAAAAGAAATGGAAGCCCAAAGAGAAAGAGCAAGGTCGGCCAGTAATTTTGGTAGCCAAGCTCAAAAAGTTAGCTATGCTGAAGAAACTGAATTTGTAGGTTATGACCATGATGATGCCGAGGCAAAAGTTATGGCAATTTTTGTTGATAGCAAAAGTGTTGATCAGGTTTCAGAGGGTTCAATAGCTACAATTATTTTAAACCAAACTCCTTTTTATGCAGAATCTGGTGGTCAGGTTGGTGATACTGGTAGTTTGACTGAGGGCATGAATAGCTTTCATGTTGCAGATAGCCAAAAGCAGGTTAAAACCTTTTTACACCATGGAAAGGTTACTGCAGGAACCATTAAGGCTGGGCAGTCAATTAACGCTCAGGTAAATGTTGAGGAACGGCGAGCTTCTGAAAAAAATCATTCAGCAACACATCTATTACACGCCGCTTTACGAGAAGTTTTAGGAACTCATGTTCAGCAAAAAGGTTCTTTGGTTAATGCTAATAGACTTCGTTTTGACTTTGCTCATTTTGAACCGATTAATGATACACAATTATTAGAAATTGAGAAGTTAGTAAACCTAAATATAATGCAAAATACCGTCGTTTCCACTGAAGAAATGGGTATAGATAGTGCTAAAAACAAAGGTGCAATGGCTTTGTTTGGTGAAAAATATGGCGACCTAGTTCGTGTTGTGGACATGGGAGCATTCTCTATTGAGCTATGTGGTGGAACTCATGTTAATCATACCGGTGAAATAGGCCCTTTTCGTATTCAAGCTGAAACAGGTATAGCTTCTGGAGTGCGTCGTATTGAAGCGGTAACTGGCTTAGGTGCTTGGCAAGCTATTTATCAAGCGGATGCAACTTTAAATGACATCGCTAGTTTGGTTAAATCTGATATTAAGCAGGTGCAAACTAAGATAGAACAGCTAGTTGCAGAACAAAAAAATACAGATAAGCAACTTAAACAATTACAAGGCAAAATGGCATCTTCACAAGGAGATGAGTTGGCAAACTTAGCGGTTAAAGTAGGCGAGGCGAATGTGCTAGCGGCAATGCTAGAAGGTGCAGATACTAATACGCTGCGAGAAACTTTAGATAAGTTAAAAAATAAACTAGATCCCGCCGTTATTGTTTTAGCGGCGGTTGATGGTGATAAGGTTACTTTAGTTGCAGGGGTTTCTAAGTCAATAACTGGTACTTTTAAAGCAGGTGAGTTGGTTAATCATGTTGCTCAACAAGTTGGTGGTAAGGGGGGGGGGCGTCCAGATATGGCACAAGCAGGCGGTAAAGACCCAAGTAAACTTGCTGAAGCCTTAGCTTCTGTACAAAATTGGGCGGAGAGTAAATAGCATGGCCTTGATTGTGCAAAAATATGGTGGAACTTCTGTTGGTAATGTTGAAAGAATTCAAAGTGTAGCTAACAAAATTGCCAAGTTTGTTGATGAAGGTCATCAAGTGGTGGTTGCAGTTTCCGCAATGAGTGGCGAAACAAACCGTTTGACTACAATGGCTAATATTATCGCCAAACAACCAACTAGCCGTGAAATGGATGTGTTGTTGACCACTGGCGAGCAGGTAACTATTTCTTTACTAAGTATGGCGTTGCAAGATTTGGGATATGATGCGATTTCTTACTCGGGTTGGCAAGTACCAATAACCACGAATAATGTTCATGCAAAAGCCAGAATAGAAGACATAAATACAAAAAAATTAACCGAACAACTTGAACAAGGCAGGATTATAGTTGTAGCAGGTTTTCAGGGAATTTCTGAAGAGGGAAATGTTACCACCTTAGGTAGAGGGGGGTCTGATACTACTGCGGTCGCCTTAGCTGCCGCCTTGAATGCTGATGAGTGCCAAATATATACAGATGTAGACGGGGTTTATACTACTGATCCACGAGTAGTTCCTGAGGCGAAAAGATTAGATGTAATCACCTATGATGAAATGCTAGAAATGGCAAGTTTGGGAACCAAAGTATTACAAAGCCGCTCAGTAGAGTTTGCTAGTAAGTATAAAGTGCCTTTAAGAGTGCTTTCTTCTATGCAAGATGGTGGCGGTACACTATTAATATCAGAACAAGATTTTGAGGAATTAGATATGGAAAAGCCACTTATTTCGGGTATCGCTTTTAGTCGCGATGAAGCAAAATTAATGATTTTGGGCGTACCAGATGAACCTGGAGTAGCTTTTCAAATAATAGGGCCTATTTCTGATGCAAATATTGAAATTGACATGATAATCCAAAACCAAGGACATGATGGCACGACAGATTTTACCTTTACAATCTCTCGTTCAGACTTAAATCAGGCGAAAGAAATTTTAAAAGCAACCGCAGATAAATTAAATGCTAGGGAAACACAAAGTGATGACTCTATCGTAAAGCTATCTTTGGTTGGGATAGGTATGAAATCTCATTCTGGAATTGCCAGTAATATGTTTAAGGTGTTAGCAGATAATCAAATAAATATTCAGATGATAGGTACTACAGAAATTAAAATATCGGTAGTTATTAATGAAGAACAATTAGATACTGCAGTACAAAAATTACATAAGGCATTTGAATTAGATAAATAGTCCTTTAATAGGCATTGTCTATTTACAACACTGATAAATAACGGTAATATACGCGCCATCAAATCAATATTGCTTGAGGATTTATTTTTTTTAGCAGGTTTTGATAATCTATTAGGTGACGTGGCCGAGCGGCTGAAGGCGCTCCCCTGCTAAGGGAGTATGGGGTTTATAGCCTCATCGAGAGTTCGAATCTCTCCGTCACCGCCATTTTCTTGTTTCTACTTCATTCTTCTTATATTTATCGTTTAAAATAAATTTTTGATATTCATATACAGGCCAAACTATGAAAGCTTGGTTTTTACTATTCTTAATGTTTTTTGTACCCTTAGCTCAGTCTAAACCAATTAAAATAAATACCGACCTGGTTATTCAACAATATAATGCCGAATTTCCTGTTGCACAGCTAGTATGGTTTCCATCTGAATATGGGGTGCTTCCTGAAGAAATAAAGATTGCAAAAAAACTAGCGAAACAGGGTGTTTCAGTAGTTATTCCCGATATGTTTGCTAGTTATTTTTTACCTAGCATTGCGAGCAGTTTAAATAAAGTTCCTCTACAAGATGTCGTTAATTTAATTAATCAGCTTAAAAATAAAACACCAAATATCCCTTTGTTTGTTCTAACTTCAAACTTAAGTTCTGCTAATGTTATTAAAGCCTTAGTCTCTATCCAGTCTTCAGCAGTTTCTAATATAGGGCTAATTCTTTTAAACCCTAATCTATATGTTAAAACCCCCAAGGTTGGCGAAAAAGCTATATATTGGCAGGCTACTTCGTTGCTGAATATGCCGGTGTATATTCTGCAAGCAGAGTTGTCTCCTTGGAAGTGGCAACTTGGTAAGCTAAAGTATTTATTGCAAAAGTCTGGCTCTAGTGTTTTTGTGCAGTTAAAAGAACAAGTTAGAGACAGATATTATTTTAGACCAGATGCTTTAGAGGTTGAAAAAGAAAATACTATAAATCTTGCTAGTGATGTAATTGTTGCAATGCAGAGATTATTACCTTATTTAGCAGAAAATAGAATGGCAAGAAAAGTTACAAAGCCTTTGTTAGAAAATAAGACGGCAGAAAAAGTAGACCTAGGTATAGCTAATTACACTGGTGAGCAAAATTTACCAATTAAATTAGAAGATATGCAAGGCATAATGCATAATTTACAAGACTATATGGGTAAGGTTGTCTTATTAAATTTTTGGGCAAGTTGGTGCCCTCCTTGTGTGCATGAAATACCGTCAATGGTGCGTTTAAAAAAACATTTTAAAGAGCAAAAATTTGAAATCTTAGCAGTAAACTTAGCAGAAAATAAAGCAAAAGTGACCAAGTTTTTAGAAACTAATGGGGTAAATTTCCCTATTTTATTGGACGCTAATGGTTTGGCAGTTAAGGATTGGAAGGTTTTTGCTTACCCTAGTACTTATTTAATTGATAAGGATGGAAAAATAAGGTTTGCGGTATTTGGTGGCTATGATTGGGATAGTGCAACTTCTAAAAATAAAATAAATAGATTATTGAGTGAAAAAGTTAATAACTAACTTGTAATATAGCAAGTTCAAGTTAGTTAATTAGTAGCCTATTATTTAAAATCCGTAGATAAATCCTATAACTAGCTCTCCATCTTCTTTCTTTTTACCTTCAGCAGGGTTTTCGTTCTTTCTGTATTTATAGGTTACATTTAGGTTTAATGATTCTGCCATTTTTACACTGATAGCAGAGTTGCTTTCAAATTTAGACTGGTCATCACCATAGTATTCGGTTGCATTTTGAATAAATTTAACGGTTTCATTAATTGGGTATTCAAAATCTAAAGCTACTTTTAAAGTTGTTTGGCTAAAATCTTCAGCTCCTCCTGGGGTATAGTAATAATCAACCTGTTGCACACCTAAACCAGTTTCAACTATAAGTTTTTTATCTTGGCCTTTTAAAAAATTATAGCCCATACCTAGTAAAAAATAACGGTCTGTATCTATCTGTACAAAACGGTCATTTTCTAACCTAGCTTGTGCAAAGGAATAAAGCCCATCTAAGCTACTAAACTTTCTGTCTGCTTGTATGTCTATTACATATCGTTCTTTGGTACGAATATCGTTTTGTTTGTCATTGTTCGCTTCAATAAGCCCTTTTATTTGGTAACTTTTTTGTTCATAGCCAAGTTTTAATGCGGCATAAAGGCTTTCTTTTTCTGCGTTACCTGTGGTATTTGTAAGTGCAGATTCTCCTGAACCTGTAAATCCAGTTTCTGCAATTGCATAATTTGATGTAGCTAGAGTAATAATACTAGCAAGGATAATTTTTTTTAGTTTCATTGTTTTTGTTCCGTAAGGTTAATGTCCATTTGAGGGTAAGGAATAGAAATGTCGGCTTTATCAAAAGCAAGTTTTACTTTTTCATTCATATCCCACATGACTGCCCAGTAATCATCAGCTTTTACCCAAGGTCTGACAATAAAATTAACACTGGAATCTGCAAGTTCAGATATTGCTACTGTACTTGCAGGTTCTGCTAGTACTCTTGTATCTTCAGCAACAAGTTTTTCAAGGATTGTTTTTGCTTGTTTTAAATCATCATCATAGCCTATGCCAAATACCATGTCGACACGACGGGTGGGTTTTGCAGAGTAGTTGGTAATCGGGCTATTTAATATTTGCCCATTTGGTACGATAATAAGTTTGTTATCCCCTGTTTTTAAATTTGAGGTAAAAATACCTACTTCTTCAACCGTTCCTACTACTCCCGCAGCCTCAATAAAGTCTCCTGTTTTGAAGGGTTTGAATATAACTATCATTACTCCCGCCGCAAAATTTTGTAATGAGTCTTGTAAAGCTAAACCTATTGCTAGTCCTGCTGCACCTATTATGGCAATAAAGGAAGTCGTATCAACGCCTAGCTGGCTTAGTGCCGCAATTATTACCATAAACATCATAAAAGTTCGGGTAATAGAAAGAATAAAATCGGCTAAAATTTTATCTGTTTTAGTTCTAGCAAGAGTTTTTGCTAGCAGGTTAATAACAATTTTTACGACCCATTTACCAATAATAAATATTGCAATAGCAATAATAATATTAGTCAACCATGGCTGAACATAGATAGTAATAAAGCTGGTAATGTCAAAGTTTTCCATAATATAAATTTCCTATTAAATCAAATGTTGGGGTATTGTATTCTTTAAAGTAGCTTAAAGGGGCATAGTTTTTGTTTAACCTTTTTGAGGGGGGGGGGGATAAAAATTGGAATTCCTTCGCAATAGTCAACATTTACCTCTCCTTGAATAAGCGGTAATAAATAGTCGATTGCGGGCTGGGTTATAGTGTAATTTATACTGTCGATAAAATTATCAGGAACTGTCTTGTCCATATTTGCTACGGTAACTAGATCGACATTTTTAAACTGCCACTTAAAGGGGGAAGTGCTCGTGACTTCGATAACTGGCAGTGTGCCATGACCCTTGTTCATAGATGAAATAACGCTTGCCTCACCAGCTTCATATGCCATTTGCCAATCTACTTGTGAAACTAGGTGGGTTGCGGAGCGTTGTAGGTAATCAGGGGTTATTGCATGGGCTTTTACTTGTAGCTTATCCGTAACTAGTTTGGCAAGGTTGCTGCCTGTTCCACCTAGTTGGTAGTAGTTTTTTTCTTCAGTATATTCAATGTTTTTAAAGCTGATGTAGTTGCTCTGTTCATCTTTAATACCTTCAGAAACTACACAAACACAGTAGCCTTTTTCCGCAATAAGTTGCTTAACCTTGGTTAAAAAGTTTGCTTGTTTAAAGGTTGCTTCCGCAGGTAATACCATAAGCGGTATATTTGGTAGAAAATGTTTAACAAGCCCCCCTGCTAATGCTAACCAACCAGTGTCTCTACCCATGGTTTCCATTACCAAAAATTTACTTGAGGTTTTATACATGGATTGGATATCTATACTAGCTTGGGCAAGGGAGGTAGCTATGTATTTGGCGGCACTACCAAAGCCAGGGCTACAATGGGATATGGCTAAATCATTGTCGATAGTTTTGGCAACTCCAACACAAATAACTTTATGGCCTTGTTGGCAGCAGTAGTCGGCTACTTTTTTAGCGGTTATCATTGAACCATTGCCACCATTGTAGAAAAAATAACCGATATTGTAGGTTTTAAAAACTTCTAAAACCCTTTGGTACTGAATAGGGTTTTTTTCAAGACTATCTAAGTCAAATCGGCAAGATTCAAACACTGCACCAGGAAGGTGTTTTAGTTTTTCTAAATCATCATCGCTAACTAGGTCTATATCTATTAAGTTTTCTTCTAGCACCCCTGCAATTCCATTTAGAGCGGCATAGGTTTTTCCAAATATTTTAGGATGTTTTTTTATGGTTTTAAATACGCCATAAGCACTAACATTTATTACCGAAGTTACCCCGCCAGCTTGTGCATAAAGGACATTATTTGACATGAACCAATTCCAATTTACCTTTTACTATTAGCCTAGATTGTGTAGCTAATAATGCCTGTAAAGGTTGTTCCATTAGTAGATGTCGCCAACCTGTTTGCTGTTTGTTGTTAGGGTTTCTAATAATATCTAAAATATATTGTTTATTTATTATGTTATTGACATTTAAACCATAATCAATAGATAGCTGTTGGCTAATTGCCTGCGCAACTAGTATAAATACGGTTTCTTGTGGATTTGGATCAAACGCTATGGTTTGCTTGATTGGCCAGCTTTCTGGCATGGCAAAAACCTTATCAATTTCTGTAATCCACTGTTCCCCAAATTGTTTTACGCTAGAAGATTTAATATTGGGTACTTTATATAGAGCCTCCACGGTTTGAGGGGGTCGTTTGGCAATGGCTAGAATACAGTCATCAGCAATAGTCCACTTTCTTGGTTTATTATTTTCCATGGCATAATTTTCTCGCCATATTGCCAAAGCATTACTAATAGCATGGTTTTTAGGAGCAAGTTGATTGGCTTTTTTTATCCTTTCTTTTGTCCTAAGTGGGTTGTCATCGTAAAGTTGAGGATTTAAAAAATCGGCAAAATCCTCTTTTAAAGCAAGTTGCTGGTCTTGAGATAGTTTAGAAATTATTCTCTCATACAAGGGCGCCAAAAACTTAACATCATTAATTGCATAG
>CAZMHA010000018.1:0-6556 GCA_964565985.1 uncultured Piscirickettsiaceae bacterium | reverse complement strand
GAGGGCGTTGATTCCAGTTGGTTCTACTTTTGTCTTTGGCTATTTCTATATTTAATTCAGCTTTTAATATTCTTGCTAAACCTGCTAAATCACCATGGCCTAAAAATAATGCCGCAATTTGCGTATCAAAAATTGAGGCAGGCATTACTCCTGCCTGTTGATATAGTATTTCGATATCTTGACGAGCAGAATGAAAAACTTTTAAAACTTGTGGGTTAGCTAATAAATCCCATAGCGAACGTAAATCATCTATCGCAAGAGGGTCAATAATGGCACCAGTGCCGCTATTTGTGTAGATTTGAATAAGGCTTAATTGCGCATAAAAAGTGTCGGTACGCATAAATTCTGTATCAATAGCAAACCATTGACAAGATTTAGTAATTTGTAAGCAAAAATCGCTAAGAGTTTCGGATGTTTCTATATATTTATAAGGCATCTGCAAAGTTTAAAGGAAAAATGGCTAAATATCCAAAAAATATAGCTCAAGGCGTATAAAATATGAAATTAAATTATTACGAGGCTTTTACATAAAGTCTCCATTTAAGTCAGGAACAAAGTATGCCAACAGAAAAAATTCATATCCTAGGTATCGCAGGTACTTTTATGGGCGGTATTGCTCAGCTAGCAAAAGCTATGGGAGTAGCTGTTACAGGAGCAGATAAGGCAATTTATCCACCGATGAGTACCCAGCTAGAACAAGCAGGAATTGAAGTAACTGCCTATGGTGAAAGTTTTATAAATAAAGGCATAGATACAGTAGTCATAGGAAATTCCTTAAGTAGGGGACATGATGCCGTAGAAGATACTTTAAATGCACACCAGTCTTATATATCAGGGCCGCAATGGTTAGCAGAAAATATTTTAAAAGACCGCTGGGTTGTCGCAGTAGCAGGAACGCATGGCAAAACAACCACCTCGTCTATGGTCGCTTGGATATTAGAATATGCAGATTTAAACCCTGGATTTTTAATTGGTGGAGTGCCTGATAATTTTGGTGTATCTGCTCGTTTAGGAGCGTCACCATTTTTTGTAGTGGAGGCAGATGAATATGACACTGCATTTTTTGATAAACGCTCTAAGTTTGTGCATTATAGACCGCGTACCTGTGTACTTAATAATTTAGAATTTGACCATGCAGATATTTTTGATGACCTAGCAGCAATCCAAAAACAATTTCATCATTTGGTTAGGATTGTGCCTGGTAATGGGATGATTATTTTGCCAGCAGAAGATGAAAATTTACAAGAAGTTATTAAACAAGGATGCTGGACGCCAGTTGAGCAACACGGGAAAAGTCTACAAAATGACTGGACATACTGCCTAAAAAATGAAGATGGTTCAGCTTTTAGTGTGTCTTTTCAAGGTAAAAATAGGGGAGAGGTAAACTGGAACATGACAGGTGAGCATTCAGTTCGCAATGCACTTAGTGCTATTGCCGCCGCCCAACACTGCGGAGTAAGTGTAGAGGTTGCGGTAGCAGGACTTTCCAAATTTAAAGGCGTACAAAGGCGAATGAGCTTGTTAGCAACAATAAATAATATAAAAATATATGATGATTTTGCTCATCATCCAACCGCAATTAAAACAACTCTTGATGGTGCTAAAAAACAAATGCAAGGCAAGGGTCGTTTAGTTGCAGTATTTGAACCCCGCTCTAACACTATGCGTATGGGTATCCACCAACAAACATTGCCAGAATCTTTTGCTAATGCCGATTTGGTTTATGCCTTCATAGACCCAAATTGGAACTGGAAATTAAATACAGATAGTTTTGAGCAACAAGTAAATGTAGCATCAAGCTATGATGAATTGCAAAAGCAATTGGTAGCCGACCTACAATCAGAAGACACAGTCGTAATTATGTCAAACGGCAGTTTTGGAGGCTTGCACCAAAAACTTATTACAGAATTAAAGTCTTTATAAATTATGTGGATAGTTTTTATTGAGCTAGGGTTGTTTATAGTAATTATGGGCGTGATTGCTTGGTTAGTAGTTCCCCGTAATCCAAAAAAACCTAAGAACAAAGAGTAATAGGTTATTTTTAGCATATAATACATGTATGACATGTAGTGCATAAAGGGAATAGATTATGTTATCAGTAAGATTGGATGTGAAAACAGAAAAGTTTTTAGAAAATATAGCTAGCGAAACACAACGCCCTAAAAGTTTTTTTGTAAAAGAAGCATTAAAAAACTATATGGAAGATATGCAAGATTATTACGATGCACAGTTACGAGCTAAAGATGATAAGCGTAATTTGATTTCATTGGCAGAGTTGGAAAAAGCACTTGACCTATAAGCTAGTTTTTGATGATAAGGTAATCAAAGATTTTAAAAAGATAGACTGCTACTGGCAAAAGAAAATTTTAAAAGTCATTAAAACTAAATTGGTTAAAAACCCATATTCAGGAAAGAAGCTTGTAGGAGATTTATCTCCTTTTTATCAATTAAGAATCAGCGACTATCGAGTGATTTATGATATTGTTGACGCACAATTAATCATAACAATTATTAGGGTTAAGCATCGTAAAGAGGATTACAAATAAGGATAATTAACCATCATCACTATAAACAGTTACATTCCAATCCTCTGCCAGTCCATTCTCGGCTAGGCAGTAAGTTTGGAAGAAGCTTACTATTTCATCTCGTTGACAATGCTTTTCAAACGCAGCCATATCTTGCCAAATTTCATTAAAAACAATTGGCATACTTTTACCCTCGGCAAATGGACTTTTTATTTGTTTGGTTACTCGATATTGAATACAGCCATCTTCTCTTAATGTATTAGGTTCTAAGCTTTGTAATATTTTAAACAGTTCATTTTCTTTACCTAGCTTAGGTTTAAATTGGGCGATGCAGTAAACTTTTGATGACATATTATTGTTCCATTATAAATTCGTTAAGGTTTATATAGTGGTTTGGTCGATAGTGTTGAATAAGTAATTCCGACCAAATTTTAGCATCCTTTGGCATACCTTTACTTAAGTATTGTTCAACTTGGTGGAGAATGTTTTGTTCAAATTGCTTGGAAGAACTTATTTCTGAGCCTAAATTGTCAGCACTAAAATTAAATTTAAAACCTGCAGAAATAGAAAAAATCCATTCTAGTGCTTGAGGTTTTATTTCTGCTTCTTCAAATTTATTTTGTACTTCTTGGCTTCGTCCATCAGGTTGATACCAATAGCCAAAATCTTCTAGTTCTCGGCGTTTTTTACCAGCAATACACCAGTGTGAAATTTCATGCAAAGCAGAGGCAAAAAAGCCATGGGCAAAGATTATTCTATGGTGGGGGTGTTGTTTGTCGGCAGGGAGGTAAATAGGCTCATCTTCACCGCAAACTAGTTTAGTATTGTGTAGAGGGATAAAACGGTCATTAAATAGGGTGATTATGGTTTTTGTATTAAATTCGCTCATCTTGTGCCGTTTTTTACCCCCCCCCCCCCCCCCGGGGGGGAGGGGGGGGGGGGTTTTTTTTTAAAAAATTAATTATAAATTGCTAGTATTCTGTGTAGGTTATTTTTTGGGTAGCCTTGTCTCCATCGCTAGTAGTAAGGACATCATACATGTTAGCATGGCCTTGTTTTAGCATTGCTCTAACAAAGAAGTCATTCCAAACGGTCATTTCTGCGCCAAGTTTAAAATTGGCAGAAACGCCTGCAAGATGCCATTCATCATTCCTTTCTTGACCAAGTACACTTACATTACTTTTAGGTATTACTAGCCCTGCACCACCACCAGCTATTAGAGATAAATCAAAGCCTTTTTTTGGTGTCCAAACTGAGTAGTAAGATTCTCCTTCAAGGGTCAGGGTATTAAAACCATCTGAATGTTCGTAGGCTAGAAAGTCCGTAGAAAGTGTCTTGTTGTTAACTGTACCAGAAAAATCATGGCTACTAGATGCATTGATATAACCAGTCATTTTTACGGTTTGGTTTTGGTCCATAATATATTTCATATGATCCCAACCAACAGATAGGGCAAAGTTATTGGTTAAGAAATAACCAATTCTAAAGTTATACTGTGGAATTGTAAGTGAAGCAGGGTTTAGGTATCTAGTTGCTATTTTGTTAGCATTAACTGGTACCTGAGCATCTGACGCAGTTACATTGTGTAGGGTAAAGTTATGGTCTTTGCCTTTGAAATGGATTTCAGAAGTTTCAAAGTCAATGTTGTTCCAACCAAAATAGCCATACATTTTGCCTTTTCTATCAATGTCTGCATAACTAAGCGTTGAAAATAAAAAGGCAAATAGTGTGGCATAAATTTTATACATAGTTCTTTCTTAATTTATTTTAACCTTTACCTTTAATAGGTTATTAATAACTTAGGTTTTTATACTTTTTATTAAGTAACTTACCAGCAATCATCGGAGGTTTTGCAACAGTAATACCGCCGATTAAATCAGTTTTAGATTTGTTGGCGTTTGGTAAGTAAAGTGGACAAACTTTTACTGTAGCACCTAGTTTAATAATTTTATTAAGTAACATAGTAGGTGAAACATTTTGTGGTTTTAGCTTTGTGGTAACTGTATCTTTTAATGCTAATTTACCTGCTGGACCACATAGCACCATGTTTATGCTTTTTTTATGTTTTTTTATAGTTTGTAATGACAAGACCATTGCCATTAATTGTGTCTGTGTATTGGCAGAAGTAACCATTACATTTAAGCCATCTGCTTGGTCAGAATGTGCTGTAGCTAAGCTAGCATTTAAAGAAATAGCAGTTATTGATGCTAGTAGAAAACTTTTTTTGATTAGAGGTGACATTTTATATCCTTAATTAAAATTACAAAGGGGTATATTAACTTTTTATTATATTTAAGCAAGACCTTTTGCCGTTAAAGTTTTTATAACTCAGCACTAGTAAAAGTTACTACCATTCAATTATTTTTATATTATGTTTAGTGTTTCCTGCAACTTTAAATTTAGCTTCAGCAAAATCAGGTGGAGAAAATGCTCCAGGTAAGGATTTATTAGAGAAGCCAAATTTTTCTTGCGGAATGCCTATGAAGTTTTTGTTCATTTCGCTATTATTATCTTTATCATGGAATACGGCGATTGCATAGTTGCCATTGGCAATGTTGGTGAAGGTAATGGTTATTTGTTTGGCATTAGCTTCTACAACTCTTTTTTGCATGGATTTACCTCGTACAGGAAAATCGTTTTCTGGTGAGTAGATACCGGCAATTATTTTACCTTCTAGTTCAGTAATGCCAGTTACGATTAAGGTTACTGTTTGTGCAGATACAATAACAGGTGAGAATAACAGGATAAAAAGAGCTGTTTTAAATATAGATAATTGCATACATTTTCCTTTTTTAATCGGTTTTTACCCCCCCCCCCCCCAAAAAGGGGGGGGGGAGGGGTTGGGGCTATAGGTTTTTTTAAATTTTTTTGGGGCTTTTAATGGTGTTTTCAATATCTTCATCAGTATGTGCTAGGGACATAAACCCTGCTTCAAATGCGGAAGGAGCTAGGTAAATTCCTTCATTAAGCATGCCATGGTAGAACTTTTTGAATTGTTCCATATTGCCTTGGTTAACCTGCTCAAAACGACTAATGTTTTTTTGCGAGTTAAAAAAGAACCCAAACATAGCTCCTACTTGATTTGTGGTGAAGTCAATAGATGCTTCATCGGCTGCTTGTTGTAAACCCGCTAAGAGTTTGTTGGCTTTGGCTTCTAGTTCATCATAAAAACCAGTTTTACTAATTAGTTCTAGAGTTTTTAGACCTGCTGCCATTGCAATAGGATTGCCAGAAAGAGTTCCTGCTTGATAAACTGGCCCTAAGGGTGCAATGTGCTGCATTATTGCTTTTTTACCACCGAATGAGCCAACAGGCATGCCTCCTCCAATAACCTTGCCAAAGGTTGTTAGGTCTGGGGTAACTTTATAACGGCCTTGTGCTCCAGTTAATCCTGCACGAAAACCACACATTACTTCATCAAAAATTAGTACAGTTCCATTGTCATCACATACTTGTCGTAGAGTTTCTAAAAACCCTTCTTCTGGTGGAATGCAGTTCATATTGCCAGCGATAGGTTCAACAATTATGCAGGCTATTTCTTTGCCTATTTTTGCAAATATTTGTTTGACCTGTTTGGCATCATTATGAGTTAGGGTTATGGTTAGTTCTGCTAGTGCTTTAGGTATTCCGTGTGAAGACGGTATGCCAAGGGTTAAGGCTCCAGACCCTGCTTTAACTAACAATGAATCTGAGTGCCCATGGTAGCAACCTTCAAATTTTACAATTCTATCCCTACCTGTATAGCCACGAGCTAGGCGGATTGCAGTCATGGTTGCTTCGGTTCCAGAACTTACCATTCTCACCATGTCCATGCTTGGGATTAGTTCACAAATCTTGTCTGCCATTTTAGTTTCTATTTCGGTTGGAGCTCCAAAACTTAGCCCTAATTCTGCTTGTTGTTGTACTGCTTTAATAACTTCTGGATGAGCATGTCCTAATATTGCTGGCCCCCAAGATGCTACATAGTCAATGTACTGATTGTCTTCGGCATCAATTAAATAAGCACCTTTTGCTTGTTTAAAAAACACAGG
>CAZMHA010000017.1:4196-18623 GCA_964565985.1 uncultured Piscirickettsiaceae bacterium | reverse complement strand
CTGCGAAACATGCCTAGAATTGACTAGCTAGAAGACTTGCAGAATTTTATGTTAGCTGTTCAGGGCTTCCTTAAGGTTTCTTTTTCAGTTTCCTCTATAGGGTCGTCGTCGTATTCATCATCCATAAAAATGCTATTAGCGGCACCATCCAGGTCATCTAACTGACCTGATTTTGCCATCCAAATGAACACAATAACCATTAGAACACCAAAAAACAACATCATTGGGATTAATGCATAGACAACTTCCATTATATTCTCCTCTTAGAGCGTTCTTCTATTGCTTTTTTAGAATAGAAACTTTTAATTCTTGCTGCATTACCAATTACAAATAGGCTACTAAGAGGCATTGTAATTGCCGCTATCATAGGAGTTAATACAGCTGCCATGGCTAAAGGAACTAAGGTTATATTATAAACAATACTACTAGCAATATTTTGTTTAATTGTTTTCAAGGTTCTAGCCGACAAATCAATTGCAGTATCAATAGAAACTAACTTGTTGTTTAAAATTATAATATCGGAGCTATCTATTGAAACATCTGTACCTGAACCTAAAGCAAATGACACATCTGACCTTGCAAGTGCTGGAGCATCATTAATTCCATCACCAATCATAGCCACCAATCCTCCAGATAATTGTAAATCTTTAATTACATTATATTTATCTTCTGGTAAAACTTCAGAAATAACATCATTTTTAGCAATAGAGAGCTTTTTTGCCATCTCTTCAGCTACTAGTTGTTTATCCCCACTAAGTAGCGTTACTCGCTTGCCTCTTTCGTGCAGGCGTGAAATTAACTCTATGGCATCATCTCGTAACTCATCGGCTAAAAAGAATACTCCGTGTATTTGTTTATCAATTGATAACCAAACTGCGGTTTGAGCTAACATTGCATTTTTATCTGCTAGTTTGATTAAATGTTCAGGTATTTTTATACCAAACTTACCCAGCCAATCAGCCGTACCTATTTGATAATTTTTACCTAAAAACAATGCATCAACACCCTTCCCTGGGTGGGATTGAAAGTTTGTTATTTTAGATTTTAAGCCTACTTTTATTTGTTTTTTTAAGCTCTTACATAAGGCTTTGGCAAGGCTATGCTCTGAGTTCATCTCTATTTCATACACCGCTAAAAGAGTATCCTGCTCTTTTGTCTTGTCTAATAATTCATAACCAACTAACTGCATTTGCCCCTTAGTTAGCGTACCAGTTTTATCAAATACAAAATGATTAACCTGGTTAAGGGTTTCTAATACCGCACCATTTTTAATTAAAATACCATGTGCTGCAGACACTCCAGAAGCCACTGCGGTTGCCATAGGCGTTGCTAAACCGAAAGCACAAGGGCAGGTTATAATTAAAACTGATGTCGCCGCTATTATTGCAGTTTCAAAATCAGCTGCCACTGCCCAATATACAAAAGATAGAGTTGCCAATACTAAAACTATTGATACGAACCAAGGCATTATTTTTTCTGCCGTGCATTGAATTGGAGCTTTTGAACCTTGAGATTCTTCAACCATATTTACTATTTTGCCTAGGGTTGTATTTTGTAAAATTGCGGTTACTTCTATTGTTAATACACCATCTAGGTTATGAGTTCCTGCATAAGCTTTGGACCCTTCTTTCTTTAAAACTTCTGCCGATTCCCCTGACATCATCGATTCATCTACGCTACTTCTGCCATCAACAACCTTACCATCTACAGGTATTTTATCTCCAGGCTTAACTACAACTAAATCTCCTGCAACCAACCTCCTAACAGGGACAACATCAACACCTTCATCAGTCTTAAGTCTTGCTACTTTGGACTGTAATCCTAATAACCTTTTAGTAGAATCAACTGCCTTGTTTTTATAAATAGCTTCTAAATAACGACCTATGAGTAGTAAAAAAACAAAGTCAATTAAAGTATCAAAGTAAACATTACCAGGATGATCAGGAACTACAGTTACCCATAATGAATAAAAAAAAGTAGTTAAAATACCCAATGATATTGAAACATCCATTCCAACATTTTTTGCTTTTAAAGATTTATAGGCTCCAAGAAAAAAAGGCTTAGCTGAGTACAAAATAATAGCAACGGCAAAAAGAAACTCTAGCCAATGAAAGTATCCCCTAAACTCCATATCTTCATCCGCACCAGCATAGAGTGCAACGGAAAACCACATTACATTCATCATGGCAAAACCTGCAAACCCTAAGCGGTATAATAAATCACGGTTAGCTTTACGGTATGCTTCTTCACTAGCAGAAGCATCATAAGGGTTAGCGTCATAGCCAATTTTATTTAGGATGGTAACTAACTCGGATAACTTAATACTATCATTATCCCAGCGTATTTTAATCTGCTTGTTGGTGAAATTAACCTTAGCTAACTGAACCGCATCAACCTTGGCAAGAGTATGCTCAATTAGCCAAATACAAGCTGCACAATGAATGGCTTCTGAAATTAAGGTTATTTCTCTAACTTGTGATAAGTCTTTTACAAATTGCGATTGAACTTCATCATAATCTAAAAAACTAATGTCTTGATTGGGTGGCGGAGGAGGGGTTATTTGGTCGCCATCTATAGTTCGTTTATAAAAACTTTGCATACCTGCTTCATAAATAGCGTCACAAACACCAGCACAACCATGACAACAAAACTTTCGTTCCACTGTTTTAATTTTTTTTAAAACTAATTCACCAGCAAGAATAGTTTGCGAGCAATGAAAACAAATTTTAGCAGACAAAAAACTACTCCTTGACAGGTTCTTTTACCATAATTTTTTTTCCTAGTTGCATCATGTCTTCACCTTTTTTAATCTCAACAACTATCTGATAATAGCCTTTTAATGGTAAATTAATAGATGAGCGATACTGTCCAACTTTATTATAATTTTTAAACTCTACCTTCCCGTCATACTTCTTATTTGACGGACGAAAGAAATATAAGACAGCAGAATCAACATCAAAAGCGACCCCTTCTTTATCCATAACATTAAGTTGTAAGGTTTTGTTTTGTCCACTAATAAGTGTTGGCATAACTAAATCCATCTGCCAGCCAATTTTTTCCATACGATTTCTTCTTGCAATAACCGTCCCTAAATTTTTCCCCTTCTCATAAAAATTTTCCATTACTAATCCAGGAGAAGTTACTATTGCCATGCCTACCATAAAGAAATTTACTGTAACAACCAAGATTAGAATACCTACCCAGCCAATAATAAAAGGGTTTTTCCAGGCAACATTCCAAGTTTTATCTGGAGCATCAATGTTTTCTGCTGTTTTTTTGTCAGTCATACTATCTTTCCTAGATTAAAAAAGCCTCTATAAGAGACTTTTATTATATATTATTTGTGTTGTAACAATTCATAACGAACTTTAATAACCTTCAACGCCTCCTCGGAGAAATGAATTTACTGACATAATCGGCTGACAATGTCTCGTCAACCAAATCATTAACACGAATTTTAATTGGCATATTCGTATCGGTTATATCTCTTTTGGGTATCTTAACTAACAGGGTAGCATTCCCTATCGATCCAGGTTTAATATTCATTACTTTATCTATTCTAAAAGTAAGTGTCTTTGGCCCTTCAACTGAAACTGAAGCTTTCATTGCCATACCTGATTTGTTTACAACTTTTATGTAGTATTTATTTTGAATAGTTCCATCCGACATAGTAACAAACAAAGGTGCTCGTTCATGAAGTATTTTAAGATCAATTGGAGCCATTGAAAATAACCCCCAAACAATAATGCTAGCTGCTACTGTCATAATACCAATATAAACAATAACTCTAGGTCTCTTAAAGATTGGCGGAGCATGCTTTCCTCCAAATTCTTCTAATGAAGCATAACGAATAAGACCCCTTGGTTTTTTAAGTTTATCCATAACAGAATCACAAGCATCAATGCATAACCCACAAGTGATACAACCAAACTGCTGTCCTTTTCGAATATCAACCCCTGTAGGACATACTGCTACACATAGATTACAATCAATACAATCTCCTAAATCAGGTGCCGCTTCACCTTCTTTTACTCTTTTAACCCTCCCTCTAGGTTCACCTCTGTCTACATCGTAAGCAGGTAAAATCGTTTCAGTATCAATCATCGCAGATTGAATACGAGCATATGGGCAAAACCCCATACAAGTTTGCTCACGCAAAATACCCGCAAAAAAGTAGGTTGCAGCTCCTAAAGAAAGTACAAGTATGGTTTCTGTTGAAGTCCATTCAAGTAAAAACATTCTATACCATAGGTCAAGTGCTGGGTCAAAAAAAGCAAGAAAAGTAAAAGATGTCATAAAGGAAATAAAACCCCAAGATGCCCATTTTGGAAGTTTAGGTTTTATTTTTTTCCATGACCATGGCTCATCATCCTGTCTCATTCTCTTATTAGGAGAACCTTCAAAATACTCTTCTAACCAAGTAAACACATCCTGCCAAACTGTTTGAAAACATGCATATCCACACCAAGCTCTACCTGCAACAGCAGTAACAGCGGCAAGAGAAAGTGAAGCAAACAAAAGAATCATTGCCAGCACCCAAATATCCTGTGGCAATATAGTTAACCAAAGTATATAAAATTTACGCTCAGCTAAATCAAACAGAATTGCCTGACGACCATCCCACATAAGGTAGGGAGATAGAAAAAATATTGACCATGCCAAAACTATATAGGTTTTAGCCTTTCTGAAAGCCCCCCCCATCCTTTTAGCATGTACAGTTCCTCCTGCATGAACAGGCAACAACTCAACACCGATACTTTGTAAGTTTTTATTAGACATATCCATTGAATCTAAAACTGATCCAGTCTGCATATTATCTTTATATAGTTCTTTATCTATTGCCATATGCCCTCCACATATTTTAATAATACTAATTTTACTTTTTTAAAAACTACTTTTTCTTATAAGTTTTTTATATCGACCTATTAGTAAATTAAATGTCAGCTCCATTAAAAACAAAAAAGGGCTCAACTTGAGCCCTTTTATCAGCAAAAACTACTGAACTTATTTAATTTTAGTTTCGTCTTCGTCATCATCTTTTTCCATAGAACTGAAAGTTTTCAAAGCAAAACCAACAAAGGTAAATGCTGTTAATACAAGAGCACCTAAGGTTATCCAAAGAACAAAATCACTATTTAACTCATTCATTTATTTATCTCCTTATATGTAAAGACTATCTTTCCATACCACCACCAAGCTCGTGAACATACACAGCAAGGCGTTTAACATTAACTTCAGCATTTGGTAAACGATCTTTAAAAGCTGGCATAACTGCATTTTTAGTATGCTTAATTAACTCACCATCTTTTTTCACATTAACCCCATAGGCAATAACTTTTATAATATCTTCTTTGTAGGAACCAAAACGCCAAGCCTGATCCGTTAGATTAGCTGCACCAGTCGGACCAAAAGGCTTACCTACTGGGCCGTGACACGCCATACACATACCTTTTGTATATGCAGCCTTACCTGCGGCAACAGAAGCATCTTCACCCTTACCCTCAGAAAGAGCAATAACATAATCCGCTAAGCTAGACATATCATCATCAGTTAAGTTACCTAACAATCCTTTTGCAGGCATACTACCTATACGACCATTAGCAATAGAGTAAGCAATAGCATCTCCTTTGCCGCCAAACAACCAATCATCATCAGCTAGCACTGGGAAATTAGGGTTCCCTTGACCACCAGATCCATGACAACCTGCGCAATAGTCTCCAAAAAGCATTTTAGAAGTTTTTACTGCATAGGTTCTTAACTCATCATCTTTCAATATTTCTGCTACTGAATATGCCGCCAATTTTTCTTCTTCTTCAGCAAACTTTTTTTGGCGCCAATTAGTTAATATAGAAAAATCATCATGATACTCACCCACCTGAGTCCAACCTGCAAGACCTTTGGTATGTGAATCTGTCAGTGGAATCGTAGGATAATATAATGAATAAAAAACAATCATTATAATACTTGCATAAAAAGACAACATCCACCAAAGTGGCGGCGGATGATCTAACTCACGAAGATCTTCATCCCAAATATGTCCAGTATTACCTTCATCAGGCCATGGATTATGATTTGCCATAACTTATTCTCCTCAGAATAATTTAAATCTTTCTAACAACTAATTTCCTTTTCTAAAAACTAATCGTCGTCAAGCATTTTATATTTTTGTTTTTCCATTTCTTCGCGCTTGCTTGGGCGTAGGGCAAGATAAAATGTTATTGCCATACCCAAGAAAACACCAACTGTAATACTAAAACCGATCCAATCATGGCTTGTCATACTTGCCCAGTCAGTTGAAAAATAAGAACTCATAGTTACTCTCTGTACACTTTACTATCGTCAAGTTTAACCATAGTACCTAACACTTGTAGATAAGCAACCATAGCATCCATTTGAGTATAACCAACAATTGCTGCATTTGCATTTTCTATTTCTTCATCTGTGTAAGGAACACCTAGTGTACGAAGAACTGATAAACGAGTCTGCATATTACGCTCTGTCCCAAAATAATCTTCATTAGCTGGCTCATCAGCCAACCATGGATAAGCGGGCATTACCGTCTCTGGAACCATGTCTTTTGGGCTCATTAAGTGCAATATGTGCCACTCATTAGAATACTTCCCACCTAACCTAGCTAAATCCGGACCTGTTCGTTTAGAACCCCAAAGCATAGGGTGATCATACATTGACTCAGTAGCCAACGAAAAATGTCCATAACGCTCTCTTTCATCTCTAAAAGGTCTAATCATTTGCGAATGACAAAGCATACAACCTTCTCTAATATAAAGATCTCGTCCTGCAAGCTCTAAGGGAGTATAAGGTCTAACCCCATCTCCAGCTTTCCAGTCAGCCAATACCCACTTGCCACGATTATCTTGCTTATACAGCTTCTTATCAGAAACTAACTTACCATCATTACCCATGGTAAAAGTACGCTCCCAAACTAATTCTGGATTTCTGTCATTCTTGACATTACCATATTTGTCCGTTGTTTCCGTGTAGTCCACAGCATCTTTGAGATAAAATAATGGAACTATTTCAACAATTCCAGCAATTGACACAATTAATGCCGACCCCAAGAACATGGCAAAGATACTCTCTTCCATCCACTCTTGAAAATTCTTTTTCTTATTGTTACTTTCTGACATGAGCCTTTCTCCTCAACTCATTATTATGTAATATGGAATTGATACAAACCAACCCCAACCCTTTTAAACTAAGCGGGACTTGTCACTGCATTTTCAGCTTTATTTCTTTTACCAACTGCTACTAGAGTCATTACTATGTTAAACAACATAATAACGGCACCCAAGAAGAACAAAAAACCACCTACTGCACGCATTACATAGTAAGGATGCATTTCCGCAACTGACTCTGCAAATGTATAGGCCAAAGTACCGTAGTCATCATATGCTCGCCACATTAGACCTTGCATAATTCCAGACACCCACATTGCAACGATATAAAACGAAGTACCGATTGTAGCTAACCAAAAATGGGTATTAATCAAGCTCATTGAATACATCTCTGTACTCCATAACTTCATCACCATATGGTACAAAGCACCAATAGAGACCATTGCAACCCAACCTAACGCACCAGCATGTACATGCCCGACCGTCCAGTCAGTATAATGAGAAAGTGCGTTTACTGTTTTCGCAGCCATTACCGGACCTTCAAATGTTGACATAGCATAAAATGCTAACGAAAGAACCAAGAAACGAAGAATATAATCTGTACGCAATCTATCCCAAGCCCCAGATAAAGTAAGCATTCCGTTTAACGCACCACCCCATGAAGGAATAATCATAGCTAAAGAAATTACCGCACCTAACGAACCTGTCCAATCTGGAAGAGCTGTGTACTGTAAATGGTGAGCACCTAACCAAATGTAACCAAATGACAGTGCCCAAAAATGGATTACTGATAAACGATACGAGTAGATAGGACGCTGAGCTTGCTTAGGGACGAAATAATACATAATACCAAGGAAACCAGCAGTTAAGAAGAAGCCTACTGCATTATGTCCCCACCACCATTGGATCATGGCATCTTGAACACCACCAAACATAGAATAAGATGTAAACCATGAGACTGGAACAGCCAAACCATTTACAACATACAAATAAGTTACCGCTATCATCATCGACAAAAAGAACCAGTTAGCAACATAAACATTAGGGCATTTTTCTTTATCGCGACTAGCAATAGTCATCAAAAAGTTCACCATATATAAAGCCCAAACAACCGTAATAACTAAAGCTAACGGCCAAATTTGCTCATGATACTCTTTACTAGTAGTCATCCCTAGCCCTAGAGAAACAACCACAAGAAGCAGCCCCACCAAGAAGACTATTGAATTAACCCAAGCCAAACCATTACTCCACAGACGAACACCGTTTGTTCTCTGTACGACATAATAAGCTGTTGCCATTAAAGTAACCCCACCAAACCCAAACACTACTGTGTTGACATGAATTACGCGTAATCTTGCAAAAGTTATTTCAGCTATATCAAAATTTAAGACAGGCCATGCCAGTTCTGAAGCTGCGTAGGTTCCCATAAAGGTACCTAACACTAAAAATACGACTGCGACAACAGTCATAAGCTTGACTATACCATCATCATACTGTGGTTTTGTTGTTGTATCCATAACGAACCCCTCTCTTCTTTATTGTTTATCTAGTCATAGCCTAAATAAGTTGTGAAAATTTCTTTATATAAACTTTAAAAATGTATAACGAAATCTAAATCTAGCTAGAAGTATAGCGACTAAACAGTAATCATTAAGAAATTATTAAGACAAGCTTAATCCAAATCAAGTAATGTCATATTTTAGATTAAACCTTACCCTTTAACTAGTAAGTTATACCCATTATTATGCCAAATAAAACGGACTATTTCACCTTTTATCACACAAAATATTTTTATGCTAGATATTAAGATTTCCTAATAACCTATACTACCCTTGTACTGACAAGGGTTCTTACCATTTAAACAAGCCAATTAACTAGCGATAACAAAAGCGTAAATACTATAATTTAATAGTCTATATTTTCATTAATGGACTCTGAATAACTAACCAGCTCAATGGTTCCTCAATAATTCCTTAGATTTTTTTTAAAATATCACTTAGTTTCTTAAAACCATTTATACTAAGCACAGTTTAAACCAATATAGAGACTAACTCATGCGTACAGCGAAAATAAATCGTGATACTTTAGAAACCAAAATACAAGTTTCTGTTAATTTAGATGGTACAGGAAAGTCCGAACTAGACACAGGTGTACCTTTTTTAGAACACATGCTTGACCAGGTTGCTCGCCATGGACTGATTGACCTGACCATAAAAGCTAAAGGTGATACGCACATTGATGACCACCACACGGTAGAAGATATTGGAATTTCTCTTGGTATGGCTATAAAAGAGGCAGTTGGTGATAAAATTGGTATTAACCGTTATGGTAGTGCTTATGTTCCTTTAGATGAAGCGTTATCTCGTGTGGTTATTGACTTATCAGGTCGTTCTGGGCTGGTATTTAATGCGGACTTTACCAAAAGTACAATTGGCACATTTGATGTAGAGCTGGTTGCTGAGTTTTTCCAAGGGTTTGTTAACCACTCACATTCCACCTTACATATAGACTGTTTACGCGGTGAAAATGCGCACCATCAGGTTGAAACTATATTTAAAGCTTTTGGTAGAGCTATTAGAATGGCATTATCAACAGATGAAAGAATGGTAAATCAACTACCTTCTACCAAGGGTGCTTTATAACAAAATGGGCAAACTTATTACTATTGTGGATTACAGTATGGGTAACTTGCGTTCGGTTGCCAAGGCTGCCGAACATGTTGCAGACAGTAATACCAAAATACTAATTTCTAGCAAGCCTGAAGATATCCGTTCTGCTGATGCTATTATTTTTCCTGGGCAAGGTGCTGCTAAATCTTGTATGGAGGCACTTAACCATACTGGAATGATTCATGCCCTAAAAGAAGCTGCTATAGAAAAACCTTTTTTAGGTATTTGTATGGGGCTACAAGTATTAATGGACTCTAGTGATGAAAATAATGGTGTAGATTGTTTAGGAATACTAGAAGGAAGTGTACAAAAACTTAATTTATCTACTTATCCAGAGCTAAAAATACCACACATGGGCTGGAATCAAATAACTCATAATAATGAACACCCTCTTTGGCACAATATAAAACAAGATGAGAGGTTTTATTTTGTGCATAGTTATTTTGTGGTGCCAAAAGATAAAAATATAATTACGGGTTCAACCACTCATGGGCAAAAATTTACCTCTGCAATTGCTAAAGATAATCTTTTTGCTATTCAAGCTCACCCAGAAAAAAGTGCTGATGCTGGACTGCAACTACTAAAAAACTTTACTAATTGGAATGGACAATAAAATTTTATGTTACTTATCCCTGCAATAGATTTAAAAGATGGTGAATGTGTCAGACTTCGCCAAGGAATAATGGAAGGTGCAACTGTATTTTCTGGTGATATAGTTGCCATGGCTCGCCGTTGGGTAGAGCAAGGAGCAAGGCGACTGCACATGGTAGATTTAAATGGTGCTTTTGAAGGCAAACCAATTAACCGTGATGCGGTATTAAAAGTATGCCAAGCCTATCCTGATTTACCTGTACAAATAGGCGGCGGAATTCGTGATTTAGAAACTATCCGTTCCTATATAGATGCAGGAGTAAGCTATTGTATTATTGGCACTAAAGCCGTACACAGCCCTGAGTTTGTTGCCGAAGCCTGTAAAGAGTTTCCTGGTAAAATAATGGTAGGGCTTGATGCTAAAGAAGGCATGGTTGCAATTAATGGCTGGGCAGAAGTTACCGACCACCATGTAATAGAACTAGGAAAACGCTTTGAAAATGACGGCGTAGAAGCGATTATTTACACAGATATTGGTCGTGATGGCATGATGCAAGGGGTGAATATAGAAGCAACGCAAGAACTAGCAAAAGCACTTAGTATTCCAATTATCGCCTCAGGTGGAATTACCAATTTAGATGATATTCAAAACCTATCTACCATTGAACAGGACGGAGTTACTGCGGCAATTACTGGTAGAGCTATTTATGAAGGTAGCCTTGATTTTAAAGAAGGACAAACCCTATCTGACAAATTAGCAGGAAAATCATAATGGCATTGGCCAAAAGAATTATTCCTTGCCTTGATATTGACGATGGTCGAGTAGTAAAAGGAGTGCAGTTCGTTGACATTCGAGATGCTGGCAACCCTGTTGAAGTAGCTAAACGCTACGATGAACAAGGAGCGGATGAAATTGTTTTTTTAGACATTACCGCCACTGCCCATGACCGAGACACCATAGTACATGTAGTTGAAGAAGTTGCCAGCAAAGTATTTATACCACTAACTGTTGGTGGAGGAATTCGTAGCATAGATGATGTTAGGAAAATGTTAAACGCAGGAGCAGATAAAGTTGCCATTAACTCTGCTGCCATATTTAACCCGGCATTTGTACAAGAAGCCAGTTCAACTTTTGGTTCACAATGTATTGTGGTTGCAATAGATGCCAAAAAAGTCAGTTTAGAAGGTGATGAAAACAAATGGGAAATATTTACCCATGGTGGTCGCAAAGAAACTGGCATAGATGCAGTTGACTGGGCAACCAAAATGGAACGCAATGGTGCAGGAGAAATACTACTAACCAGCATGGATAAAGATGGCACAAAATCTGGATTTGATTTAGAATTAACTCGCACTATTGCTGACGCAGTGAATATTCCTGTAATAGCATCAGGAGGAGTTGGGGAACTTTCCCACCTTGTTGAGGGTATTAAAGAAGGGCATGCTGAAGCAGTTTTAGCGGCAAGTATTTTCCATTTTGGCGAGCATACTATTGCCGAAGCCAAGCAAAAAATGCAAGATAATAATATAGAAATTAGAGCAGTAACTACCTAGGGTTTAAGTAATGCAAACAGACATATTAAACGCAATAGACAAAATTCTTGAAGATAGAAAAAAAGAAACTACAGAAAAATCTTATGTTGCAAGTCTATATGGCAAAGGTATAGAAGCTATTTTAAAAAAAATTAGCGAAGAAGCAACCGAAGTTGTTATGGCAGCAAAAGATCTAGAGCAAAGCAATAACAATAAAACCAAAGAACACCTTGTTTATGAAATAGCAGATTTATGGTTCCATACCCAAGTACTACTAGCACAACAAGGTCTCAATAGCACAAACATAACTAACGAATTAGAAAGAAGATTTGGGCTTTCTGGGCTAGCAGAAAAAGCCAATCGCCAAAAACAGGAAGAATAGCATGAGTTCCAAAAAAACCTTATTTAGCAAAATTATCGACAAAGAAATCCCTGCAGATATAATTCATGAAGATGAAAAGTGCATTGTTATTAATGATATCTACCCAAAAGCAAAAGTACACCTGCTAATAATTCCAAAAAAACCTATCACCTCATTATTTGAACTAGCACCAGAAGACAAAGACCTAATGGGACACATGATGATGATGCTACCTAAGCTCGCTGAATCTCAAGGACTAGATGGATTTAAAACTCTAATTAACACTGGAGAGACTGGTGGGCAAGAGATTTTTCACATTCATATTCACCTACTAGGTGATTCATTCAAAAAGTAGATACCCTAGGTTAGCTATTTTCTGCTATTATTAGCGGTCAAAATTTACAAACCAACAACATTAAATAAAAACATGGAGACCTATCAAAATGGGCATTAGCATTTGGCAATTATTAATCATCTTAGCAATCGTTCTAGTTTTATTTGGCGCAAAAAGATTGAAAAACATAGGTTCTGACATAGGTGGAGCTATTAAAGGTTTTAAAAAAGCCGTAAAAGAAGAAGAAAATAAAAAAGACGACTCTATTGACTCAACACTTGAAAAGAAAGAAGAAGCTGATGTGTTTGATGTAAAAGCTGAGAAAAAAACAGCCAGCAAAAAGAAAGCTAAATAGTTCGTTAACTAGGTAGCAACTAAATATGTTTGATATAGGTTTTTTAGAACTCTTCGTTATAATGGTTATTGCCCTTATGGTAATTGGTCCAGACCGCATGCCAGAAGTGGCACGCAATATTGGTCAGTTTTTGGGCAAAGCCAAAAACTTCATGAATAACATGAAAGAAAATTCTGAAATATCTTCAGCTATTCAAGAGATGAAAGAAACCATCAACCTAGAAGAAGAAAAACAACACCTTGAAAGCATAAACGATAGCTTCAGTAACAATTTTGCCGAAATAGAACAAAAAACAGATACGGGTACAGAAGAATTTTCTCGACCTAGTTTTGGTGAAAAAGAAAACACACCTACAACAAGTAATCAATACAACAAAGCACCAGAGCAACCAACACCGCCTAGTGAAGAAGAAAAAGAAACCACCTCTACCCCTGTAGCTACTGAAACAAAGAACAGCTAACTACCATGAGTAAAAATGCAATCCCTCCAAATAATGATGAAATGACACTAGTTCAGCACCTGCTTGAATTACGCGACATCATGACCAAAAGTATCCTTGCGATTGTTGTGGTATTTATAATACTCTTCCCCTTCTCCAACGAGCTATACAACTACATATCCGAGCCTTTATCCCGTTTTTTAGCAGAAGACACTAGCATGATAGCAACAGGGGTAATATCACCATTTTTAACCCCATTTAAATTAAGCCTAGTACTTGCTATATACATATCCATGCCATTTCTGCTCTATCAGTTTTGGAGCTTTATCGCACCTGCACTATATAGCCATGAAAAACAATTGGTAGCCCCAATCTTATTTTTTAGCTCCTTCCTATTTTATGCAGGAGGAGTCTTTGCGTTTTATGTAGTTTTCCCGCTAATATTTGAGTTCCTATCTACAACAGCTCCCGATGGCGTAACTATTGCCACAGACATTGCACTATATTTAGACTTTGTAATAAAAATGTTCTTCGCTTTTGGTTTTGCTTTTGAAGTACCTATTGTTGTGGTTATACTAATTTTAACAGGCATGGTATCACCAGAAAAACTTGCTCATGCACGCCCCTATGTTGTGGTTGGTGCGTTTGTTATAGGCATGTTGCTAACCCCGCCAGATATTATTTCACAAACTCTACTTGCAACACCAATGTGGTTTTTATACGAAATAGGAATTATAGTTGGAGCATTTGTTAAAAAACGCCGTAAAAGTCCAGAACAAAAAGAGCAAGACGCAGAAAATCCTGCCCGTAACCGCGAAACAGCTACCGAAGAAGAACCAAAATATCAAGGGATATCTGAAGAAGAATTAGATGAACGCTACTCCATGCAAAATGGTGGTGATGAAGATGAAGACTATGATGAACTATTTGATGAGATAGAGACTGAGTTTAAAGAACTAGACCGCGAGCATAAAAAACGCGAAACCAAAAAAGATAAAAAAGATAAAAA
>CAZMHA010000017.1:0-4096 GCA_964565985.1 uncultured Piscirickettsiaceae bacterium | reverse complement strand
AAAAAAGATAAAAAAGATAAAAAGTAACAACTAAACGCTTGCCTCCCCCTTTTCTTGCCCCGCAGGGGGGGGGGGGAAAAAAATGGTCATTAATACCAAAAAATGCAATCAAAACCAACTCTTAATCGTTATATAGATATAGGCCCAATTTTTATGGTTCTATTTAAATAATTCTTAGGAGAATTCACATGTTAAAAACTTCATTAGCAGTAATCTTTGGCGCACTTATTAGTACTGGTGCAATGGCAGTACCAGACCAACCATCGCAATGGGAAAAATGTGCTGGTGTATCAAAAGCAGGCAAAAACAAATGTGGATCTTTAGACGGTTCTCATAAATGTGGTGGGCAGGCTAAATTTGACAACCTTGATACCGAATGGATTTATGTTCCAAAAGGTACCTGTGATAGAATTACTGGCGGAAAAGTGGTTAAAGTTGTTCCTGCCAAGTAAGGGCAATTACCAAAAAACACAGTCTAACTAAGGATACTATAAGGAAGACTGTGTATTTAATTCAACAAAAAAACTATGCTAAATAAACAGCAACTCAACAAACTTTATCAATACAGTTACTCTTTAACTAATGACCCAGATAATGCCTATGATTTATTACAAACAGGTCTGGAAAAATACCTTAGTAAATCTACCCATGAAACAAGCCCGAACATAACGCATGAAATTGCTTATATTCGCAAAATTATTCGTAATCAATTCATCGATGACCAAAGACGGCTTAAATGCATTTCTTTTGAATCTATAGAAAGTGACAAACATCAAGATACTTTGGCGATGGATACCTTGTCATTGGATCAAATTATAATTGCCGAAGAAGAAGCCCAAATTGTTTGGGATATTTTAAGCACTTCAGAAAGAGAGGTGATATACCTTTGGGCAATTGAAGGATATACCGCTCAACAAATCAGTGATGATACGGGTGTTCCTCGTGGAACAATCCTGTCGAGAATACACCGCTTAAAACAAAAAATAATAAAAGTATTTGAAAAAAATGAGCAATCACTTAAGGAGGTGAACCATGAAGCTTAATAGAGCCATGCAAAATCATCTTAATAAAATTGAACTGAATACCAGCCAGTTAACACATCTTAAGCACATGCAAAAAAAGGCAAGCGTAGCCAACAATCAACGGGATATTTTAAGAAAAAAAAATATATTTAGCCTTGTCGCAAGTATTGCTATTATTGCAACTATTACACTTTATTTCATGCAAAAACCAATGTCACAAAGCCATTGGATTGAACAAATAGCTAATGAAGTAGCTAAAAACCACCTGGCTCCAAAACCGTTAGAAGTAGTATCAACCGAGTTAAGAGATGTACAAGGATATTTTACTAAATTAGATTTTTTGCCTATATCGTCCTCTGCCTTTAACCAGTTAAAGTCCAAAATCCTTACTGGTGGTCGCTATTGTTCTATCGAGGGCTCAAGGGCGGCACAATTGCGTTATACCGAGGATAATAATAACCATACAACCCTTTATCAAACTAACTACAAAGAAGTTTTTTCTGATAAACTTAAGTTAGATGATAAATCTACGCCAATTACGACCTATGCTCGTGGTGTTAAGATTACTATTTGGCAAGAAAAAGGTTTACTAATGGTTACCGCAAAAAGTGAAAAGTCGGTTCGATGAACAAAATTAAAGTGCCAATATTTTGGTTACTAGTAGGCCTTATTTTATTTCCTATGCTAAGCCAAGCACAGGTAACCGTGCATAAAAATGCTTTATTCCAACATGCTTCTCCCTACTTAGCAATGCATGGGCAAGACCCTGTAAATTGGTTAAACTGGCAAAAAAACATCCTACAAAAAGCTAAAGAGCAAAATAAAATAATCATGATATCTAGTGGTTATTTCTCTTGCCACTGGTGTCATGTTATGCAAAAAAAAAACTACCATGATATAAAAACCGCCAACTACCTAAATAAACACTTTATTTCCGTAAAGATAGATAGAGAACTTACCCCAGATTTAGATAGATACCTAATAAACTTTGCACAAAGAGCTGCTGGACATGCGGGCTGGCCACAACATGTTTTTTTAACCCCTAATGGTTATCCGTTTTTTGCCTTTACCTACAAGCCTAACCCTGATTTTTTGCTTAGCCTACAAAAAATACAAAGTTTTTGGCATACCTCACAAGAAAAAGTAATTGCCGCAGCTAAATCTTCTATACAAACCCCTCAAAAAAAGCAACTTACAAAGATAAGCCTAGCAGAATTTGAACAGAGCTTTTTACAGCAACTTAACCCTAGAATGGACATGCTAAGTGGCGGCTTAAAAGGCTCAAATAAATTCCCCAATGCCCCCATTCTAAAAACTGCACTATTAATAAAAAAACCAAATGAAGAAGTTACAGACTGGCTGCAAATAACCCTTGATCAAATTCAATCTCAACATTTGTTTGACCATGTATATGGTGGGTTTTATAGATATACTGTAGACCCAGAATGGCAAACCCCTCACTTTGAAAAAATGCTCTACACCCAAGCACAACTTGCTAATATTTTTCTAATTGCCAGTAAAAAATATCAACGACAAGACTATCTAAACACCGCTAAACAAACTTTAGAATATGTAAAACAACAACTTTTCCATAGCCCTTCTGGTCTATATAAAAGTAGTCAATCGGCAGTAGATAAAAACCAAATAGAAGCCGCCGATTATGTATGGACAAAAGCAGAACTAAACAAGCTACTACCCAAAAAACACTACCAACAAATTAGCAAAAAACTAACCTTTCCTTGGCACCCTAAACCAACAGAAAAAAATTGGCAAGCAATTAAAAAACTACTAGCAAAAAACAATATAAAACCCGCTAATAAAATCCCTACAGATTCTAAAAGTATCCTCGGTTGGAATGGCTTACTACTATCTGCTTTTGTTAATATTGGTGATATAAAAACAGCAAACTCTTTAGCAGGTGTACTAATAAAAAATCTTGATAAAAAAACGCCTCCAAGAGCTATTTCTGGCAAAAACACGAATATGGGCAGTGCCAATATTCAAGACTACGCCTATATAATTCAAGGTCTAGAAGAACTATCTAAACTTAACCACAATAAAAAATTAATCGAAAAAACTAAGAAATACCGCCGACAAGCAAACAATAAATTTAAAACAAAACAGGGATGGCTATACTCAAACAGCCCGCTACTGCCAGATCAGGTTGGAAGTTGGGCAATGGCTGACAGTGCTATTCCCAGCCCTACTGCTATTTTAGAATGTTCACTAAATAAACAAATTAAGAACAACCCACTAACCTATGCAAGCTATGCACAAACGAGCTGTAAATAATGCCAATTTTGATTATAGTATTTGTACTACTATTCATCCTTACCAGCTTGCCCGGAGTTTGGACAAAACACATATTAAATAAATACCAAAAGCCAAACGACAACATACCAGGTACAGGCAGACAATTTGCCGAACACCTCATAAAAAAATTAGATTTAAAGATTAAACTAGAAGAAACCGAGCAGGGCGACCACTACGACCCAATCGAAAAAGTAGTGCGTATTTCAACCGAGAATTATCATACCAACTCATTAACCGCCATCAGCACCGTCGCCCACGAAATTGGACACGCACTACAAGACAAAGAAAACTATCCGCCATTACGCCAAAGAACTGAACTAATTCAACGCTCACAATGGATGCAAAAATTTAGCGGAATCGCACTAATGATAACGCCCGTACTAATTCCGCTATTGCACACGCCGTTCATCGCCGTGATTACTTTTGGTGCAGGGTTTGTCTCAATGGGAATACCAGTCATCATTCACCTAAGTACCCTACCCGTCGAAATGGATGCCAGTTTTAAACGAGCATTACCACTATTAGAAACCGGGAACTACCTCAATGAAGACGACCTAAAGAAAAGTCGAAAAATCCTAAAAGCCTGTGCCATGACCTATGTTGCCGCTTCACTTTCAAGCTTGTTCAACCTTTGGAAATGGTTTAAAGCGGTTAGGAGATAAATGATTGATGGTTGTTCAGTTTCTCCTTAACAATGACCTTACCAAAATATTAAAGGCTCTAGCAAAACGTTTTTCGTTAAACGTCAAGACCATCGCCAA
>CAZMHA010000016.1:0-19616 GCA_964565985.1 uncultured Piscirickettsiaceae bacterium | reverse complement strand
GGGGGGTTAAAACTCTTTTGGTTTTTCCACTTTTTTTTTTTTTTTTTTTTTTTTTTTTTTCCCCCCCCCCCCCCCCCCGCAAACATAAACACAATATCCCTAAAATCTTTATTTATAATAATTCTTATTTGGTGTCTGTAAATAGGCTACAATCATATTTCTTAAGCCTATAGGAAATGACCTTGCCAGAAGTTATTCAACAATTTAGACCGTTATTTGTTTTATTGCAAGCTAGTAAAAAGACTGCGTTTATATTGTCTTTATTGCTGGTATTCGCTTTGGCGTGGTTAGTTGGGCAGTTTGTTTCTCGTTCGTTAGAGGTTGTTTATCAGCCAAGTTTACAGCAGGGTGAAACAAGTTATAATAATGCGGAGGCGAGGGGCAGGGCTTCTTATATATTTGGTAAGCCAGATAAAAAATTGCTTAAAAGTGTCAGTAAGTCTATTGTAGATGATGTGATTGATACCAGATTGAACATGACCTTGGTTGGTGTTATTGATATGGGTGATAATAGTGTTGCCTTAATTGAAAAGTCAGGAAAAACCTTGGTGGTGCTTGAGGGTGATGAAATAATACCTCAAGTATTACTGTTAGATGTATTTCCCGATGCGATAATTATTGAAAATAGAGGAGTGCAGGAACGGTTGGCTTTGAAAGCTAGTAAAAACTCTTTTTTAACAAAAGATAATAGAAAAGTAAAAAATAAAAATGTATTTAATAAGGCAAATTCTTTATCAAGTGTTAGTAGTAGTTCTTTGAATAAAATTGGTCGAGAGCTTAAAAAATCACCAATGTCGATTGCTAAGTTTATTAAGTTTAAGCCCGTTAACAAGAATGGTAGCTGGGCGGGAGTTAAAATTTGGTCTAAGTCAGATAAGAAATTATTTAGAGAAGTTGGCTTTGAAGAGGGTGATATGTTAATTGATGTTAATGGTCGTAGTGTTAGTGAGCTTGCAAAAAACCCTGCTATGTGGCGAGAATTTTTAAAAGAAAGTCAGTTTCAGCTGATTGTAGAACGAAATGGACAGGAACATAATGTTGCTGTTGACTTTAGTGGAAGTTAAATGAAAAAAAGATTATTAAGTTTGTTATTTATATTTGTTTGGTTTGGTTTGGGTAGTGCAAATGCAGAGCAAGTAAATCAAGTAAATCAAGAAAAGGTCATGCTAAAGCAGAACTTTCATAATGTAGATATTAAGAAGGTTATTGAAGCTGTTTCTAAATTAACCAAGCGTAATTATATTATTGACCAACGAGTTAAGGGCAAGGTAACATTAATTGCTCCAAGAGCTATGTCTCCAAATGATTTGAATGAAACTTTAATGTCTATTCTCCGTGTGCATGGCTATGTTGCTGTGCCAGGTAAAACTGCCACAAGTATTGTTCCTGCTAACCTTGCTAGAGATAAGGTTCCTTACCAGGGAGCGAGTTCGGAAGGCGATAGTTGGGTTACGCAGGTAATAGAAATAAAGCATGTATCGGCGTCAAAATTAGTTGCGGTTTTGCGGCCAATTGTGGCAAGAGAAGGTCATCTTGTGGCAATGCAGGAGAGTAATAATTTAATTGTTACGGATACTAATAAAAATATTGCACGAATTAGAAAAATAATTAAACGCGTAGATGTAAACTCTTCTGCGGGCTATGAAGTTATTAAAGTTAAACATGGTTCTGCACAGGAGCTGGTGAATACTATTAGGTCTGTAATGCCTAAACCTGCATCAGGAACCTTAATTAAAATTAATTTTGATGAGCGTTCTAACAATATAGTGTTGGCTGGAGATAAGCAAATTAGGGCAGGAATTATTAAGTTAATTAATAAATTAGATTTGCCAATTGAGTCGGCAGGAAGAGTTCAGGTAATTTATTTGCGCTATGCAAAAGCAGAAGACCTTGTTCCTGTTTTACAAAAAATATCAACCAATCGTTCTTTGTTGAATAGTGCAGAAGAAGGCACATCTAAAGTTCCAAAACCACCTAAATTAAGTGCCAAAGATTTAAAAGATAGTATCAGTATTGAAGCAGATAAACGCATGAATGCTGTTGTAATTAGTGCACCGCCACAGGTATTAAATGCTTTAAAAGATGTTATTAAGCAGTTAGATATTCGCCGAGCACAGGTATTGATAGAGGCTGTTTTTGTTGAAATATCAGAAAACAGAAAAGCGGAACTTGGTGTCGAGTGGGCCTTTAATGGTCCTAATGGTGTTGGCATGGTAGATTTTTCAGGCACAATCCCTGCATTAGTTGGTGCCGCAGCAGGTGGAGCTAATGCGGCAGCACTGGCTGCTGGTTTAGGTAAAGGAACTACTGCTCTTGTAGGTGAGATAGGGGCAGATAATAGAGGTTGGGGAGCTTTACTTAGAGCATTGAATTCTGATACAGGTTCTAATGTATTGGCGACACCTTCAATTATGACCTTGGATAATGAAGAGGCAGAAATTGTTGTTGGTCGTGAAGTGCCTTTTACTACAGGTTCTTACACTAGTTCAAATAATGGGGCAACTAATCCATTTAGTACGGTTGAGCGAAAAAATATTGGATTAAAGTTAAAGGTTAGGCCACAAATAAATGAGGGAAATGAAGTCTTTTTAGAAATAGATCAAGAGGTTTCTGATGTTTTGCCAAAAGGTGATGCAGTTGATTTACAAACTTCAAAACGCCAAATTAAAACTAAGGTAATAGTTGGTGATGGTAACATTATCGTGCTGGGTGGTTTGATAACGGAAAGAGAAACCGAAGTGGTAAGTGAGGTGCCATTTTTAGGGGATATTCCTCTACTGGGGGCATTTTTCTCTTCTAAGCAAACTAAGAGAGAAAAAGTGAACTTGATGGTTTTCTTACGCCCAATTATTATTCGTGATAATACTATGAGCAATTATTATTCAAGAAAAAAATATAACATTTCTAAACTACACCAAGAACAAATGCTAGAAAAAGAAACTGGTTTAGTTAGTGGTTTACGACCTCACCTAAGAACCCTTGAACAGTGGAAAAAGAGGCAGGTTGCAAAACCTTATGTTCCTTTAAAAGATAGAGAAGAAAAAGAAGAAGTGGCTGAGGAAGAAACTGATTCTGAACATGATTTACTTGGTCTATAAGGATTGTAAAGGCTTATGAGTTCTGAATTACCCTTTGCTTTTGCTCGTAAAAATAATTTAGTTGCTATTAGAGAAAATGAGCAGTCCACGCAGTTATGGATAACCGAAAAGACTCCGCTTGACGCTATAATTGAAGTAAAGCGAATACAGCCAAAGGTTACCCATAGCCTGCTAAAGGTTTCTAGTGAAGAGTTAGAGCAAAAGTTACAAACCATCTATACCCATTCCGATTCTACCTCAATAGAAAACATAGATAATCTTGATGTTAGTGATTTAGCAAGTTTTGCGGCTAAGGTAAGTGAAGCTGAAGACTTGTTAGATAGCTCTGATGATTCCCCAATTATAAAATTACTTAATGCAATTATGGCAGAAGCCATTCGTACAGGAGCTTCAGATATTCATGTTGAGCCTTTTGAATCTCAATTACGCATTCGATTTCGTATTGATGGGCAGTTAAAAACAGTACTATCACCACAGGTAGAGCTTGCCGACATGCTTACTTCTAGAATTAAGGTTTTGGCTAAACTAGATATTGCCGAGAAACGCTTACCGCAAGATGGTCGAATAGCCACTAAATTGGGCGGTAGAGCGGTAGATTTGCGTATTTCAACCATTCCTTCTAGTTTTGGTGAGCGGGTTGTTATGCGTTTATTAGATAAGAGTGGCGGGCGTTTAAATTTAGTAGATTTAGGCCTGCCAGAAGAACAGCTTAATAGCTTGCAAAACATGCTTAAAAAACCTCATGGAATTTTATTAGTTACAGGCCCAACGGGTTCTGGTAAAACTACAACCTTGTATGGTGCGTTAAGTCGTCTTAATAGTAATCATCGTAATATTATGACGGTTGAAGACCCCGTAGAATATAATATTGAGGGTATTAATCAAACCCAAGTAAATGCTAAAGCACAAATGACTTTTGCTAAGGGGTTACGCGCAATCTTACGCCAAGATCCTGATGTGGTTATGATTGGTGAAATCCGTGATATTGAAACGGCAGAAATAGCGGTACAAGCATCTTTAACTGGGCATTTAGTATTATCAACACTACATACTAATACCGCCGTTGGTGCAATTTCTCGTTTACGAGATATGGGGGTAGAGCCATTTTTACTTTCTTCTAGCTTACTTGGGGTTCTTGCCCAAAGACTAGTTAGAAAACTTTGTCAGTCTTGCAAAACGGATACTTTTGCAGACGAAAAAGAATGTGAGTTTTTAGCAGTAAATAAAGCAACAATATCCCATGCAGAAGGTTGTGATAAATGTAGCTTTACTGGTTATAAAGGTCGCATAGGGGTTTATGAACTGGTTGAGGTGGATGACACTTTACGCAAGATGATTCATAGTGATGCATCAGAGCTAGATATGGCAAATCATTCACATAAAAAAGTAACATCTATTCAACAGTCTGGTATTCAACTGGTACTAAACGGGCAAACTAGTTTAGAAGAACTATTACGAGTTACTCAAGGTTAAGGGTTCAATTATAAATGGCAACCTTTCAATATAAAGCACTTACTACAACAGGCACCACTGAAAAGGGCAATCTTGATGGTGATTCTTCGCGCCATGTTCGCCAACAATTACGCGATAAAGGTCTAACCCCGTTAGAAGTAAATTCGTTAGAAACCAAAAGAACCGATACCATAAAATCTAAGTGGCTCAAGCCTAAAATATTAACGACCGATTTAACCCTGCTTACCCGCCAACTTTATACCCTACTAGAAGCTGGAATGCCGCTAACTGAATCTTTAAAAGCAGTTTCAGAACAGTCGGAAAGTAAGGTCGTACAAAAATTTCTTTCGCAAGTACATAGTCGCGTTATAGAAGGGCACTCTCTAGCCCAAGCCATGACAATTTCAGGCTTTCAGGTTAGTGAAGAGTTTATTGCAACTATTAGAGCAGGAGAAGAGTCTGGGCATTTAGAACAGGTATTATCTAGATTGGCAGATTCGATTGAACAGCAGGCAAAGCTTAATAAAAAATTAAAAGCCGCGTTAATTTATCCAACTATTATGGTGGTAATGTCAGTATCAATAGTTTTCTTTTTAATGATTTTTGTAGTACCAAAAGTGGTTACTGTTTTTGACAATATGGACCATGAACTACCCGCTTTAACGAAAGGGTTATTATCGGTTAGTGAATTTATGCAGGAAAACTGGTTATTGATAGCTATTATTTTTGCAGGTCTTTGGATTGGCTATAAAATATTAATGCAAAAAGATAGCTGGAAAATTAAACGCGATATCCTACTACTTAAAATGCCTGTACTAGGTAGATTTTTAGTTTTTGCCTCTTCTGCCCGTTGGGCAAGGACAACTGGCATATTATTGGCAAGCGGAGTAGCTATGACCGATGCATTAAAAATATCTTCGGAAGTTATGACCCTACTACCACTTAAAAACAAAATACTGGCAATGGGAGAGCAGGTACGAGAAGGTAGTCGCCTACAAGATGCCATGAAAGTAGCTGGTTTTTTCCCTGCACTACTACTTAACCTTGTGCAAACCGGCGAAGGTTCTGGAAGGCTAGATGTAATGTTATTAAAAGGCGCATCGCACTATGAATCAGAAGTAGAAAATAGTGCCGCAACCCTAGTAAGTTTAATTGAACCAATAATGATATTAGTAATGGGGGGCGTGGTTATGACCATCGTATTAGCAATCATGTTACCTATATTTGAAATGAACCAAATGGTATAAAAATAGTATAAGGACAGAAAATGATAAAAAATAAGCAAAAAACAAATTCTCAACAGGGTTTTACCCTAATTGAGTTGATGGTAGTGGTAGTTATTTTAGCAGTACTAGCAGTAGTAGTATTGCCAAATATTATGGACAGACCTGACGAAGCAAGAAAGGTACAGGCTAAACAAAACATAAAAGCAATAGCTTCATCTTTACAACTATATAAGCTAGACAACTACACCTATCCAACCACAGACCAGGGTTTAGATGCTTTAGTATCAAAGCCTACTTCTGAACCAGAGCCAAGAAAATGGCAAAATTACTTACAGTCTTTACCTAAAGACCCATGGGGCCGTGATTATCTTTATTTAAGCCCTGGCGAAAATGGAGCTTTTGATTTGTACACTCTTGGAGCAGATGGTGAAGAAGGTGGTGAGGGAGTAAATGCAACAATCGACAATAAATAATTTTAATAAATAGGTAGGGGAATAAAAGGGTTACAAGGTTGAATAATAGCGGTTTTTACCCCCCCCCCCTAAAAATAGAGAAATTTATATTAACAGTGGATAAAAAAACAACTAAAAAATTAGCTTGGCAACAGGGCTTTACACTCTTGGAATTAATGGTAGTGGTGGTTATTTTGGCAGTATTACTATCTGCAGCGGTAGTTTCTTTACAGCCAAATCAGGCGGCAGAATTACGCAAGCAGTCGGTGGCATTTAAGGGTGCTTTAATTGCTATGTGTGATAAATCTGCTTTTGACCAACATATTTATGCCCTTGTTCCTGGTGATAAAGCTATAGGAATTTACACTCTTGTTAAGGGTAAATGGCAGGAAACTAGTTTGGGTTTGATAAGTAGTAAGGCCTTAAATTGGAACCCTGCAATTAAAGTAGATTGGGAGCTGAATGAAGATTTATCAAAATCCTATGGTTTACAAGAAGCTGGTTGGATGTGTTGGCCAAGTGGTGAAGCTAATGCTGGTAACATTACCTTTAGATTAAATGAGCTGACGAATATTGTGGAATGGAATGAAATTTTAGACTTTAAAACAGAAGAAACAAATGCGCACAAGCCAAACTAAGAATATAAAAGGATTTACCCTAGTTGAAGTGATGGTAGCTTTAATTATTGCCTCGGTATCCTTAATTGCCCTATCCACTAGTTTGGGGCAGTATGTCTTTAATCAGTCGGGGATTAAAGATAGAGTAGTAGCAACTTGGGTTGCTCAAAATAGACTGCTAGAAATTCAAAATGCAACTACAACAAGGTTAGAAAAGAAAACCACAGAAAAAATGTTAGGAGTATATTGGGAGACTGAATTTGTTACCAAACCAACTTTAATTCCAGGCTTACAAAAGGTTAAATTGAGCGCAAAACTAAAGGGAGCAAAGCATCTATCTGCGGAAGTTTCCTCGATTATTGGTGGTTAAAATGTTTAACAGCCTTAGTAAAAGAAATAATTTACAAGCAGGATTTACGCTAATGGAGCTATTGATTGCAATGAGTATTTCTGCAATTATTGCAGTAATGGCTTATCAATCAATTAATGAAGTTACGGTCGTTAAACAAAGCACAGAAAAGCAGGTCGCCTACTTTGAAAAAATACAACGAACTCTTTGGTGGTTAGAACAAGATTTAGTGCAATTAGCACCAAGAGCAATCCAAGATGAGCTAGGCAGTAAATTGCCAGCGTATCAAGCAAGTGATGCACAAGGCATAGAATTTACTAGAATTGCCGTTTATCCTTCGCCTTACGGACTATCAGGGTTGGTTAGGATTGGTTATCAGTTTGACGATGGCGTGTTATATAGGTTAATTTGGCCGGTATTAGATAGAGCACCAGACACTGTACCAAGGCGTTTAGCGGTATTAGACAATGTAGAAAGTTTTCAAGTAAAACAATTAAATACCAGTAATAAATGGGTTTTAGACTGGCCAAAAGATGAGAAGGATAAAAATAAAATATCCTTACCAAGGTTAATTGAGGTAAAAATAAAACTAAAAGATGATGGTGAAATTCGCCGAGTTTTCCCTGGTGTAGAGGGGTTATCAAAATAAAAAATATAAATAATGATGTTAAAGAGCAGGGCTTTGCATTAATTACGGTATTGTTAGTGGTAGCATTGGTAACAATTATTGCAACCCAACTAATTTACCAACAATCATTAAGCGTGCAACGCAGTACTAATATGCTACACCAAGCACAGGCAACTGCGGTAGCCTGGGGTTTAGAGAACTGGATTAAAAAAGGTTTACAACTTGATGCCGAACAAAATAAAACCGACCATTTAGAAGAGCAATGGGCGTTACCAATGTTTCCAATTCCCTTTGAAGGTGGAGAAATTTCTGGGCAATTATTTGATATGCAGGCAAGAATAAACCTAAATAATTTACATGAAAAAGATGCCACGAGAAAAAAATTATGGCAAAAATTAGTTAAGAGATTTTTGGTTAAGCAAGAGCTAGATGAAAACCTACAAGAAGTAATTACAGATTGGGTGGATAAAGATAATAATGCTTCTATTTATGGAGCAGAGTCAGAAACATACTTATTAAAACAACCAGCATATAGAACGGCAAACCAAAAGTTGGTACTAGTGCAAGAACTAGGCTTATTAGAGGGGTTTAGCCCCAAGATAGTTAAACAAATTAAACCTTTTGTAGCAACCTTGCCAGCAATTACGATGATTAATATTAATACGGCAGATGAAATCGTATTACAATCTTTAGCAGACTGGTTAACCAAAGAAATGGCACTGAACTGGCTAAAGATAAGAAAAGAAGAGCCAGCAGATGAAGTTAAAGACTTTTGGGAGTTTGTGTCTGAGCAGTCAGGCTTTAGCCTAGAAGAGGTGCAACAAGATTTGCCCCTTTATTTAATTGATGTTAAAAGTGATTATTTCTTTTTAATTGGTCTGGTTGAATATGGTGAAGCAAGGCAAACTCTTTCAGGTATTTTTATGCGAGACGATAAGAAAAAAGTGAGGCTAGTACAAAGATGGGTAGGTATTACAGATGAGTAATTTAGGCGAAAATATAGCAAGCAATGTATCTATTGAGCAGTTTTATCGCCTAGATGAAAATGGACATTTAATTGTACCTTCAACAACACCAGATAAAGACCTAAAAAATATTGTGCTAGTGCCAACCGAACAATTATTATTAATGAGCGTATTTGTACCTGGTAAAAAACAGTCAGAATGGCAACAGGCTTTACCTTTTGTGTTAGAAGAACAGTTATCTCAACCAGTAGACGTTTTGTTTTTTGCAGTTTTAAATAGAGATAAAGATGGACAGGTTGCCGTTGCCATAATTGAAAAAGAAAAACTAGCAAACTGGACCGAAGAATTAAAAGCACATGATTTAGATGACGCGGAATTAGTGGCGGATATATTTAGCCTACCCTATTCAAACAACGATTTAACTGCAGTAAAAACTGGTGAAAGGTTGCTAGTAAGAACAGGGAAATATAAAGGATTAGCAGGGGTTTCTAGCTGGGTAGAGCAGGTACTTGAGTTAGAGAACAAATCTTTATCGGCAACTCATTCATCTAGCGTTAAGGTTTTACCTCGTAGCATGTTGGCATCATTAAAAAGTATGTCATTGCGTCAGGCAAGTTTTAAAATTAAAAAAACTACTAGTTCTGTCTGGAAGTTATGGACCTTACCTATAGTTTTATTTATAGGTTTTATAATAATTTATTTAGCTAGTTTTCAAGTGCAAACTTCTCGCTATAAACAGCAAGAAGTTGCATATAAACAGCAAACAGAAAAGTTATTTAAACAAATGTTTCCCCTCACTACACGGATTGTAAATATTCGTGCACAAACTAAAGCCAAGTTGGCAAGGGTTTCTAAAGGTTCTAATACATCTGGCGTAACAATTATAATCCATAATATAGAAGCCTATCTAGCGTCTGCAATAAGTAAAAAAAATATAGATATTAAATCTATGCAGTGGAAAAAACAGCAATTACGCTTATTGATAGAAGCCAAAAATGTAGAAATACTAGATAAACTGGTTAAGCAGTTTTCAACAAAACACCAAGTAAAATTAAAGCTAAAAACGCTAGCCAGCCAAGGTAATAAGCAAGTGACTGGAGAAATATATGTTAAATAACCTACAAAAAGCATGGTCAGAGCAACAGAGTGTTTTACAACAAAAAATAGAACAAACACCTGCGTATCATTCATGGCAGGGGCTACAAGTCCGTGAAAAACAACTGGTAAAAGCATTGTTAATATTTTTATTTATTACCTTTTTATACATGATAATTTGGTCGCCAATAGTGAATGGTAGCCAGCAGGCATTACAAAAAATGCAAAATGCAGAAGCAACTTGGGCTTGGTTAAACAAACAACAGCAAACAATGCCATCGTCTAGTAGCCAAGTTAAGGCCGTTTTAATTAAATCACAGTCACAATTAACCAGTTACCTACAACAACAAATAGCTAGGCAAAATTTAAAGCAATCAGTAGCAGAAATAATTCCCATAAACTCTCGTGGTAGTGAAGGTATTGAGGTGGTATTTAATCAGGTAAATTCACCTAGGTTTTTCCGTTGGTTATCTAAAATGGAGCAGGAAGGCGTGCTAGCATCAGAATTAAATTTAACAAAACTAAAACCGGGCATAGTTAGTGCCAAGGTAACTTTTGAGATGACTAACTAATGTCTAAAACATCTATCCTTATTACTTCTTTTGTAGTGGTTTTACTTTTATCTGTAGTTTCAAGCCTACCTTTAAGTTGGGTGCTAAACCAACCACAGGTAAAACAACAAATTCCTAAAAACATGATATTAAAAAACATAACAGGAAGCTGGTGGCAGGGTGAGGTTATGCTCTCAATTAAAACCCCAGCCACTAATACTGAACTAGGAAAAATAACCTTTGAGTTAGATTGGTTACCCTTGGTTTGGGCAAATATATCCGCAGATATTAAATGGAAAATAGGGAAAGGGCAAATAAATGCAAAGCTTAATTTTAATGGCGAAACCGTTGAAATAACCGCTTTAACTGGAGATGTTAAGGTTGGTGAGATAATGCAATTATCTGAACAAACAGCTTTGCTAGCCGATGCAGAAGGTGAGTTGCACTTAGTAGATATGGAAATTAGTTTACCAATAAAACAAGCATGGCCTAGCCATATTGCGGGTAAATTGGCAATTACAGATTTTGCAGCCATGGGAGCAAATTTTGATTTGTTGGAAGCTAAACCAGTTTTAAAAGGTAATGATATTAAAACCAAAATTACTGGGGGGCAACAATCAAAAGGTTGGTCTTTAAATGCCGATACGGTACTGTCTAAAAATCACAGCTATCAGTTAGATTTAAAAGTAACAGCCACTAACCCTAACAATATGCCTGACTGGGTAGCCTTGATGTTACCAATGAAAAACCCTAAACTAGCTAAACTAAAACGAAATGGTAGGTGGTAATGAAATACTTAAATATATACTTATTGTTAATATTACTTACTAGTTTTTTATCCTCTTGCACTACTAGTAGTTCTGAGCAAGAAGGTCCAGATCCCCTAGCAAAACACCAGTGGTATCTTTTTAATGTAGGGCAATCAGGTATTACTGCAACAGAGTCGGGTGGAGTTACTGGAGAAGATATGCGAGGTTTTTCTTCTAATAACCTAAACATTGGTAACTATGCTAAGGGCTATACAGGGTCAGGGGTAGAAATTGCCATTATTGATTCAGGACTAGAAATTAAGCATGAAGATCTAGTAAAAAATGTTATTTTTAATGGTTCTTATAACTTTGGTCATGCAAGTAATAATAAAGGTAGACATGATACAACCGCAACAGGATCAGACGGCGACCATGGTACCAGCGTGGCAGGTATTGCTGCTGCAAGAGGTAACAATACTATTGGTGTTTTTGGGGTTGCTCCTAAGGCAAGGTTAAGAGGGTTTAATTTATTAACAACACAAAGCTTGGATGCGGAATTAGCCGCGTTAGGTTTTCAAAATTCAGTTGCAAACTTTGTGGGAATGAAAAGTAGCTCGGTTAGTGTTTTTAATAAAAGTTATGGCCGTAATCCTAATATTCCCCAGTTAGAAAATGCTGAACAATTAGGTCTTGATAATATTTTAGGAGCAATGAAATTAGGCACAGAACAATTGCGTCAGGGCAAGGGTGCTTTGTATATAAAGGCTGCAGGCAATGAATATGAGGGAGGGGCGGTGTTTTCTGATGCATACTGTTCTCAATCAATTAGGCGTGGAGTAACTTGCTACAATGCCAATCAAGAATTTACTCATATAACCCCTTTTCAAATTGTAGTAGGCGCATTTAATGCAAAGGGTAAAAGAGCTTCATATAGTAATACTGGTTCTGCTCTTTGGATATCTGGTGCTGGAGGTGAATTTGGAAACCTATCGCCGGCGATGATGACCGTTGATAAATCAGGTTGTGATGAGGGTTACAGTAAAAACCCCACTGATTCTGGACCAAATACAGCATTTAATCGTGGAACCATCGATGAAAATATAGGTTGTAATTATTACTCTGCCTTTAATGGAACTTCTTCAGCTACACCTACGATTAGTGGAGCAATAGCGTTAATTTTATCTGCTAACCCTTCTGCTAGTTGGAGTGATGTAAAATATATCTTGGCAAAAACTGCTCGTAAAATTAATCCAAACCTAGCGGAAGTAACCATGACTTTAGGCGGTAATACGCAGGTTATAGAACAAAAATGGATTGAAAACAATGCTGGCTTTAATTTTAGTAATGAGTTTGGTTTTGGTGCGCTAGATATAATCGCGTCAGTAAGTTTAGCGGAACAAAGAGAGCAGTCTCAAACACATGTTGGAAGGCTTATTAACTATCAACAACCAGAACAAAACTACACTACTTTAAACACAATACCTGATGCAAGTAGCACAGGCTTAGCTAAAAGCATAAATGTTTTTGCAACAGGTTTAACAACGGTTGAATCGGTTGAGTTAATAATTGATATTTCGGCTATAACTGCTTCAGCGACTAGAATAGATAATAAAATAGATGCATCTGATTACCTGATAGAACTAACTTCTCCTGCTGGCACCAAGTCCATTGTTATGACGCCTTTTAATGCGTTTTTATCTGGTTATGCTATGGATAATTTTAAAATGATCTCACATGCTTTTTATGGTGAATCTATCACCGGTAATTGGATAGTGAAAATAACCGATGTAGATGGTAGTACATCTAATCATATTACTCATGTTGGATCAGGTAAACTAAATAAACTTGGTTTAAATTTTTATGGACATTAATATGAAAAAGACAATTGTAATTTCTAGCCTAGCCATTTTATCTATGGTAACAACTTCTGCTACTGCCTATTTAGATGCCTGTAAGTTAGTAACCGAAAAAGCGGGTAAATCATATCAAGTTAAAAACAATCGTTTTGCTAGTATTGTTGCACCAGAAAAACTACCTAAGAGTATCACCGCTAGCCTAATCGAAAGAAATGGTATGTGGTTTATTTATCAGACAGATAGTGAACAGTTTGCCAAAAAACAATGTGCTCCACAACAGTTAGATGGTATAGAAATAGTGCCAGTTGTTTATAACCAAGTAAGTGGGCATAATGCGGTGATTAATGGTGTATTTATGATTAAAACCTTTCTTCAAAAAGATATTAACCTCATCGCTAATAGGTATAATTTTAGAAAAGTAACACAATTGCCGAATCGTTTTACCGCTATCTTTGATGTAAAACCACAAACTTCTTATGATGGGTTAATAGAAAAATTAGCACAGGATAAGGGGATAGATAAGTTAGTTCCTTTATTAAGTGAACCAAGATATAGAGCTAGATAGCCTGTTAATAGGGGTTTTTACCCCCCCCCCCCCCCCCCCCCCCAAAAAGGACAAAAGAAGAAGCTAAGTTTTATTTTTTAAGGATAAATAAGCCTGCTATAACACCAGTAACTATTTGAATTTGGCTTTGGAAATCGCCGTAGTTTATTTCTGTTAGTAGCGGTAAGACTGCTATTGATAATAGAATTAACCCCAGTTCTTTGCGGCGTTGTTTTTTATTTTGTTGTTCTATCTTTTGGTTTAGTTCGGCAATTTTTATTGCGGTTTGATTAAAGTCTGCATTAGATAATTTACTAAGCGTACTATGGATTAACCCTGGTAATTCTGGTGCTTGTTCTATCCAAAAAGGTAGGTTTGATTTTATATTTTTAGCTAAACTTTGTGGGCCAACTCGGTCTTTCATCCAGTTTTCTAAGAAGGGTTTTGCGGTATCCCATAGGTCAAGTTCATCGTCTAGTTGCCTGCCTAAGCCTTCAATATTTAGTAGAGTTTTTTGTAATAAAACTAACTGTGGTTGCACTTCCATACCAAAACGGCGGGCAGTTTGAAATAGCCTTAGTAGAAACAGTCCAAATGAGATTTCTTTAAGCGGTCTATCCCAAATAGGTTCACAAACTGAACGAATAGCTGACTCTAACTCATTAACTCTGGTATCTCTTGGTACCCATTCTGATTCAATATGCAGTTCGGCAACTCGTAGATAATCACGATTAAAAAAGGCGAGGAAGTTTTCCGCAAGATAGCGTTGATCTTCAGGAGTGAGTGTTCCCATAATACCAAAGTCAATTGCTGCATAGCGACCGTCTTCTAGTACAAAAATATTACCAGGGTGCATATCTGCATGGAAAAAGTTGTGCTTAAATACTTGGGTAAAAAATATAGTTACGCCCATAGATGACAAATCTGTAAGGCTGATACCTTTCTCTTCTAATACATCTGTTTCTGAGATCCGAGTACCATAAATCCTTTCCATAGTCATTACGCTATCGTTGGTGTGTGACCAATATATTTCTGGAACATAGAGCTGGTCAGAATTTTCAAAATTACGCCTTAGTTGTGTCGCATTAGATGCTTCACGCATCATGTCTAGTTCATCAAGTATGGTCTTTTCAAATTCTTCTACTACTTCAACAGGGTGTAGGCGTTTAGAGTCTTTAACGGCTGTTTCTAATAGCTGTGCTAGTGAACGCATTATGGATACATCTTGTTCAATAATTGGCTTAATATCTGGACGAACAACCTTTACTACAACATCTGTACCATCATATAGTGTCGCGGCATGTACCTGTGCTATTGATGCAGATGCCATTGGTATTGGGTCAAAGCTGGCATAGGCTTCTTTGATGGTCTTTTTTAAACCCTGTTCTATAATTTCGATTGAGTGTTGTTCATCAAAAGGTGGGCAGTCATCTTGTAGTTTTCTTAGTTCTTTTGATATATCTTCGGGCAATAAATCTTTGCGGGTTGAAATAGCTTGACCTAGTTTGATAAAAATAGGACCAAGTTCTTCTAGTGCTAAACGAATTCTAACGCCTCGTTCTTTCGTTGATTTAACTCGCCAGTTCCAAGGAAATAGCATGTTGGTAAAAACTAACCAAGAGTACTTGGTATCATCTAAAATCATCTTGTCGATTTTATGGAAGGTAAGAACGCGGTTTATTTTTATAACACGGGAGATTTGAGTAAAGATTTTTTTTATTTTTTTCATGAGTTATTTTTTAGTAAGTTTTTGTATGCGTTGTTCAATATTATTAACTGCTTGCTCGGTTTGTTGAACCTGTTTTTTAAAGCGGTTTACTTGTGACTGTGTTGGTAGCAAATTGGTTTCAAAATGTAAGTATTCGGCAATAGTTTTACCTGCACTATCCTTAGCAGACTTTAAATTTTTCTGCCCCTGTCTAATAGTACTACCTATTTGAAAGGCAATCATATCACCAGTGTAGTGAGACAACATTTCTTCCCAGTCTATTTCAATACTATGTAAAGCATTTAAAAAGTCAGTTCCAACCTTATCATCTTTGTCGGCAACGGTATCATGGCTAATCCAATCAACAATAGTGCTTTTTAATTGGCTGTCTGCTTGCCCTAAAAGATGGCTTTGCACTGTAAAAAACCCTGTTTCCTGCCCAGTTTGGTAAATGATAAAAAAAGTTTGTTTTATATCACTAAAGGTTAGTTGTATTACTTTTTCATCCAACTTGTCAAAAGCTGAACCCTGCTCTTCATCAATTTTTATTTTTTGGTTTAAAATTAACTCAAAGGCTTTTGATAGGGTGGTGGTAATAGTATCTTTAACTGACATGTTAATACTTCCAACCTCTATGTAGAGCTACAATACCGTTCGACATGTTTATATATTCTGCTTCATCAAAGCCAGAAGTTAGCATCATTTGTTTTAAGGTTTCTTGATCTGGGTGCATACGAATAGACTCTGCTAAATATTGGTAACTATCCTCATCATTAGCAATTATTTTGCCTAGTTTTGGTAGGATATTAAAGGAATAAAAATCGTAGGCTTTTGCCATTAGTGGCTGGGTTACTTTTGAAAACTCTAAAATCATCAATTGACCACCAGGTTTTAATACGCGATATATTTCGGCAAGGGCTTGGCTTTTGTCGGTAACATTTCTTAAACCAAAGGCAATAGTAACCAAGTCAAATGAATTGTCTGCAAAATTTAGGGCTTCAGCATTACTTATTACAAATTCAACATTGCCTATAATACCTAAATCAGTAAGCCTATCACGACCAACTCTTACCATGCTTTCATTAATGTCGGCAAGTATAACCTTACCAGTTTTACCTACTCTTTTCGCAAAGGCTTTAGTTAAATCACCAGTGCCACCAGCCAAATCTAAAACCACATTGCCAGGGCGAATACCACTTAATTCAATAGTGTGTCGTTTCCAAAAACGATGAATCCCTAATGACATAACATCATTCATAATGTCATAGTTGCTAGCAACCGAGTCAAAAACACCCTTTACTTTTTTAACTTTTTCATCAAGAGCTACTTCAGCAAAACCAAAATCTATAGTCTTCTTTTCTGTGTTTTTCATTTTAGCTCCGTTGTTTTGGTTTTTGCTAGGTTTACTTTTTGTAAATAACTCTGCCAGTAGGTGGTATAGTTTTTACCATAATCATATAGAGTATCCCAGCTATAAATACCTGAGTCATGCCCATCATCAAAGGTTAATTGAATTGCATAGTTACCAATAGGAGCAATAGCATCAATATTAACAGCTTGCTTGCCTAATTGTAATACTTCTTGCCCTGGAGAATGGCCAGTAACTTCTGCAGAGGGGGAGTAAACACGCAAAAATTCGCAGGAGAACTCAAAACTTTCACCAGTATCAAACTTGACCAATAGCTTGCGAGATTTATGTTTTAACTTTATATCTATTGGTTGTGGCATGTTTAATTGACCTTATTACATATAACCGTTATGCATCATTTTTTGCATTTCTAGGCTGTCTTCCATAATTTTATGTTGTAACCTATGTGAGTAACGCATAATTGAACGCATTACATCATAAACTAATCTTGGTTGCTCATTTAACTGGGCTTCAAAATCATCTTTGGATAGGTAAATTACACTAGATTTTTTGCGAGCAATTAAACGCATTGAGTGAGCTTCATCATCAATAAAGCTTAGCTCCCCAATCATGTTACCTTTTTTAACTGTAGCTATATGTATTGATTTACTAGTTCCACCAGTATCTCTAAAAATATCAAGTTTGCCATCAATTAAAATGTACAGATTTCCATCCTTAGTTCCTGGTTCAAACAGAACCTCATCTGCCTCAAGTTCTTTATGTTTTACTATGTCCGAAAGCTGTTCACATTGTTTTGCACTTAAGTCTTCACCAAGAACGGACTCTTGGATAAGTTGGCTATTTGCAACTGTACTCATTTTTTTCCTCAATATTTTATTGTTATGTTGTTTTATTTTATGGTTATTATTTTGTGTTTTATAAAATGTATTGGGACAAATCTTGATCTTGCACGAGTTCACCCAGTCGTTCTTCTACAAAATTCTTGTCGACATGTACTTTTGTTCCCGGCTTTTCAGATGCCTCAAATGAAACTTCTTCTAATAATCGCTCTAGCACAGTATGTAACCTTCTAGCGCCGATGTTTTCAGTAGAGTCATTAACCTCATAGGATATTTCTGCTAGGCGTTGAATTGCCGAGTCATCAAAAGTTATGTTAACACCTTCTGTACTAAGCAATGCTGTTGCCTGCTTAGTTAATGCTGCTTTTGGTTCTGTTAATATGCGTTTAAGGTCTTCTACATTAAGAGAATTAAGCTCTACCCTAATAGGAAGACGACCTTGTAATTCTGGAATTAAATCGGAAGGTTTGGATAGGTGGAAAGCCCCTGATGCAATAAATAAAATATGGTCGGTTTTTACCATTCCATATTTGGTCGAGATGGTAGATCCTTCAATTAATGGTAGTAAATCTCTCTGAACTCCTTCCCTAGATACTTCTCCACCAGAATCTTGTTTTTTAGCTACCTTGTCTATTTCATCAATAAATACAATTCCATGCTGTTCTACACTTTCTAAAGCTTTAGCTTTTATATCTTCTTGGTCTATTAGTTTTGAAGCTTCTTCTTCTACTAGATGCTTTAGAGCCTTTTTAACCGCCATCTTTTTCTTTTCTTTTTTACCATGGTTTAAACTTTCAAACATTCCTTGCAGTTGGTCTGTCATTTCTTCCATACCAGGAGCTCCCATAATTTCTACATGAGGAGCATGCGCTTGTAAGCTAATTTCTATTTCTTTATCATTTAAATCGCCTTCTCGTAGCCTTTTGCGGAACTTTTGGCGAGTGTCTGCCATAGTATCTTGGCCATCACCTTCTCGATCACGAGGCGGTGGCAGTAGGATATCTAAAATACGGTTTTCTGCTAGGTCTTCAGCTTTGCGCTTGTTCTTTTCTACTGCCTGCTCGCGTTGCATTTTTACCGCACTTTCCATTAGGTCTTTAATAATAGAATCAACCTCTCTTCCTACATAGCCAATTTCGGTATATTTAGTGGCTTCTACTTTTATAAAGGGAGCATTAGCTAGTTTTGCTAAACGGCGAGCAATTTCTGTTTTACCAACCCCTGTAGGTCCTATCATGAGAATGTTTTTAGGAGTTATTTCTTGGCGTAGTTCTTCTGGTAACTGAGCACGACGCCAGCGATTTCTTAGGGCGATTGCCACAGACTTTTTGGCATCTTCTTGCCCCACAATATGAATGTTAAGTTCGTGTACAATTTCTTTAGGTGTCATCATTTGATGTAAGTATTCCTAGTTATATACCTTTGCACAAGATTATTCACGGATTAAAATTGCTATAATTTCACTCTCGTGACTAACTTGTGCAAAGGTATCGGTTAGTTTTATAGTGGCCTTATTATAGTGTAAGTTATTCAGGGTCTTCTAAAAGAATCCCAAATTTTCCCTAGAGTTTGCGAGCCAGTATCCCAGATACTTTTACTCATATTTTTGGTAGAATCCCATGAGTTTTTACTAATGTTTTTAGAATCTTGCCATGCTTTACTAACCATTATTGGAACAGTTTTTTTAACGGCAACAATAATCTCATCAGAGTCTATTTTCGCTTCAGCTAAGCATTAACCATAGTCAAACTCTTCGTTGGATTTAAATAGAATATTGCCATCTTCTAGCAGTTCTTTTTTGTCATTACAATAGTCATAAATTTCTAAACTAGCAATAGTAACTACTACCGCAGCAGTACCAATTGTTGCGGCACTTACTGCAGAAGCAGATATTTTTCTACTAGTGCGTTCAATAAACTTTTTTGATAATTTTAGTCTTTTGAGCTTATGCCTTATTTTTACCTTTTGCATAATGTTTTTAGACTGATATAGGTTGTTTAAGGAATCGCTTAACAACTAACATAAAATTCTGTAAGTCTTCTAGCTATAAGCCTTGCCCTTCGGGGTTTAGCCAAGTTCTCACCTACTGCGTTATCATTTTTTGCAATAGCTAGCTAT
>CAZMHA010000015.1:20289-20500 GCA_964565985.1 uncultured Piscirickettsiaceae bacterium | reverse complement strand
CACCTGCCCAGGTGGCGAAATTGGTAGACGCAGGGGACTTAAAATCCCCCGGTAGTAATACTGTGCCGGTTCGACTCCGGCCCTGGGCACCATTTTTTTTTATGTTACGCACTTTTGTTAACACTCTGTTCAAGTATTAGGTTTTTACCCCCCCCCCCCCCCCCTTTCTTTTTTAAAACTTTTTATTTTTTTCTAAAAAAAAATTTAAACC
>CAZMHA010000015.1:16074-20279 GCA_964565985.1 uncultured Piscirickettsiaceae bacterium | reverse complement strand
TTTTTTTTTCTTTTTTTTTTTTTTCTTCCTTTCTTTTTTTTTTTTTTTTTCCCCCCCCCCCCCCCCCGCATTTCCGTTTTTAAAACTATTTATGGATTCCTAAAAAATAATTTAAACCATTTTGTTCTAATATTATTTTTAATCTTTTTTGTTCATTTGCAGTAGACTGTTGCAAGTTAAGCCCTTGCCCTTTTATGTGAAATGTATTGCCATATTGCTTCGTATATTTTTCAAAGTAGCTGATGTTAAGCTGGTTACGAATGATGCTAAAGCCTTCGGCACTAGTTACTTTGATTTGATTGTTTAACTTTATTTGGTTAGTAAAATTGTTAGAACTGGTAGTAAACCCTAGTTTATTAAGATAGTCCTGTAGAGTATTTTTTGTAGCAGTTTTGTTTGAAGTTACTTTAAAAATAGTAGTTTTTTGTTGCTGTTTAAAATATGCAGCCACTCTTTTAACATGTTGTTGATATTTTTGTATGCTAGAGCTAGGGGAAAGACTTTGATAAACAGCTAGCTTATTGTCGAAAGAATCAAGTGCTTTAAAGTGTTGCTGTGCCTGTTGAAATTTAGTATAGCCAGCTTTGCTGTTATGCATAGTTGCATCCCGCTGGAATTTTTGTATTTGTTGATTTAGTTGTTGCTTAAAGTCATCAACAAGCTTATCTTTGTCTGATTTTATAAGGGTGATAAATTTTTCATAACCAATTTGTTTCATCTCTAGCTGTCTAAATTGATTGATGGTTATTTGTTTAACTTCGGTTGTCGTTTGTTTTTTTAATGAAACTTCATTAAATTCATAAACTCCCTGGTAAAGGTTTTTTTGGATAGATGTTTTAGAAGAAATAGAAACACTTAATTTAGCACCAAGGTAGGCTAAAGCACTTTGAATGGCTTTGTTCTGTGTTTTTCCTTCTCCTACTCCATACAGGGTTTTATTGGTATCAGCAGGGGGGTTCAAATACCAGTTAGGAGTTTTAGGCTTAGCAATCTCTTTAGTTGGGCTAGACTGACAGCTAATTAATAAAATACTACTTAGCAGAACAAATAGATATTTCATAAATTACTCATCACTTAGTTGTTGTTGCGCTTTTTTATGTTTAACAATTACATAATTAATACGCTTAAGGGCTGTGCTAACTACGCTATTTGGCTTTTTTAATAGATTTTCTGCAAGGGTAAATAATTGTTTTGCTTTGGTGTAGTCACCTTGAGCTTCTTTTACTACCCCTAAATTATAGTTTGCAACAAAAGATTTTGATTGGGTTGAAAAAACTAGTTCACTTAAAATGCTATCGGCTTTTTTTATTCTATTTTTTTCTACAAAAGATAAGCCATTTTTTAGTAGATCCTGTTGCGTATCTGTGTAGTTAATATCTGGATCATCTAGTAACTCTATTGACTTATAGCTGTATGATGGCGTAATAACGCGAATAAATTTATTTGCGATACTGTTGGCTTGTTTATTCCAAACCTCTCCAGGATTTGGCAGAGTGGTATAGCTGTCAGAACATCTTGACCAAGAACCTTTTTCGCTGAAGGTATTGGTGTAAATCACTTTAGATGACTCTACTTTAATTACCTTAATGCTTGCCGCTAAATAAATATTGCGTTTTTTACAACTAACATTGTAGGTACGGACTTGTTTACAATTTTTATCTAGGCATTTTTGTCGTTGTTCATAATAACTAGAATCATTGTAACTTTTAGAGTGAATATTGCCGGTTATAAAAGCTTGTGCACCAATTAACTCGCCAAGTTGAACCGAATTGTTGTCGTTGGTTATCCCTGAATACTGGCGTTTTTGTTCAGCAATTATGTCTTTAATATTGGTTCTATTTACTAGGGTAAAGTAAGGTTTATTATTAAAGTTTGTTTGGCTTATTTTAGTTTCTATTTTCCCAGTTAAGCCTACTGTGTCTCGTTTAAAATCATCTACGGAAATTCGTTTTAGTTTGCTTATTCCTACAACTTGAGCAGGTTCTAGGTATTTTATTTTAGTGGTAGTAGAGCAACCACTAATAAATACGGCAATCACAAAAAGTATAAATATATTAATTTGTTTCAATGTAAACACCTAAAATCTTAAATTATAATTAATACAATTCTAAACTTTTTCTTTACGAAAACAAGTGGCTATAATACTATTACATTAATTTAATTACTGGACATGTCATGTCGCAAGCTATTAGTATCCAAAGTTCAATTTTGCCGGTAACTGTCCTAAATATATTTAGTGAAGATATTCAACAGGTTAAGTATGAAATACAAGAGGTAATTGCCAAATCAACAGCTTCTTTTGTAGGTAAACAGGTTGTAATTGAGCCTAAAATAGATTTGAAAGATCCTACTTTTATTGCTTTATTAGTTGAATTTTTATATCAGGTAGAAATGGTACCTGTTGGAATTAGAACTGATAACAAATCTATTCAACAACAAACAGAATATGCAGGTTTAGCTGTATTGCTTGAAAATACAGTAGAACAGGAATCTGTTCTGCCTCAGCAAGATATGACTGCATTAACTGTAAACAATGTGCGTTCAGGGCAGCAGGTTTATGCAGAAAATAGAGATTTAGTTGTTTTAGGATTTGTTAATCCTGGTGCAGAAGTTATTGCTGATGGTAATGTCCATATTTATGGAAAAATTGAAGGTAAGGTTTTTGCAGGAGTATCTGGGCTAAAAACTGCAAAAATATTTGCCAATAATCTTGACCCAGAAATGATTACGATAGCTGGTCAATACCAGCTTTCAGAAGATATTGAAGAAGAATTTAAACATGGTTTTGTTGAAGTAGGTTTAAATCAAGAAGGAAATTATTTAGAGTATAGGAGAGTATTGTGGCAAGAGTAATAGTTGTTACCTCAGGCAAAGGTGGCGTTGGAAAAACTACTACGAGTGCTAATATTGCGGCAGGTCTTGCTTTAAATGGTTTTAATGTCGTGGTTATAGATTTTGATGTAGGGCTGAGAAACCTTGATTTAATGATGGGTAGCGAAAGACGAATTATTCATGACTTTATTAATGTTGTACAGGGTGAAGCATCAATAGAACAAGCCTTAATTGCGGATAAAAATGTAAATAACTTATATCTATTAGCCTCCTCTCAAACTAGAGATAAAGATGACCTTAATAAAAGTGGTGTAGGTAAAGCTATTGAAGCACTAAAGTCTGCAGGTTTTGATTTTATTATTTGTGATTCGCCAGCGGGGATAGAAAAGGGTGCTCAACTTGCCCTATATTTTGCGGATGAAGCCATAGTTGTAACCAACCCAGAACAGGCATCAGTAAGAGATGCCGATAGAATGTTAGGTATTTTACAAGAGAGAACCAAGCGAGCAGAGGAGGGTTTGTCTGGCGTAAAAGAACACTTAATAGTAACCAGATATCAAGCAGATAGAGTTGCGGCAGGTGAAATGATAGCGGTTGAAAGTATTGCAAATTTATTGCAGATCCCTTTTTTAGGAGTAGTTCCAGAGGCAAAAGAAGCTATTCCTGCCGCAAATTCAGGAATTCCTGTAATTCTTAATCAAAAAACAGATATGGCGCAAGCCTATCAAGATATTGTTGCTAGACTTCTAGGAGAAGAACGCGAGCACAGGTTTCTACACGCAGTTAAAAAAGGTTTTTTTAAAAGACTTTTTAGTTAGTGTCATCTTTTTATCATAGTTATCAGGGAGGGATAAAATGATAGGTATTAAATTTGAGCATTAAAAGCCGCGCATGTCAGTCATGCACTGGCTGTTGCGATGGTTGGGTTCAAATGGTTATAGAAGGCAATCCTGTGTACCCTGGCTCTCCTTGTCAACACAGTAGTTGTAAAGGTTGTGCTATTTATGAAACCCGGCCAGTTGACCCCTGCGATAACTTTAACTGTGGCTGGTTAATAAAAGATAGCCCCTTGCCTATGTGGATGAAACCTAATAAAGGTAAGGTTATAGTTATTTTTAACAAAATAGATTGGAATGGTCTGCCAGTAGATTTAGCGGTGCCAGTTGGTAGAAAAATACCTGTTAAATCATTAAAGTGGCTAATGAAATTTGCTGAAGAAAATATGCGCCCACTTATTTACACTGAACAAATAATAGAAAATGGTACATTTAGCAAACAACAACAAATGACTGGTTATGGCCCACCAGAATTTCAACACGATGTAGTGCAATGGCAAGAGGAGGGTAGAAAGATTTGGTAAAAATGACAAACCC
>CAZMHA010000015.1:0-15974 GCA_964565985.1 uncultured Piscirickettsiaceae bacterium | reverse complement strand
GATGTAGTGCAATGGCAAGAGGAGGGTAGAAAGATTTGGTAAAAATGACAAACCCATTAACTAAAGTCTCAGAAAACAACAAGTTTATACCTGAAATTACCTATGACGATAACCTACCTGTTGCTAAACGCCGTGCAGAATTATTAAGCTTAATAAAACAACACCAAGTTGTGATTATTGCTGGAGAAACAGGCTCTGGTAAAACCACTCAAATACCAAAAATATGTCTAGAAGCAGGGCGAGGAGTTGCAGGTAAAATAGGCTGTACACAACCAAGGAGGATAGCAGCAAGGAGTGTTTCTGAGCGAATTGCAGAAGAACTAAACACTCCTTTAGGCAAGTTAGTTGGTTATCAAGTTCGTTTTCATGAAGTTGGTCAAGGTGATAGTTTAATTAAGGTAATGACCGATGGTATTTTATTAGCCGAAGTTAAAAACGACCCTTCTTTATCAAAGTATGACACGATTATTATTGATGAAGCTCATGAACGCTCAATTAATATTGATTTTTTACTTGGTATTTTGAAAAAAATATTACAAAAAAGAGCTGACTTAAAAGTAATCATAACTTCTGCAACTATTGATACTAAACGCTTTTCACAACATTTTAATAATGCTCCGATTGTAGAAGTTAGTGGCCGCACCTATCCTGTTGAAATGAGGTATCGTCCTTTAACTAAATTTAGCGATGATGATGATAATGAATTTGAACAGGATATTCCACAAGCGATAGTGCATGCTATTGAGGAATTAGAAAAAGAAGATCCTTTTGGTGATGTGTTGGTGTTTTTGGTTGGTGAAAGAGACATTAAAGAAACGGCGGAAGTATTACGCAAACAGCAATTTAAAAATTCTGAAATTATTCCCCTATACGCTCGTTTATCAATGGCAGAGCAGAATAAAGTATTTAAAACCTCTACTAAACGCAGAATTGTTTTATCAACCAATGTTGCAGAAACCTCGCTAACTATCCCTGGAATTAAATTTGTAATTGACCCTGGACAGGTTCGAATTAGCCGTTATAGTGTGCGTTCAAAAATACAAAGGTTGCCAATAGAAAAAATATCGCAAGCATCAGCAAATCAACGCTCTGGGCGTTGTGGTCGTATATCTGCGGGGGTTTGTGTAAGGCTATATGATGAAGAAGATTTTAATAGTCGTCCAGAATTTACCCCCCCTGAAATTCATCGTACCTCACTTGCTTCGGTAATTTTGCAAATGAGTACGATGAAAATAGGCAGTATTGATAACTTTCCATTTATAGAACCTCCAGAAGACAAAGCGGTTAATGATGGTTTTCGGCAGTTGCAAGAATTAGGAGCTTTAAATCAAAGCCGTAAATTAACCGCAGAAGGTAGCCAGCTAGCAAAACTTCCTTTAGAACCAAGAATTGCCAAAATGGTTATGGCAGGGCAAAAAAATGGCGTATTAACTGAAGTATTGATTATCGCATCTTTTTTAAGTATCCAAGATCCAAGGGTAACTAATGAAGCCAATCGTCAAACATCTACCAAGGCACATAAGCAATTTGAAGATGAAAGATCTGATTTTTTATTCTTATTAAATCTATGGCGATTTTATGAAGATAAACGCCAGCATCTTACTCAAAACAAACTAAGAAAACTCTGTAAGACTAATTTTTTATCCTATTTAAGAATGAAAGAATGGCATGATTTATTTACCCAACTAAAACACTCCTTAAGACAAATAGGGATTAAAGTAGCACAGCCACATCTGTATGAAGAAGTTATAAGGGGGGGGGGTGTTTTTGAGCAGTTAGCGGATATTCACTCCGTTGCAGTGCATCGTTCTTTAATGGCTGGTTTAATTGGCAACCTAGCCACTAGAAATGATGATAAAAGTTACCTAGGGGCAAGAAATACCAAACTGTATTTACACCCTAGTTCAGTATTATTTAAGCAAAAACCTAAGTGGATTTTATCTGCGGAATTAATTGAAACAACCAAGTTATATGCTCGTAATAATGCCGCCATAGACATTGCTTGGGTAGAATCAATAGCTAGTCACCTACTTAAAAAAAGTTATGCTGACCCACATTGGCAAAAAAATGCAGGGCAGGTAACTGCCTACGAATCTATTACTTTATATGGCTTGCCAGTAGTGAATAAACGCCGCTGCAACTATGGGCGGGTTAATAGTGCAGATGCACATAAGATATTTATTCGTTATGCTTTAGTTATGGGAGAGATGAAAACTAAGGTTGAGTTTTTTAAGCATAACCAGCAGTTAATTACAGAAATAAAAGAGTTAGAAGCAAAATTGCGTCGCCCAGATTGTTTGGTTGATGATGAGGTTTTATATGATTTTTATGCAGATAAAATTCCAGAGCATATTTATAGTGTCGCATCCTTTGAAAAGTGGGCAAAAAAATCTGCACAAGAGCAACCTGCATTAATTAAAAACCTGCATTTAGAACAGTCGTTTTTATTAAAACAAAGCGTTGACCATAATCTAGCACAAAATTTTCCAGATAAAATTCAGATAAAAAACAGTCTCAGTATTGCCGTAAATTACTGTTTTGAACCAGGCAAAAAACAAGATGGTCTAGTGGTTAAAATACCTTTAGCATCTCTTAACTCTGTGCATAGTAAGGATTTCGAATGGCTTACGCCAGGGCTAATTAAAGAAAAAACTACAAGTTATATCAAATCTTTACCTAAACAGCTACGCAAACAGTTTGTGCCTGTTCCTCAATATGTAGAACTAGCTAATAAAGAAATGTCGGCAGATAATAAAGAAGATTATTTAACTCAGCTAGTTATGGTATTAAATCGTCGAGCAAATCAAAAAATATCACTAGCAGATTTTGCTAATATAAACCTACCAACTCACCTAATGCCTTTTTATCAATTAGAAGATCATCGCCATAAAATTTTGGCAGAAGAAACTAATCTTGAAAGTTTAAAACAGAGATATCAACATCTAGTAGAAAAACAAATTCATAAGGCTCAAAAAGGGCAAAAAAATGAAGCCAAGAAGGTAACTAAATGGGATTTTGGTGATTTAGAAGCCCAACAAACTATTCAATCACCAGCAGGACAGATGGTTGTTTATCCAAGTTTACAAATTAATAACCAAGAGCTTGAACTGGTTTTAGTTGGCGATAAAGAACTAGCAAAAATTCAACATGCAAAAGCCGTTTTAAAATTAATAGCTAGTAACTTAACAGATAAAGTAAAGTACTTAACCAACAAACTACCACTGCAAAAATCTTGTCTATGCTATGCTCCCTATGGTAGCTGTAAAGACTTGACCCAACAGGTTATTGATAGAGCATTAAATACATTGGTAGCAGAGCCTCAACTAATTAGAACGCAAGCAGATTATGAAAAAACACTTAATACCGTAAAAGAAAACTGGGTTAGTAAAGCACAAGAAATAAGTAAACAAGTAGAAGCTATTTTAACCAGCCATCAAAAAGTAGCTAAACAAGTTAAGGGTAAGTTAAATCCTCGTTGGCTGGCATCTATTGCAGATATTAAAAGCCAACTAGACGGTTTAATTAGTAAAGAGTTTGTAAGACTAACACCTGATAAATGGTTTAAGCGTTTACCTATATACTTACAAGCAATAGAAAAGCGGTTATTAAAAATAGACATAGACCCAAACAAAGACCAACTAGCCATTCGAGAGATAAGCCCTGTATTAGCTAATTACCATAATTTGCAAAATGAAGCCGCTTATCAAAACTCTACTCAGCTAGTAGAAATCCGTTGGCAACTAGAAGAGCTTAGAGTTTCTCTATTTGCACAGCCAATGAAAACACTTAAACCTATTTCAATTAAACGAATAGAGAAGCAATTAAATGAAATTTGACTTAAAATAAGAACAAATCTTAAAAGAGAATAAACATGAAAAAGAAAGTATTGTTTTTTTTAGCCATCTTTACATTATATGGTTGTGAAACTAACCAAACCAAGTTAAGCATTGGTCCAGCAGGATTACAAAAGGTGGTAGCTTATTCAGCCGATGAGGTTATTATTCCTAGCATAAAGTCATGGCAACAATCGGCAACTAAGTTTAATATCTTAACTAGACAGTTTTGTAGGCTTCCTGACGGAGCAAAGTTAAAGCGACTTCAGCTTCAATATCAAGATTTATCTTTACAATGGAGCAAGGCATTAGTATTTGATTTTGGTCCTCAACGAGACAATCTTTTTTCAGCAAAAATAAATTTTATAGAGTCCATGCGTCAGCGAGGAAAAGATTATTCTAATACAGTTCGCACCCGTTTACAGCAAAGGCTTCGAGATAAAACTAAATTAGATAGTGCTTTTTTTGCAGGTTTAAATTTTAATTTAGTAGGAATGAGTGCTTTAGAGTTAATGATATTTACGGATTTTACAAGTAGAAAAACAACTAGCAGAAGCATAGTTAATAACTACCGTAAAAACCCTAGAAGCTGTGAATTATTAATAGGTATGAGTGCTTTAAATGCTGATACTGCAGACTATGTTGTTGATGGTTGGCTAAAAAAGTTTAGAGGTCAAAATAAGCCATACCGTGATTTATTTGTAGAAAACAAATTAATTAATGGTGAACAATCATTAACCAAACTAGTGTTTTCTTTACAGGACTATTTTCGCTATATTAAACAACGAAAACTTGATGGTAAGTTAGATGCCAGTTTATCTGGTATGACCTATATAAATATGATAGAAGGGCTTGATACGGTTAAGAATTTATTTACGGTTAACAACGGAAAATTTAGTTTACAAAAATATTTACAAGCATCGGGCAAAAGCAAAACAGCAAGTAAATTCCTAGCTATAATTGAAAAAGCCAAAGTTCAAGCTAGGCAAAAAAATCGTAAGAATATGAGTGTTAGTTATGCAAAGCTAATTAAAGTGCTAGAAAAAGATATACCTAACGGTTTAGGTATTAATTTTGGTATTAACTTTACCGATGGCGACTAGCAAATTTTATATTAGTTATTCAGGTCTTATTTAAGAAAAACTTTAATAAGAGGGGGGGGGTAAATTAGTGCTTAATCGCTACATTTAACGCCTTTTTCTTTGATTAAATGTTCATAGCGTTTATCTGTTAATGTTCTTAAAAAGCAAACCATTTGTTCTACTTGAATAGGTTTTAGCTTTCTACCGTCTTTAAGCTCTTTTAATGCCACGGTTTCTTTTATCTCTGGCTCTAGCCATTTTTGCTTTGTTTCTGGGTTAGTTTGATTTTTTGAGCCTATCAAAAATTTATCATAAAAAAGTATTACTGTTTCCAAGTCTTGAAAAACGCCATTGTGCATATAAGGTCCTGTAACGGCTATGTTTCTTAAGGTTGGTACACGAAATTTACCTTTTTGATTTATATCATTCACGGCTGGATTATCGAGTAATCCTTGGTCATTTAAGGTTTTACCTAGTATTTGTTCTAATTTTATATTAGCAGGTACTCCGATATTGTGAAATTCATAATTGGAAAATGTTTCTCTATTATGACCATTAGGCTTTCGTTGATGACAGGTTGCACAATTAGTGAACTGTTGTGAGAAAAATAATGATTTGCCTGATAGTTCTTTAAAACTAAATTCTGCTTCTCCGCGTAAAACTAGGTCATATTTTGAATCAAAAGGTGATATTTTAGGGGTTTTTTCAAAGCTACTAATAGCATCGGTCATAGCTCTATATGCATTATCCGCAGAACTAAATATTTGTTTACCATAGAATCTTTCAAAAGCTTTTTTGTAAAGTTTGTTTTCTAATATCCGAGCAACCACCGCTTGTTTATTAGGCATTTGCATTTCCACAGGGTTGAGTGGTGGCCCGCCTGCTTGTCCTGCTAAATCATTTTCTCTACCATCTAAAAACTGACCTCCTACATAGCCTTTATAATCTGATTGTTGAGAATTATAACGGGCATGAGATTCGTATTTAAAAGTCGGAGAAAACATTGCATAGGCAACAGTAGGGGCGTTTCTGTCGCCAAATATTTTACCATGAGTTCCAAGAGATGTTGCAAACCTATCACCATTTTTGTGTGCTCTAGAATCAATAAAGCCGATAAAAGGATTGTGGCAACTGGCACAGTTTTGTGTTCTATTTATAGAAAGATTAGTATCGAAAAATAATTTTTCACCCAGCTGTTCTTTGGTTATTTTTTGCTCAGGTACAATTGTGTTTTGGCAAGAAGTTATAAATAGAGGTAGCAATAACAAAATAAATATTGTTTTTGGGAGAAGGTTTTCCATATAATTATTTTATCATTTTCTTACTTTTGTAGTGAGTGTCTAAACCCAATTGCGTGTTCTATATCAACTTTAATGCCTATTTTTTCACCAACTGGGTGATTGTGATGAGATTGGCTTAAACACATAATTTGTTCGTTATTATTCAATTTAAGTGTCAATATATAGTGATAACCTCTAAATTCACGGTGGATTATTTCTAATTTAAAATCAGAATTGTCATCGTGAATAATATCATCTGGACGCACTAAAATAGAAACTTCACTATCTTTCTTAGTAGTAAAAGTTGCTTGTATGTTTAATAAACCTAAAGAAGTTTTTGCCTTTTGTTTTTCTACTATAATTCCCTTTATAAACATACCTGGCCCAATAAAATTAGCAACAAAAGGGTGTTTTGGTTGGTGATATAGTTTAAAAGAATCATCCCACTGTAATAGGCTCCCTTTTTGCATAACTCCAATAGAGTCCGCAATACTAAAGGCTTCATTTTGATCATGTGTTACCATTAGGGAAGTTATATTTTCAGCCTTCAATATTCCACGAACTTCTTTTGTTAGGTTTTCTCTTAGATCTTTATCAAGGCTTGAAAAAGGTTCATCCATTAGCAGAATTTCTGGCTTAGGAGCTAAGGCTCTGGCAAGAGCTATGCGCTGCTGTTGGCCACCTGATAATTGGTGAGGATAACGGTTCTCTAAATCAAGAAGATTAATGATAGTTAATAATTCTTTAACCCTATGTTGTTGTTGTTGCTGGTTTAGATTTGATATTCCAAAAGCAATATTTTGTTTGATAGTCATGTGTGGAAATAAAGCATGATCTTGGAAAATCATACCTATATTTCGTTTTTCAGTAGGTAATTGCTGTTTAGATGATGATAGTAGGCATTCTTTTAATTTAATACTGCCATGAGAAACATTTTGTAAACCTGCAATACAGCGTAATAATGTAGTTTTACCACAGCCACTAGGGCCTAGCAAACATCCTATCTCGCCTTTTTTTAATGAGAGGTTAATGTTATTAAGTACAGCATGTTTTCCATAAAATGAGGATAGGTTTGTTATGGATAATTCAGACATTATTTTTTCCAATAATTTTACTTAGGATAATAACGGGCACAATTCCCGTTAAGACGATTAATAAAGCAGGTAGTCCAGCATCAGCAAGCCGTTCATCTGATGCCATTTCATAAGCTCTAACAGATAGGGTGTTAAAGTTAAATGGTCTTAGTATTAGTGTAGTAGGCAATTCTTTAAGAACCTCAACAAATACTAGTATAAAAGCAGTTATTAAACTAGTTTGTAACAGAGGTAGGTGGATTTTAAATAGGGTCTTACCTCGACTAGCACCTAAGGAAATAGCTGACTCGTCCATGGTTATTTTTATTTTGCTTAGTCCTGAATCTATGGTCTGTAATGAAATGGATAAAAAACGAAAAACATAGGCAAAAATGAGTACAAATAGAGAGCCAGAAAGAAGCAGTCCGGTAGAAATATTAAAGTTATCTAACATGAGCTTATCAAGTGAGCTATCAATAGAAGTAAACATTATCATAACGGCTATGGCAATAACAGTGCCAGGAATGGCATAGCCTAAAGTGGTGGCTCGAACCAATGTTTTAATAAGTTTACTCTGTTGAATGCGTTTTGAATAACCAAGTAGTACGGCAAGAACAACCGCAATTGTAGCGGTGATAAATGCTAGATAAAAACTATTCCAAATTAACTGATAAAAGCTGCTGTTAAAAGCTGTCTCTGCGGTGCTAATTGACCATGCTAGTAATTGTGATGCTGGCACAAGAAAACCTAATAATATCGGTAAACTACAAAGGGTAAATGCAAATAGTGCTTTACGACCAGTTAGTTTAGTAAGTGGCTCAATTTCATTTTGTTTAGCGGGTTGAGTGAAGTATTTAGCTTGTTTTCTTGACCATAACTCAATCAAAATTAAGGTTATTACAAAGGCTAGTAGTAATAGAGATAATTGTGCAGTAGTTGTAGTATCACCAAACCCTGTCCAGGTACGATAAATACCGGTAGTAAATGTAGGTACACCAAAATATTGTACGGTGCCAAAGTCAGCTAGGGTTTCCATCAAGGCAAGGGTTAAGCCAGTAATAATGGCAGGCCTAGCCATAGGCAAGGCAACCTTAAAGAATATGCGAGAAGGACTTGCTCCCATAGTTTTACTTACTTGAATAATAGCCTGATTTTTACCAAGGAAAGCGCCCCGTGCAAGTAGGTAAATATAAGGATATAGTACTAAAGAAAACATCACTATTGCCCCACCTAATGAGCGAATTTCAGGAAACCAGTTGCTCATAAATGAGATGCCAACTAAATCACGAAAAAAGGTTTGGACAGGGCCTTCGAACTCAAGTAAACCAGTGTAGGTATAGGCAATAATATAAGCTGGCATAGCAAGCGGTAATAATAGTGCCCAGTGTAATACTCGGTGTCCAAAAAAATTATACTGGCTAATTATCCAAGCGGAAGATATTCCAAAGAATAATGTACCAATAGAAACCCCAAACATTAAAAGCAGAGAGTTGATTATATATTCTGGTAATAGAGTTGCGGCGATATGTGCCCAGTTACTATTTGTAGGCTCAAATAAAAAGCTAACTAGTAGCCAGATTGGGGTTGTTAACAGTAGGGTGGTGATTAAGCTGAATACAAGCCACTTTTTGGATACTGATTTCAATTTAACGCCAACCGGCTCTATCCATTAGTTTTACCGCATTTTCATTGTTTTTACCAAGTTTAGATAGGTTGATTGAGTCAGACTTAAATTTACCCCACTTATTTAAGGTGCTTGTCCAAGCGACACCAGCAAGTACAGGATATTCATTATTTGCCTGAGCATACCAAAACTGTGCTCGCGGAGAAAGTAAAAACTCAATTAGTTTTATTGCATTTTGCTTGTTTTTTGCAGACTTGGTTATAGCAATACCGCTAACATTTACATGAGCCCCTTGACCCTGCTGATTGGGCCAAAAAATGGCTACTTTACTGGCAGCTTCTTTATGCAATTGGTTTGAACTATTTATCATTTGCCCAAGGTAGTAGGTGTTTACAATAGCTAAATCACATTGTCCTGCCGCTACTGCTTTAATTTGGTCTTTATCGCCACCTTTTGGTTTGCGTGCAAAATTATTAACCAATCCTTCTGCCCATTTTTCAGTAGCAGCAATACCCTTGCTAGAAATCATTGAAGCAACTAATGATTGGTTGTAGATATTGTTAGAAGAGCGGATACAAATCCGTTTATGCCATTTTTTAGTGGTCAAATCCTCATAAGTACTAAGTTGTGAAGGTTTTACCTTGTCTTTTGCATATACAATTATTCTTGCTCTAGTAGTCAATGCTAACCAAGTATGGTCAGGATCTTGTAAGTTTTTAGCAACCATGTTTTGTAATTTTTTGGGAATTGATGCTTGTAATACATTAGATTCTTTTGCACGGTGAAGCCAGCCTGCATCAACCGTTATTAAAATGTCCGCTGGAGAATTGTCTCCTTCAAGCTCTAGTTTTTTTAATAAAGCATCTGCTGAACTAGTAATAAGATTTACTTTTATTCCTGTACGAAGAGTAAATTCATTTAATAAAGGCTTAATTAACTGTTCTTTACGAGCAGAATAAACATTTACTTCATCAGGGTTATCACTAGCTATTACAGGGGTTGTAGCAATAAAAGTTAAGCTAGATATTAAGCTGAATAAGTAAAAGTATTTCATAATATTCCAATAATCCTCTTATTGATTATAATTTAGTTTTATATTTTATATAATATGAAGATTATACTTAAAAATATTATTAAATACATTTATTATTGGGACATTTTATGACACTGAATACACTTTATATAACCATCATCTCCTCACTGTTTATTGCAGGCTGTGGAGGTTCGTCAATAAAAAACAGTGAACCTTTAACGCATAATTTAGAAAAAATGAAACTTTTGCTAGAAACCAACGCCGACATAGCATATGCGGAATATTCAGATTCCATAATAACCTTAAAAAAACTTGAACAAGCAATTGCTAAATTAGCGAAATATCCAACAGCAAAAAACCTTGCTAATGCAAAAAAGGCATGGCTAGTTTCTCGTGAACCATATGGGCAAACAGAAGTATATCGTTTTCGCCTAAGCCCAATTGATTCTACTGATTATAGAAACGAAAATGGTCCAGAAGGTAATATAAATGCTTGGCCATTAGGTGAAGCTCTAATTGACTATACAGTTGCAGGCAATGATTTTGGTGATGATCAGTTGGGTATTACCGAGCATAAAACTGCGGTAAATAATGGTAAGCCAATTACTATTAACAATCTTGGTGATAACATAATTAGCAATTCAAACATTAAAATCAATAGCCAATTACTAGCAAAAACAACAAGCTCAGAAGATGAGCACGATGTTTTAGCAGGATATCATGCAATAGAGTTTTTACTTTGGGGGCAAGACTTAAATAATAAAAAAAGTGCAGATACTCTAGGTAAGCGTCAATCAGCAGTAAAAGTATGGGGTGCAGACAATGTTGCAATGGGTGGCCAAAGACCAGTAAGTGACTTTATATCTAAAAAAACAGGAGATAAAGCAAGTCGCCGGTTGCAGTATCTTAAAGTTGTTGTAGATAAACTAATAGCAGATTTAGAAGTAGTAAGAGATAGTTGGGAAAAAAATGACACTAGTAACTATCGCCGTCAATTTTGTCAAATAGTAACACTTGAACAAGCAAAATATAAGTTCGCTGAAATTTTAGCAGGAATGGGAACCCTTTCAGAAGGTGAATTAGCAGGAGAGCGTATGCAAATAGCTTTATCTTCTGATTCACAAGAAGATGAACACTCATGTTTTTCAGACAATACTCACCGAGACATTTGGCAAAATGCAACAGGAATAACTAACAGTTATTATGGAGATTATGCTGGTTACGATTCAAATTTAGATGGCAATATAGATGCAGGAAGCAGCGTAAAAGGCTATGGTTTTGATGACTATCTAAAAGACATTCAGCAAGTAAATATTGCAGTAAAGTTAGAAGCACAATTTAAAATAACTGAACTAGGATATCAAGCCATTGATGAATCGGCTAAAAATGGTACACCTGTTGATGTAATGATTCAATCACCTAGTAAGCCAATAGCAAAACCTATGAGGGATACTATTATTTCTCTAAACAAACAGTCCGCACAAATAGCCGCTCTGGCAAAAAATATGGGTATTTCAAGTATAATTATAGATACTGAAGCTTCTGCCTGTGACACCACCAATCCTACTAAAATTTGTGAATAAAACTCTTTAACTTTTAATAAAACTATTGTCCCCTTTTTTATTGTTATAGAAGGGGTATATAATTTTTTATCTAGCAATTTAGGAATAGATGTGTGTATTTTACACACATATACTACGGCCAAGCAAAATAATAAGGTTATGAATGAACAAGCAGATTTTAAAAGTGGTTTACTATATTGAAACACATTTATATGAAGATTTAGATCTAGTTAAACTTGCCGAGGTCGCAAGTTATTCACCTTTTCATTTTTGCCGAGTATTTAAAATACATGTAGGGGAGTCGGTAATGTCTTATGTTACTCGGCTTAAATTACAGAAAGCAGCCATTGAAGTTAAAGTTGGCAAAAAAAGTATGATAAATATTGCACTAGATGCCGACTATGAAACCCCAACAGGATTTCTTAAAGCATTTAAAAAACAATTTGGAGTTACTCCTACTGACTTTAGACAAAATGAGCAAAAAGAGTTTAATAGCTATAAGGATATCGACATGAATACACCCAAAATAATAACCAGACAAGAAGTTTCAGTTGTTTTTGTAAGAGAGATGGGCGATTACGGAGAAAGTGGTAAAATAGCCTGGAAAAAACTTGGTGGCAAGATGAATAATTTAAATACTGAGTTTGAAAAACAACCCCTTAGTATAGAAATGAATCTAGGTAAGGGAAAAGGAGAAGCCTTAGGTCTTTGTCATGATGACCCAAAAGTAACGCAAGAAGATAATATTCGATATGATGCAGCTTTAGCATGGGGGAAAGCCGAGGTAGCAGAATTATCAAAATATGGTTTTGAAACCAAAAATGTAGCTGGTGGTAGATATGTGAAGTTATTAAGTAACGGTGGTGACAATGTTAATGATTGGTATGGCTTATATGCATGGATAGATAAGAAAGGTTATACTTTTCGTGATGTTCCGCCCTTTGAAAAGTACTTAAACGCTTTAGAAGAAGTAGATAGAGAAAAAATATTAGTTGAGATTTATGTACCTATTGAGGAATAGTAATCGGTGAAAAATAATATACTTGTCTGGTTATTATTAACCATATCTTCTACTTCTTACGCAGAAGAAACCTCCGAGCTTGATCCTATATCGGTTATGGGTAAAAATAATGACCTAACCAATCTTTCTCCAGAAGAGTCCTCAACCTCTACTTTAGATACTGGTATTTCAGAAATAAACCTAAACATAGAAGAGCTAAAAGGAGTGGCTGGTACTCAGGGAGATCCTTTAGGAGCGGTTAAATTTTTACCAGGAATTGTATCTGCGGATTCTGCTGAAAGTGGCAGTAATGCAGGTTTTTTTGTAAGAGGAAGTAATGCAAATGAAAATGCTATTTGGGTAGATGGCTTGCCTATCGGCTATATATATCACTTTGGCGGAAGATTCTCTGTATTAAACCCTGACACAATTAGTAGCTTTAATACTTACCTTGGTGGTTTTGGGGTTGAGTATGGAGATAGATTAGGCGGTGTGGTTTCTGTTACCACAAGAAAACCTTTAAGAGACAAACTTCATCAAAGCTACCAGCTAGGGTTTTATGATGCCTCTTTTAAATTAGAAGGACCAGTAAGTGAAAATAGCTCGGCTTATTTTGCTTTTAGAAGAAGCTATTTTGATTTACTACTACCTAAGGTTGGTAATTTACCTTATTCTAAAAACACCTATACACAATTCCCTCAGTTTTGGGATATGCAGGCAAAATATCATTATGAATTAGAAAATGGAGAGTTAGACTTTTCTGTATTTGCTGCCGATGACCAACTTAAAATTAATGTAGCCGATGAAAAGGATATAAACCCTGACCCAGAATTAGAGGGTAAATTAGGTGCTAAAACAGCTTATCAAACCTATGGTGTAAAGTGGCGACATAATATATCTACTAACCTAGAGCAGATTATTAGAACAGGTTTGTTAAAAAGGAAAGTTGATTTTAATATAGGAACCCAGTTATCTGATGCGAACCCAAATAAAGGAGAAGGATTTGGGGTTAAATCGTTAAGTGACAGCTACTTTTTATTACCATCTTGGCAATGGCAGTCCTTTAATTCACAAAGCTGGAAAGCAGGTATTGACCTTTACTCAATTAACTACGGAATATCTGGTTTTATAGCGAAACCTTGTTCAATAGGTCAGCCAGATTGTACTTTTACAGGGCAAGAAAAATTTTCTTTAAATGAATCTTCAACCGCACAAAGTATTGCCCCATATATTGAATTGAAGCAAGAACTAACCTCTAGACTTTTTGCAACTATAGGTTTAAGAAATACTAAAACAAAGGTAAATAAATTCAGTAGTGAACAGCTTTCACCTAGGTTAAATCTTGAATACGATTTAAATGATAGAACCATTTTAACCGCCTCATGGGGTAAGTTTGTGCAGCTACCGCAAGGTCATGAAATAATTAAGGATATCGGTAATGATTCCTTAGTAATGACTCAAGCAGAGCATAGAGTTTTAGGGATTAAATATGAGCTATCAAGCCAGTGGTCCGCACAAGTTGAAGCCTATTATAAACCTATGACAAAACTTGTTGTCGCAAGAGATGCACCAGAAAACTATGCAAATGAAGGATCGGGAATTGCACAGGGTATAGATATATTCTTAAAAAAGAAATGGAAAGATCGTTCATTTGGTTGGATTACCTACAGCTACTCAAAGTCTGAAAGGACGGATGAAGGCACAAATAGTAAAAGATTATTTACTGGTGAACAGCCACATACTCTTAATATGATTTATAACCAACCCTTTACAGGTAGTTGGAAAAACTGGGTATGGGGAATGAATCTAAGAATGCATACAGGATTACCATATACGGATATAACAGGCAGGCAAAGCAAACCTAAACCAGGTGAAACTATTACCGAAGCAAGCTGCACAAGTAATCCTGAGCAAGAAGAATGTTACTGGAAAGGAGTTTATGGAAAAACTAATGGTAAAAGGCTTCCTCTATATTTAAATTTAGATTTATCTATGGAAAGAAAGTGGAAGTATGCCGATGGAGATATAACGGCAAGGTTTGAGCTATTAAATATAACAGGACTGTTTAGACCAAATACTATCGGTTATGAGTATGAAAATGACTTTTCAAATTACAATAACCCAGATGCAGTTGCAGATTTTCCATTCTTTCCTTCATTCAGTATAAAAGCAACTTTCTAAATAGATTTTAGAGGGGGGGGGTAAAAAAGCGTTAAAATGTTATTTTACAAATGTTTTTACAGGTAATAAAATATATGAAGCCCTCTTTACAACCTAATTTTCCTGACTTGAAGGGAAAACGCATTTTAATAACTGGTGCATCTAGTGGTATAGGTGTGGGTATGGCAAAAACATTAGCTCAAGCTGGTTGTCGCCTTATTTTGCATTACAACAACAATGAAGTTGGTATACATAAAACGCTAAATACAGTTACTGAATTAGGCATAGATGCAAAAATATTACACTGTGATTTTAATAATTTAGATAGTGTTAAGCCTTTTTTTACTAAAGCATGGCAGTTATTTGATGGGTTAGATGGTCTAGTAAATAATGCAGGGGTGATTACCAAATCACTTAGTTTAGAGGATGCTAATGCAGAACAATTCAATCAAACCCTAATGGTAAACTTACAAGCTCCTTATTTATTAAGTACTAGCTTTGCAAGTAGTTGTAAACAAGCTAAGAAAAAGGGTGTTATTGTTAACAATAGTAGTATTCATGGGCAAGATACCTGTGAATGGTTTGCTGCATATGCAGCTTCAAAAGCAGCATTGGATGCTATAACTAAAGTTCATGCCATTGAATGGGGGCAATTTGGGGTGAGGGTGAATGCTCTTGCTCCTGGGGTTGTTCCTGTGGAGAGAACATTTGACATATTACATGAAGAAAAAATGCAACAAAAATGGGTAGGTGCAATGCCAGCTGGTCGCTATGGCACTGTGGAAGATATGGGAATGGCAACGGCGTATTTGTTGTCAGATGCTACGCAATGGATGAGTGGTTCTATATTAACTGTTGACGGTGGTCTTATTGCTCGTGGTAATTATCCCCCTCGGTAATTACCAACTAACACTCATGCCTGATTTTTCTGAAATTTGTGCTAATTTATCTTGATGATGTGTTAATTCTTCTTCATTAGCCATTAATATCTTTAGTGGTTTTCTATTGGTTAAAATTTTATTTGTTTTGGAAGAACTGCCAGCAGACTCTTCTTTTAGCAGTAGGTCTGTTTGCCCACCAGTCATAAACAAATAAACATCAGCAAGAATTTCAGAATCTAGCAGAGCTCCGTGCAAAGTACGGTTTGAGTTGTCAATCCCTAATCGTTTACAAAGTGCGTCTAATGAATTTCTTTGTCCAGGGTAGGTTTTTTTAGCAATTTTAAGGCTATCGGTTATTTTACAATGATCTTCAATTTTGCCCCATTTATTAGGTTTTAACAGTGATAATTCATGGTTAATAAAGCCAGTATCGAAAGGGGCATTAT
>CAZMHA010000014.1:0-20826 GCA_964565985.1 uncultured Piscirickettsiaceae bacterium | reverse complement strand
TAACTGCATCTTCTGTAATGGTAGCAACTGGGGTTACTGATAAAACCATTGGGTCATTGATTGTTGTTGTGTCTGCTGGATTAACTGATTCTGTTGTTGTTGATCCTTGTTCTCCAGAACTGGTTGCTGTTACGGTAAAGTCGGGCAGGTCTGCCCCACTATTAACTATGACTGCTCCTGCTGCGGTTAAGGTTATTGTTCCGATCGCTCCATCTATTACATAGTTAGTCGTGTCATCTATACTGAAGGTAATTGCTCCTCCATCTTCATCGCTTGCTACTGAGGTAGCCACGGTGTCTCCAGCAGACACAGAGCCGTTTATTAAAGTTGCTACTGGCGTTACAGTTAATATTATCGGGTCGTTAACATTTATAGAAGGCCCGCTAACGCGGGAAAAACCACTAGCTTCTCCAAGCCCAGGCATATCTGTAGACTCATTAACTTGATCTTGACCAGTTAAGAAACCACTTGTTACTGAACCTTCTTGTAAATTAACTTCAAAACCTGATGCAGATTGATTAGATGATGAAATAATTTCTTTTTCATCTCCTGATCTAGCGTCTTCATTTTCTCCAGCTTTTCCTTCTAAAATTCTCGCAACAATACTTCTAACATCTTGCTCTGTTGCAAGCACTTCTTGTAAGTTTGCTAAAGATATAATATCTTGATCAAGCTTAACGACTGTTTTTTGCCCTAAAGTAAGCACGCCACCGTTTATTAAATCAATTAGAATAGATGCATCTTCTACGGTTTGAACGGTTTGATTTTCATAAACCTCCATTCCTAAAGTTGCTTTAACAGGATCTCCTTGGTTATTATGAATATAAACCACGCCTGTTAGTTCTGTTACTATGCCGACTAGTACTGGGGAATTAGTTGCCATTTTTGGACTCCAAACTTATCTTTGCTTGCTAGAAGCTTTCATTTACTTTTATATTAAGCTATATCCTAGAGCAATAACTCGACCATTTACATTGACCCTTGGTACAGTATTGCACTAAATATTTTTATACCTGTCATTAGTTTAATTTATACACAGACATCTATGCAAGCTAATTTATTGATTTTGTTTTTACTTTTATATATACTGGAATTATATTTACAGTGCAACCTTGCATTAGGAGAGATTTATGAATAGTGTTAACCCTACATTGGCATCAGCAGTTCAAACTATTTATTCACAGGCTAATGGGCTTAGTGATAATACAGTTAAAGATCCAAAGGTTTTAGAAAATACTAGCCCACAAACTTCCTCTGCAGATAATCCTACGGTTACTCTTGCTTCAAAAAGTAATACTATTGAACCTGACTATTCTCATCTTTCTTCCAGCCAAACTGTAAACAGCAGAAACTCAGTTGAAAATTCTAATGTTAATAATAAAGATCTGACCTCTGGTTCAACTTATGCCAGCAATTTACAAAATAAATCTAACTTTTTTGCAGCATCTATAACTGAAGAAAGCAGTCAAAAATAAATTAGTCACACTCTCTTAATGTTCTTTCAATAGTTCCCTATTGCGAATAAGTATCAAATCCATTTATACTAGTCACAAGTTCTTGAAGCAATCAACGGTTTCAATTTCTTTATTTATTGTTATGTTTTGGAACAAGTACCTCCTCCTCAATCTTGTTCCACCCTTTTTTCTTCCCCCTATTGTAATTTTATATTTCTACCCTATAAAATAACCGTGTCTAAAATTTAAGGTATTCAACGATGATAACTATTTGCCCTAGTTGTGGTGGGCTTAACCGTATTGCAGAAGATAAACTGTTCTCTAAACCTAATTGTGGGAAATGCAAAGAACCTGTTTTTACAGGAAAACCTGTAGAAATGTCAGGAAAACAGCTATTACGAGCAATAGACAAAACGGATCAAACTTTGGTTATTGATTTTTGGGCACCTTGGTGTGGCCCTTGCAAGTCTTTTGCTCCGACTTATTCTCAGGCGGCGAATCAATTGGAGCCACAAGTTAGATTGATTAAAATAAATACTGAAGCGGAGCAAGAGGTTTCTGCTAAATTTAATATACGCTCAATCCCTACTCTAGCTATATTTAAAAATGGAAAAGAGGTTGCTAGGCAATCTGGTGCTATGGACTTAACGGGGTTTATAAATTGGGTTAAAAATAACTCAAACTAAAACTTGCCCTCTTCTTTCAAGCCTGTTTAGGGGGGGGGTAAATTATTAATAATTGGAGATATAATGGAACTTGGATCAAAAGAGCATAAGAAGTTATTACAAAGAGGTATTTTCAAGGTTGCCCAAAAAACCATGTTGGTATCTGTAGGGATAGCTATTTTTTTAAACATTCCTGCACAGGTAAGAGAAAACACTTTTTCTCAAGGATTGTCCTATGCTGGACAAGCTATTTTTGTAATTGGTATTGTCTATGCACTAGTGATTGCGTTTAATAAATACCGTCAAATAATTTTGCCATTTGAGCAGCAACATTCTAAATAATTTTATATTAAAACTGGGTAATTCTTGAGCCCATATTTCTGCAAATTTTTTGGCTTTATCACTATCTAGGCCATAGTTTTCTTGGTTTATATAATTAGTTAAATTAATTAGTGACTCTGAATTGCTAAAATAATTTGATACATTGTTTTGCCAGGCATTAACTGACAAATTATCCTCACCCATTAACATTCTACTTGACCATATTTGACAATGTTTCCAAATGTCGCCGATAGTTTTAGCTTGTCGTAAATTCTTAAGTAGTATTGCCTTTGTTATCGCTTGCCATACAACCATACTGAAAACAATAGCCACTACAATTACTAATAAATAAACCAAACTACTAAGTATCCAAACCAACCATATTGGAACAACCCAGACGAATTGTTTTTGGGTAAAAACATCTTTTAGTTGTTGTGTTTTGGTCTCAAAATAACTTATTCTCATTTCTGGCAGGGTAAATAATCCAGCAGAATTTACACGAAACGGCTGTGAAACCGTTACTTCACTATTATGAGCGAGAGCTTTAATATTAGTCTTAAAAACACTGCGAGGGGAAAGCCACTCTACTGCCTGCTGATACCCTAACTGTTGGCTTAAATTTGGTAGCAGGTTAGTAGGAACATGCTCTCCTAGCACTTGCCACTTTAAGTTCACTAACTCACCTGTACTTATAAACAGGGGGAGCTCTTCCATAACTATTGTCAGCCTGCCTACGGGTGTGGTTATAGGCAAGTAGCTCGGCAATGGTAGTACTTGTAAGCTAGCTGTATTATCAAAAAATCTCCATGGACGAGAAGTGGCGTTTTTAACTTTAACTACGGGGCTTCTTATCTTTGTTTTACCTGCTTTATCAAGCATAATACTCATTGAAAAAGTTTCTGTTTTACCAAACAATACAGAAGAGGAGATAAAAGGTTTTTCTGGCAAGTTATAGGATAGTTTGTTATTAAAATGTGGATGTTGTTCAAAGCTAACATTATTTACAGCATTTACTAGGCTCACTTCAGCTTGCCAAGTTACAACTTTATTGGCAAATGTTTTACTGATTGGAGCTTTCCATCTAACATTAACTTCATCATTCTCGGTAACTACAATATTCTCACCTTGGTAGTTTATTTGGCCCTGTTGCATTGCTGGAACTTTCAATATGCCTACTTGCTTAGGGTATAAAATGAGACGGATACGGTTTGAATCACCATCCACATCATAAATTTCAAATTGTTTTTTTAGTTGAGATTTATTAACCTTTTCAAAATCTGATTCGACTTCTTTACCTACAAAAACCATTATTACAGGCAAACCTAACATTATTGTTTTAGGGTAAATACTAACTTGTGCATAGCTATTACCTACTACTAATACGAGAACAACCAAATGAACAAACCTTACCATGGTTTTACTCCTGGAATAACATGAGCTTTTGATTGGCTGGCTTGATAATCTTCTTCTCGCTCAAAAATACCTATCAATAATTTAGATTGTTGATCTTGAGTTTGTAACATTTTTTGTTCAAACTTTTCCATGCGTTGTATTTGTTTTTGCTTTGCTATAATAGCGTTACCCATATCACTTAAGATGATTTCATCGGGTTGCTCAAGAATAAAATCTGTATCATTGCGCTCATCAGGTAAAACAAGATTTTCTCCTTGTTTTTCTCCTTCTTGTGCATCGCCTGCTATGCCTTCTCCAGCTTCTTCACTAGGTTTTTGCCCGCCATAAAACGCCCCCTCATCATCTTGTGATGTTGAACCTTTTCCCTTACCATCACCCTGTTCATCTTTTTGTTGTTGTCCATTTTTTTCGACTAATCGGCGTTTTTTTGCCAGGGCTAAGTTATGTAAGGTTTTTGAGTTATTTGGCAAGTATTTAAGTGCCTGTTCATATGCCTCAATAGCCTGTGATAATAAATTTGCACGGTAATAGCTATTGCCTAAATTAAATAAAGAATCAGAACGGTTTCCAACGCTTACACCTAGTAAAGCAGACTGGCGGAAATATAGCACTGCAGATTCATAATCTTGAGACTGGTAGGCAGCAGAACCTGCACCAAAAAAACCATTAAAGTTATCAACCTCACTATAAAGCTGTTGGGACAAGTCATAATCTTTACTAAAAAACGCACTATAGGCCTGTTGTTCTATTTGTAACGCTCTTGATTCTGCCATAGATTCTTGTGTAAAAAAATTCAAGCTCAGTCCAATTAATAAAACAGGAACGATTTTAGTTCTTATTTTTATAGGATAAAATGCTAATAATAGAGCAAAAAAGGCAATCCAAATAAATGGCATTGCATGATCCTGCCAGACAGTTTTATTAGTTTGAAAACTTCTCGCTTCCGCATCTATAGCGATTTCTTTTAATAGACTTTTAATAAAGTTTTGTGAGATATTTGCCTTAAAATACCCCCCCCCTAGTTTAGTTGCTAACTCTTGTAAAAAAGCTTCTTCTAACCGAGTATTAGCTAGCAAACCACTTACATGCAAGTAGCCAGATTTATGTTCTGCATCAGGTATTTTTACCCTTGCCCTCTCACCAATACCAACTAATATTACTTTAGTGTTTTCTCTTATTAACTCACTAAAGCCCTCAGGTTCTGGCTGTTGCACAAAGTTTTCTGGCTCTCCATCTGTAAAGACCACCAATACATTTGATTTACCTGCTGTTTGTTGTAAATGTGAAATTCCATAGGAAATTGCAGGTTTAATTTGTGAGCCTTTAGTTGGCAACATTCCTGGACGAACAAGAGCAAGATAGTGTTGAAAGAGGTTACGGTCAAAACTAAGTGGCGAAACAAGATGTGGCTGACCAGCATAAGCTAACAATCCCAATCGGTCATTTGGTTCTAAACGATTACTTAATGACTCCATTAAAGAACGAGCAAATAGAAACCTGTTCGGCTTAACATCCTGTGCAGTCATAGATAAAGACAAATCCAGAACTAATAAAATGTCCACTCCCGAACGAGAAGATTCTTCAGGAGCAGGGACCGCACTACGGGGTCCTGCTAATGCAATAACAATAAATACCCAAGCTAAAGACAATATTAAAATAGGGTTTAAAATTTTCTTAATTAGTTGGATAATCCATCTAAAAGCACCCCCCCCCCCTTTAGTTATATGAAAGTTATCTTTAATACCAGAGTGAACATCCACCTTAACCCATGCGAGAAGATGGCTATCAGCATAGTGGTTATCTTTATTTAGTTTAACAAGCCTAGATAATAGCCACCAAACAAAAGGTAATATAGCAAACCATAAGATCTGTTCATCTCGCCACTGCCATAGCTCTATACTAAGTATAAAATCAATCATAACGACCCACTCTTGCAGAAAAAGTTTGCACTAGACTAAAGTACAAAATAAACACCATTAATAGTAGTGCCAGCAAATAAGGATACAAATCAACAACCATACTTTTTTGTTGCTTAGTGATAAATTCCACGCCTTCCATACTGTCTATTTTAACCAACACATCTTGCAGGGCTTGTTTACTACCTACTTGAAAATATATCCCATTTGTTTCACTAGCAATTTTTTTCAATGAACTATTTTGCAAAGTTTGATAAAGCAATCCTGAATGTTTTCTTTTGTCCGCCTTTAATGTACCAGCACCAACGCCAACGGTATAAACGGGCAAATTTAAGCCCTGCGCATAATTAATAACATCGATAACAGGCAGCTGGCTAGGTTTGTTTTCTCCATCAGAAAAAAGAATAACCACACTTTTTTGAGTGCTCTCAACACCCCTTTCTACCTGTTGCAAAGCTAAACCTAAAGCATTGCCCAATGCCGCATCTTCTCTACCTGCTAAATAAGGTCTTAAGCGTTTAAGCATTAACCTTGCAGTAGTTGTATCGGAGGTAATCGGCATAAGAGTGTAAGCATTATCCGCATAAAGAATAAAAGAAAAACGATTTCCATCTAAGTTAGCAACAAACTGGTCAACAACCCTTTTTACAACTTCCATTCTTGCGGTAGGCTCACCATTTACCTGATAATCTTCTAGCATCATACTGGCTGAAGATTCAATAACAAATACGATATCTCGGACAGTTTTAGTTTGGGGTTCTGGTGGTAAAGGTGTGTGCTTTATTGGGCTTGCTAATGCTAACACTGCCAGTATTAACAATACATAGCGTAAAAAATACAACAACCAACGAAGAATACAAAATGAACTTTTTTGTGGTTGATGAGAAAAATAAAGTTGATCAATTAAAGAATGTCTAAATAGTAATTTTTTCTGTCCTGCAAGCAAGTCCCAGTCATTCGCATAGCCCTGCCTTTGATAAACCCAAACAAAAAACGGCACTATTAACAATAGCCAAAAAGCTATAGGGTAGCTATAAACAACTGGGCTTCCCTGCCCTAAAAAAACAAATAGATCTGCCCAACTCATCATCTGCTTAGCCCTACCAATTTAGAAAAATTTGGCTGATTTTGCTTAAGAGCCTGTAAAAACTTTTCTAATAACGGAATAAATGTTTCACATGAAACCTTTTCTCGTCCAAAGCAAGCTTGATTAAAACTTGTTGCTAGTTCTTCTTGATCTTTTATGGCTAGGTGTTGATGCTTTTTTGCATCTAAAAACAACTGATTTACTCTTAAACACTGTTCTACCGTTATATGCTTATAATCCGAAGACTTCAACCGAACCAAACTTTTTTTAACTAAATATTGTGTCTTTAGGCTACCCCAAAAAACATATCTAACCCAAAAAAGAATACCAATAACGAGGAAAAAGATTAAAGCTAAAGAAATTAATTCAACAAAAAACCACCAATCAACGCCCGGTAGAATAGGAACTTCAATCTCTATTAACTCATTAGGCTTAGGCATTAATTAAACTCTCTTAACTTATTCAAACCATCTACCGTAGAAAGCTCTACCGCCACAACGCTAATACTCGACAGCTTGTCCATTAAGCCCGTAAAATGTTCTTTAGCCCAGTGCTCATAATCATTTAATTGACTATTAGAAAGGTTATTAATATTTTGTCCATTTAATGCCTGTAGCTTTAATCCAGACATTACTGGTAATTTTTTTTCAACCTCATCAAACACAACAACTATTTTTACCATAACTTTCTGCTGCAGTGTTGCCAGCAATGAAAGAGTTTTATCATTCATATCATGTAAATCAGAAATAATAATAAGCCTTGATCCAGCTTGCAACCTTCGTTGGCACTCTACCAACTCATCATTTATGCTAGACTCTTGGTCTAATCGCAATGGAGGGCAGGGTATATTTGCACAGGCCATTAAATGCTCAAACACCCCTTTCCCTTCATAGGTAGGGGAGGTTCTAACCTGGGTATCCATACAGACCAACTCTACGGGCAAACCTGCTTTTTCTGCTTGCCAAGAAAAGAAACCCATCGCCTTAATTGCCTGCTGTACTTTTAATTGCTTTTTTGTACCAAAGCGCATTGCCTGTCGTTGATCTAACAAAATAGTCCACGACTCCTGCCTTTCCTCTTGAAACAACTTCGTGTATGCCTTGCCTGTACGAGCCATTAATCGCCAATTAATCCTGCGCACTTCATCACCAGGCTGATAACCTCGGCTCTCTTCATACTCCATGCCAGAACCCAAATAACGACTAGCCTGCTCGCCCTGTTTAATAGATGAGCTTGCTTTTGGATTTACTAGCATTTTTAAACTATTTCCATGGAAAATATCTGCTAATTCCAAACCTAAATCATCAACATCTTTAGCAGACAAAATAGGGGCGTCAACATCACTAGCAGAGACGAATAAAGCCTTAGAAAAAAGAAAGTTGAAGAAACGAGTCAACTTACAGTCCTAGCAATCTTTAGCTTTCAATCGGTACAGGAACAAGAGCAATAATTTTTTTAATTAGTGCATCTTCTGTCCATTTTTGAGCTCTACCGCTAAAACTTAAGCCAATTCTATGTCTTAAAATATCGGGAAGCAGATCAATGGCATCATCAGGTGTTACAAAATCACGGCCTTCTAACCAAGCTTTAGCACTAGCTGCATGAAGCAATGACAGCGTCGCCCTCGGCGACGCACCTATATCAATAACTTCCGCTAAACTAGCATCATAATCACCCAACTTTCTAGTAGCCGCTACCAATGAAACCATATACTTTTCAACCTCTGGAGAAACATACTGTTCAGAAACGCTATGCCTTGCTTTTAGCACCATTTCAGGCGTTAAAAATGCATTAAATGCCTCTTTATCTTCACCAAAATGGTGTTCTTTATCTCGTTTTAAAATTTCTAGTTCTTCTTCTTCAGTAGGATAACTAAGCACAACATGGAGCATAAACCTATCCAACTGGGCTTCCGGCAAAGGATATGTCCCGCTCTGTTCAAGAGGGTTTTGAGTTGCCATTACAATAAATAAATCAGGCAACTGTCTAGTTTTACCACTAGCGGTAACCTGCTGTTCAGCCATCGCCTCTAACAATGCAGACTGCACTTTTGGTGGTGCACGATTAATTTCATCTGCCAAAACTATTTCATTAAATATAGGTCCTTTAACAAAATTTAAACTACCTGTTTTTGGGTCTAAAATATCCGACCCCATAACATCCCCAGGCATTAAATCTGGAGTGAATTGAATTCGCTGAAAACTAGACTTTACAGCTGCCGATAAGGTTTTAACGGCAGTAGTTTTAGCCAAACCTGGCGGCCCCTCAAGCAACAAATGCCCTCCTGTTAACAATGAAATCATCAGTTTTTCCAAAACAGATTCTTGTCCAACAATAACTTTTTGCAAATGTTGTTTTAGTTTTTGAAAAGCTTCTGGGTTTGACATTTTTTAGATCCTATATAATATGTTTCCTCATTATAAGGTATTACTATGAAACACCAAACCACAAAATTACTAATTTTAGCTTTCCGTGCAATAAAGCAACAACCAAAGCTTATTAAGATAATGTTTTTTTGGATGCCTTTTTTAGCGGGTATATCCATGATAATAGGTGGTAGCTATTACTTTTATGAAACCAAAATCGCACAGCCTAAAATGACATATATGGGAGTTCCCCTCACACAAAACAACTGGCAGAACCTAAACCATACCCTACGCAATGAAGCCTATATGCTTGGATATTCTGAACGCCGAAAAAACCCTTTATGGGTCATATACAAGGTAACTAACAAAATCCAAAGATATGGGAAGCGGCCTAGTTTCTATGCCGACTGGCGAAGCATAGCTAATGTAACTACAAGCGACTATACAAGAACTGGCTACAATAGAGGGCACCTTGCGCCTAACTATATCATTGCCAGTCGTTACGGTAAAAGAGCCCAACAAGAAACCTTTTTAATGACCAATATTAGCCCGCAAAAACCAAAATTTAATCAAAAGATATGGCAACGACTAGAAGAAGTTTCCGCGAATCATTTTTCAAAACTATTTACAACTTTTTGGGTAGTTACTGGGCCTATATTTGCAAAACAACCAAAAACACTTAAAGGACAAGGCATAGATATCCCCACGGCTTTTTATAAAATATTTATAACCCCTAAAACAGATACTAAACCTGCAAAATCCCTAGCCTTTATAATGCCACAAACCGCTAAGTCTAAAGACTCCCTCATAAAATATGTAACCACAATAGATGAAATAGAAAAGCAAACCGGTATAGATTTCTTTTGGCAATTAGATGATAAAATTGAAGAAAAACTTGAACAACAACAAGGCTACAAGGATTGGAAATTAAAAAAAGTTGCGAACTTACCGAGCAGATATTAATCTATATCAATAATTACCTTAAAACTTTAATTTAGATTAATCTTGAGCAGGTATAATGATTTGTAACTTATTTTAAAAAATAAACACTTAAGTCTGCGGAGATAAACTTATGAGTATGATTGCATTTACACTAGTAGCAATAGGATTAACAACTGTAGTATCTATTGCACTTATCATTGCCTATATCAGATATGACCATCGTAAAAAGAAAAGATCTGCTTAAAATAAAAAAATAGTGGGCTTTGCACAAGCTACGATTTAATATCTGGAAAGTCATCAACAACCTGCTGATAGGTTACATTTCTTTTCAGATTTTCTATTACAAGCTTTAAAGGTTCATGTAATAGTTCTGGCAAATCCATTTCACCATCTTCTAGTTCAAAAGCCAATTTTTCTACTGGTGGTGTAAACTGGGCATTTACCCCCTCCTTGTTCCCTCTTGCATCAATACGATACCAGCCATATTGTTTTAAATACACTGCATTTAAACCATGTAAACAAAACACATCTTTCTTATACTCTGAACAGGATAACCTCTGATAACAAAGCCCCGCAGGAATATTGTTAGCTCTTAATAACGCGGCTAACAGGATGCTTTTAGCATAACACCAACCTGTTTTTTGTTTTAAAACCTCACTCGCAATATAAGTAGTTTTAACTTGGTCTCTATAGTCGCCAGTATGATTTATTGCATCCCTAACAAACTCAAAACATTTTTTTGCAACATCCTCATCGGACGCACAACCTTCCGCCAACACCTGTGAAACCGCTTGTATTTTAGGGTTTAAGTAATCAATTATGGCTGTAGCTTCTAAAAACTTTTGCATTCTTAAATTGTATATTAAAATACACACTTTATAAAAACTTAAGCCAATTTTATTATGAATAAAAAAGACACCATATTCTCCACCGAGCACAAAAAAATCAATGCTTTTAAATTTGATAAATCCGTAGTTGCCGTTTTCCCAGACATGATTGAAAGATCCGTGCCAGGATACCAAATGATTTTGGCAGGCATAGGAGAACTTGCGGCAGAGTTTTCACAGGCTAACACTAACTGCTATGACCTTGGGTGCTCATTGGGTGCGGTTAGCATAACCATCCGCCCCAAATTAAAAACTGGTTGTAAAATAATTGCGGTTGATACTTCAAAGACCATGGTAGAACGGGCAAAAGAGCATATTGACGGTTTTCACTCCAACATTCCTGTTGCTGTTTTATGCCAAGATATGGCAGAAGTTAATATTGAAAATGCATCACTAGTTGTAATTAACTTTACTCTCCAGTTTGTTAACCCAGAGGCTCGCCAAAAGTTAATAGACAAAATTTACCAACAACTTAGAGGGGGGGGGGTATTAATTGTCTCGGAGAAGATACATTTCGATGATAAAAAAACACAAGATGCCATTGAACATCTGCACTTACAATTTAAAAGAGACAATGGTTATTCAGAGCTAGAAATTAGTCAAAAAAGGGCTTCCTTAGAAAATGTATTAGTAAGTGATTCAGAAAAAACTCACTTAGATCGCTTTAAAAAGGCAGGATTTACTAGTGCATCTATGTGGTTTCAGGCGTATAATTTTGCCTCTTTTCTAGCCATAAAGTAAATTGTTCCACATGAAACATTTTCACGACCACTATCAAAATTTTTGGGATTATCTTTATGACACTCGCCTAGAAGAGTGGAAAAATGTACTCCCACCAATAATTGAAGCCATCTTAAAAGAAGATGCCAATGGCAACATGGCACGGTGGTTGCCTGCAATTAACTCGATTAAAAGCTTACCAACGGCAAAAACCACAAAATTAAATACCGCAGCCGTAACTGCTACAAATGTTGAAATATCCCCTGAACAACAAGAACAACTTAAACTTGATTTAAAAGCTCTAATGCCCTGGCGAAAAGGGCCTTTTCAAATTAAAGATATAACTATTGATACGGAATGGCGTTCAGACTGGAAATGGGGTAGAGTTTTACCTCACTTAGCAAGCCTAAAAAATCGCAAAGTTTTAGACATTGGTTGTGGTAGCGGTTACCACCTATGGAGAATGCTTGGCGAAGGAGCTCAGCTTGCCGTAGGGGTTGACCCTAGCTTGTTATCAATGAGCCAGTTTATCGCTATAAAGCATTTTTTAGGCGGACAACACCATGCCTATTTTTTGCCACTAACCCTAGAGCAACTACCAGTAACTAGTAAGGGTGATGAATTTGATACTGTTTTTTCTATGGGAGTTCTTTACCATCGTAAATCACCAATTGACCATATTTTAGACTTGAAAAAACACCTACAGCCTGGTGGCGAGCTGGTGCTTGAAACCCTAGTTGTTCCTGAAGATTATGGGCAACTTCTTGTGCCAAATGACCGCTATGCACAAATGAATAATGTGTGGTTTTTACCAAGCATAAAAGAGTTGGTTCACTGGATAGAAAAATGTGGCTTTAAGAATGTGCGTTGTGTAAATTTAGACCAGACCAGCACACAAGAACAAAGAACTACCGAGTGGATGGAATGGAACTCACTAGCAAGCTTCTTAGACCCAAATGACTCTTCTAAAACCATAGAAGGCTATCCTGCCCCGTTAAGAGCAGTGATTGTTGCCAATAAGTAAGATCATTTTGGTGGGGTTGTTTGCCCCAGTGCTGGGTAGAATACTAGTTTAAAGGTGCCATTTTTAGGGTCAAAATATTTGCCTGCGTACATTGCTTCTCTTAATGACTCTAAGCTGTTAGCTTCAAAATAAATCCTCTCTAATAACTTTTCCTTTCCACCATTAGTTGCATATAGATTATGTTGGAACTCAACAATACCTTTACCTTTGTTTTTTAAAGTATAGTTTACAGAGTATGGATGAGCGTCTAATGAATATGTAATGGAACGAACTCCCTCATTAACCATAGGTAATATTACTGGGCGAATCATTTGAAAACCAAACTTACCTACTAGTGTGTCTTGCACAAAGGGTTCATTGCCTAATTCTGCAATATCTAGCGAACCTGATAGCTTTTTACCAAAGTTAATTTTTATATTCATTGGCTTGCCATTTATATTAATAATTAAGCCCCAAATACCTTGCTTTTTAAGACCTTCAACTCCATTGTTAGCTAAAAACAAATAACCAAGCTTTTTACCGTTCGAATCTTTAATAGTAATGTCTAAGTTAGCTGGGTATGAGCGGTTGCTCGGTAGCTTTTTGTACTTTAAATCAAATGAGTAGGTCTTGCTTTTATTATCTTTAAACTTAAAGTTTATAGCGGTTTTTCCTCCGCCAACATCACTTAGCTCAAAGCTTTTATTAACTTCAAAATCACCGTTGGAAATAACGACCTTAACAGGAATTGTCTTCGCACAAGCGCTCAAGCTTAAAAAGCTTATTGCTAATCCTAGTATAAAAATAGACTGAGTTTTTTTCATTTTGCTTTCCTTTTTAAAATATAATCGCTAATAAGGAAGACCTTCTTTACTATAAAAACTTTCAAAAACAATTATCATAGTAATAATGAAAGAGTTAAACTGGCTTTTACTTTCAAAAAATACGCATGGAAAACAATGGTTAATAATATATTTAAAAAACTAGCTATCTTATTATTATTTACAAGCACCGCTGTTAATGCAAAAACAGTGGTATTAATTCATGGCTTAGATGCAGATAGAAGCACTTGGTATAAACATAAAACGGTGAATGCTCTATACTCATAAGGCTTTGAAGATGCTACAAAAAACCTATTTATTAACCCAAAAGAATTAAAAAAAACAACCTTAACCAAACCTAAAGATGTTTTTTACACTATTGACTTAACCTGGTCCGAGACGATTGAAAGCCAGGCAAAAGTATTAAAAGAAGTACTTGCCTACATCCATAAACAACGCCAAGAACCTCTTATTTTAGTAGGACATTCTGTAGGTGGAATTGTCGCAAGATTTTATCTACTATCATCTAAAAAAGTTCCTATAAGCAGCTTAATTACCATTGCTAGCCCGCACTTGGGTTCACCTTGGGCACAAATGGCATGGCAAACTATTCAAAGCCCTATGGCCGACTTTATTGAAATGATGGGCAATGATGAGTGGTCAGAAGCAGGGCAACTATTATGGCAACTTTCTCCCAATGTAAAAAACAACCTTCTGTATTGGATGAACCGACAGGTACACCCTAATCTTAACTATGTCAGTATCATTCACACCAGCTCATTACCAATTATGAAAATGGGTATGCTAGTACCAGAGACCTCACAAAACATGAACTATGTGCCTGCTCTATATAAAAAATCTATTACTTTTACAGTTAAAGCAAGGCACCAACTATCAAAGCAAGATGGTATTGTGTTAGCTAAAGTTTTAGGACGACTAAAATAGAAGCGAACCTTTGTACTAAACTAACCATTATCAAAGGATACCCATAACAAAACACCTTTTCATAAAATATGGGGGGGGGGAACCACTAATTTAGTATTGTATTTATATTGTATTTATCTAAATAACCCTTTATAATACTCCGTTCTTTTTTATATAAGTGGATTTAAACCGATGAAACGTACTTTCCAACCTAGTGTTATTAAACGCGCTCGTACTCACGGATTCCGTGCTCGCATGGCTACTAAAAGTGGTCGTAAAATTATAGCTGCTCGCCGTGCTAAAGGCCGTACTCGTTTAACTCCATAAGCATTACTTGCAAAAGTAATCGCTACTAGTGGTTAAAACAATGGCTATTAAACAACATATTGATGCGTTAGATACTTCCGAAACTCCTACTGAGAACTCGGAACCAGCGCCTCAAAACTGCCCAACGAATATCGTTAATCTATCTAGCAACACATTTTCTAAAGAATTTCACCTTTTAACTCCTGCTGAGTTTAAGTTTGTATTTAATAATGCCAAAAAGTTTGCTAACCATCACTGGACTTTAATTGTGCGTCCAAACAACAAAAACTTTCCAAGAATAGGCTTAACCATAGCTAAAAAGCAATTAAGTCGTGCAGTATGGCGAAATAGAGTAAAAAGATTGGCTAGAGAGGCATTTCGTCAACATAAACAAGAGCTAAAGGGGTATGATATTGTGGTTTTAGGGCGGCGAGATATGCAAAAAATAGATAACAAAACCTTAAACAAAAGCTTTGAACACCTTATTCGCAAAATTAAAAATAGCGACTTAAAAAATAACTCGAGAATTAAACAATGAATACAAGATCATTTTGGTGGCTAGCAATGGCCTTTACACTTTTATGGATTTGGATGGAATGGAATCAATTCCAGCAATCTAAAGTATTACCTGCTCTACAGACCGCTGAACAACAAGCTAGCCTTAATCCAACAACTTCCCCTGTGCCTATGGCAAATCAAGCTGTTGCACCAGATAACGCCAGTGATGTGCCTGTTGCAGGACAACAACATACAGAAGAAGTACCAACCCCAAAAAACCAAATTAAACAAGCACAAAGAATTAATGTAACCACCGTAGTATTAGATATAGTGTTAGATACCAAAGGTGGCGATATTCGTGATATTAGACTACTTAAATATGCTGATACAGACGATCGCACTAAGCCCTTCCAATTAATGGGGGATTCTGGCAAAAGACTGTATATTGCCCAAAATGGTATTGCAATGCAGCCTAACTCTGAACTGTCTGCACCTACTCATAATACGATTTATAACATTGAACAAACTAACTTTGTACTTGATGGTGATAGTATTTCTGTACCCATGACGTGGCAAGAAAACGGCATTAAAGTGACTAAAACTTATACTTTCAAAAAAGGTAGTTATCAAATTACTGTAGATTATAAAGTTGAAAACTTTACCGACAAAGATTGGGCAGGAAGCTTATATTCACAGCTAAAACATAACACCTATGATCCAGATCACAACAGTATGATGTACACCTATACTGGTCCTGTTTTATATGATGGTCATGCAGAAAGCAAATATATAAAACATGCCTTTGATGATTTAAGCACCAGCCCAGTTAGCTCCCAGCAAACAACCGGTGGCTGGGCGGCAATGATTCAACACTATTTCATATCAGCGGTTATACCAAATCAAACTTCATTAAACACACTATACGCCAAACCTTCAGGAAACAGTGGCGAGTTTGTTACAGGTATTGTTGAGCCTTTAACGGTGGTTAAAGCAGGTAGTACAGGAACATTAACTAGCTCTTTATACATTGGGCCAATTATTCAAGATAAGCTAGAAACAGTTGCACCGGGCTTAGAGCTTACGGTTGATTATGGTATTTTAACCTTGATTGCCGAGCCAATTTTTTGGTTACTAGGGATTATTTACTCCTTCGTAGGCAACTGGGGTTGGTCAATTATTGTGCTAACTATCTTAATTAAACTAGCCTTTTATAAACTATCCGAAACCTCTTATCGTTCAATGGCAAGGTTAAAAAAATTCCAACCTAAGCTAAAACAGTTAAAAGAAAACTATGGTGATGACAAGATGCTTTATCAGCAAAAAATGATGAAGCTATATAAAGAAGAAAAGATTAATCCGTTAGGTGGTTGCCTACCAATCCTCGTACAAATGCCTGTATTTATCGCATTATACTGGGTGTTATTATACTCTGCTGAAATGCGTCAAGCTCCATGGATGTTATGGATTCAAGACTTATCAGCACAAGATCCCTACTACATTTTACCTGTAATTATGGGTATCTCAATGTGGATACAACAAAAGCTTAACCCTTCTGCAATGATGGATGAAATGCAACAAAAAGTAATGAAGCTACTACCATTTATTTTCACGGTATTCTTTATGTTCTTCCCTGCTGGATTAGTTTTATACTGGGTAGTAAATAATATCTTATCCGTAGCTCAACAATGGTACATTACCAAGAAAATTACAGCTGGCGAAGAAAAATAATTGGGAAAACAAATGCATTTATCTTACGAAAAATTAGGCACAGACCATCCAATGTACGGCAAGGTTGAGTACATTGTTATGGACGCTATGCAAGCCGTTTGTTATAAGGGCAAAGAAGGCTATATTCCCTTAGCGGTCGATAGTAGCTATAAACCTGTTGAGCAGGCTAAACACGGCCAACAAACCAATCAACAACGATCCAGATCATTGTTTGTATTAAGCTTTAAAATTAATGGTGAAATAGAAGAAATGACCTTCAAATCTAAAAAGAAGATGGACAAAACTATCGCTTTTTACAAAGAAAAAGAATTTGTCACCGACTTTGAAACTACCGAATATAAACTAGCCTAAGCGCTAGCTTTAAAACATTCGCCATGTCTAACCAAAACACTATCGCTGCCATTGCCACCCCTCCTGGGCGAGGAGGCATTGGAATAGTGAGGATATCTGGCTCACTAGCATTACCAATTGCCAAAGCTATTCTTGGCAAAAAACCACAGCCTCGCCATGCCCACTACGGCAACTTTTTAGCAGAAGATAATACGGTTTTAGACCAAGGCATCGCTCTTTTCTTTCCCAACCCAAACTCCTTTACTGGAGAAGATGTACTTGAACTACAAGGTCATGGTGGGCCAGTAGTATTACAATGGATTTTAGACCGAGTTGTTTCTTTAGGCGCAAAAATTGCCGAACCAGGAGAGTTTTCAAAACAAGCCTTTTTAAACGACAAACTCGACTTAACCCAAGCCGAAGCAATTGCTGATTTAATTGACGCCTCATCTGAACAGGCGGCTAAATCTGCGTTAAAATCTCTACAAGGAGAATTTTCTGCCCAAATAAACTCACTAGTAGAACAGCTAATAAAACTGCGTATGTTTGTAGAGGCGGCCATCGATTTTCCTGAAGAAGAAATTGATTTTTTATCTGATAGCAAGGTAGCAAAGCAACTGCAAGCAATACTCCAACAACTGCAACAAGTATTTAAATCAGCACAACAAGGAGTGCTACTTTCCGAAGGCATGTCTGTAGTTATACTAGGCCGCCCTAATGCAGGAAAATCTAGCCTGCTAAACGCACTTTCAGGCAAAGACTCTGCCATAGTTACTAATGTAGCAGGAACCACTCGCGACATAATTAAAGAACAAATACAGATAGACGGCATGCCCCTGCATATTTTAGATACAGCAGGCCTAAGAGAAGCTAGCGATGAAGCAGAAAAAATAGGCATTCAGAAAGCATGGGACTCTATTAAAGATGCAGATAGAATTTTAGTTATGGTGCAGGCAGGGGAAGATACATCTACTATAGACGACGAAGACGAAGAGATACTTCTCAAGTTACCTAGCAACATTCCCGTTACCCTAATATACAATAAAATTGACCTGGTAAACATCGAGCCTAACATTAAAAAACTATCCGCAAACCTCTGCGGGCATCAAGAAACCGCAATATGGCTATCCGCAAAACAAGGCAAGGGCGTAGATGTTTTAAAAGAACATTTAACAACAACCATGGGATTTTCACAAACCTCTGAAGGCGTATTCATGGCAAGAAAACGCCACCTTAATTCATTGCAAGAAGCCCTTACACTAATAAAAACCGGGCAACAGCAACTGGAACTTCACGCCGCAGGAGAACTGCTTGCCGAAGACCTAAGGCACGCTCAAAACGCTCTAAGCGAAATTACGGGCCAGTTCACCAGCGACGACCTACTCGGTGAAATATTCACCTCATTTTGCATTGGAAAATAAAGCCATTATGTTCCATGTGGAACATCTTTAAAATGCGCATAAATTAAACTCAAAAAAACGGCTAAAATACAAACAAAAAGGAAAACTTCATGGCAATAAGAAAATACCTAAACGAGCTTCCAAAAGTAAATAACAGTGCATGGGTCGATGACTCTGCTGTAGTTATCGGCAAATGCGAACTATCTGAAGATGTTAGCATCTGGCCGAACGCAACCCTTCGTGGCGATGTAAACAACATTAAAGTTGGAGCAAGAAGCAATATTCAAGACGGCTCAGTCCTTCACTGCACACACGACTCCCCATCAACAAAAGGCTCTAACTGTATAGTTGGTGCAGATGTCACCGTTGGACACAACGCTATTTTACATGGCTGCATTATCGAAGATGAATGCTTAATCGGTATGGGAGCAATAGTTTTAGACAATGCAATAATTCCCAAGCACACACTTATTGGGGCAAACAGCCTAGTACCTGCTGGCAAAAAACTAGAAGGAGGATTTTTATATTTAGGCTCACCAGTAAAGCAAGCTAGACCACTAACCGACAAGGAAAAATTATTCTTTAAATACTCTGCCAAACATTACATGAAATTAAAAGACGCTTTTAAAAACAATACATAAACCCTAACAAATGTTCCACATGGAACATCTTTCTATTCGCGAGAAGAACAAACCACCTTCCCCAACAAAATAGAGCAAAACCCATCTTATTTAGTGCTTTTTCCTGTAACCTGTTGATATAACTAGCTTTTGCTCCAAAAAACATACTCTTCTAAATATACCCTTCCCTGCCATTTTTATATCCTTTTTGCCTTGCTGCAAGCAAAACCTTTGCTTTTCGTGCCAGGAGAGTATTTGGAGCTATTAAAGCAAAATAATGGCTTTTTAAGTGTTTTTGGTTTTTTAGGGGGGGGGACCACCTCATGTAATTAATAGCTATCTTTGTTTTTAAATCTTTTAAAATAGCTAGATTAATTTAATAGGAATAAATATGTTAGTAACTCACTCTGGAAGATTTCATGCCGATGAAGTTTTTGCTACGGCAATGGTTTTGATGGTAGAAGAGCATGAAATTGTTCGCACCCGTGATGAAAAAATAATTAATGATGCAGATATTGTATTAGATGTTGGGGCGGAGTATATTCCTGAAAAACTTCGTTTCGACCATCATCAAAATAGTTTTGTGAAAACTCGTACAGACGGAACACCTTTTGCCACTGCTGGATTAATTTGGGAATTTTATGCCGCTAAGATATTTAAAGCCAAGGGCCTAATTAATGACTATGAAATTGGATTTGCTACTAACTGGGTTGATGCCAAAATAATTGCTGATGTTGATGCCGTGGATAATGGTTTGTTCAGCGATGATCCTCGCCCTTCTGTCTCTTTAGTTATTGCAATGATGAATGAAAAGTCGTCAGCCAGTGATGAGCAACAGTTGTCTGCATTTAACCATGCTTTAGCGGTTGTTAGCGACATTTTAACTAACTTTATCGACAATGCCATTAGTGAAGCTAAGGATATTATCGAACTAGAAAAGGCTGCTAAAAATGTAGCCGATGGTATCTTAACCCTAGATAAAAAACTCTCTTTTAAGGATTTTTTACGCTCTCAACCGCAGATTAAGAGGGTTGTATATCCTAGAGCAGAAGATGCTTATGGTGTGTTTTGTAACTCGCAAAAAAACCACCTTTCCACAGAGATAAGAGGATTAAGAGCAGAGGAATTAAATGCGATAACAGGGCTAAAAGATGCCGTGTTCTGCCACAAAAGTGGCTTTATGGCGGTATGTGAAAGCTTTGAAAGTGCTTTGTTTTTAGCTAAAAATTACTAGGTAAATGCTGAATACCTAGCTTTAGGAAGCCCTGAACAACTAACATAAAATTCTGCAAGTCTTCTAGCTAGTCAATTCTAGGCATGTTTCGCAGACAATGGTTATTCCATTGTCAAGGAACATAACGACGAAGTGTCTAGCTAGAAGCCTTGCCCTTCGGGGCTTAGCCAAGTTCACACCTACTGCGTTAT
>CAZMHA010000013.1:0-21012 GCA_964565985.1 uncultured Piscirickettsiaceae bacterium | reverse complement strand
TGGTTAAAAGAACATTTTGATGACTATTATGTCAATAAAGCTAAGCAAGATGGTTTTCGCTCTAGAGCTATATATAAGTTGCAAGAAATTGATGAAAAAGACAAGTTGTTTAAACATGGTATGAATGTAATAGATTTAGGTGCGGCCCCTGGAGGTTGGTCTCAGTGGACTACCCATAAAATAGGCGAAAAGGGCAGGGTGTTTGCTTTGGATATTTTGCCAGTAGAACCATTTGCTGGGGTAACTTTTATTCAGGGAGATTTTCAGGACGATGAGATTTATCAGTCGTTAATCGACTCTTTAAATGGTGGTGTTGTTGATTTAGTTATGTCTGATATGGCACCAAACATGACCGGAAATAAAGGCATTGATATTCCAAGATCTATGTACTTGGTCGAGCTGTCTGTTGATTTGGCAGACCAAGTTTTAAGGGGGGGGGGTGATTTATTGATAAAAGTTTTCCAAGGAGAAGGTTATGACCAATTATTAAAGAGCCTAAAGCAAAAGTATAAAAAGGTAGTTATTCGAAAACCAAAGGCTTCTAGACCGAGAAGCAAAGAGATTTATCTTCTTGCTAGGGGCAAGTTATAAATAAAACTTATAGTTCCATTAGGTTATGTTTATGTCTGTAGTGTGGTAATATACTTGTATATGTTTAAAAAATAAAAGAACTGTAAATAGGTTAATAAATGAAAAATGATATGTTAAAAAATATTTTGATTTGGGCTGTGGTTGCAACGGTTATGTTGTCAATTTTTAATCACTTTAGTAATCCGCAACCCCATAAGAGCAGTCAGCTTGCTTACTCTGATTTTATTGATCAAGTGAAAGCCGGAGAGGTTAGTCAAGTTTCGATTGAAGGAACGACTATAAGAGGTGTTTATACATCTGGGCTTGCATTTAAAACGGTTAATCCTGGTGATGTTGGTTTGATGGGAGACTTGTTATCTAACCGCGTTAGGGTGGTTGCAAAGGAAGCAGAACAACAGGGTCTTTTAATGCAGATTTTTATTTCTTGGTTCCCTATGTTGTTGTTGATAGGTATTTGGCTTTTCTTTATGCGTTCTATGGGTGGGGGCATGGGTGGAAAAGGCGGTCCTATGTCTTTTGGTAAGTCAAAGGCGAGAATGTTAACTGAAGATCAAATTAAAATTAATTTTGACGATGTTGCAGGAGCGGAAGAAGCGAAAGATGAAGTTGGAGAAATAGTTGATTTTTTAAAAGATCCTGAAAAATACCAAAACTTAGGTGGAAGTATTCCACGAGGTATTTTAATGGTTGGACCTCCTGGTACAGGTAAAACCTTGCTTGCAAAGGCAATTGCGGGAGAAGCAAAAGTTCCTTTCTTTAGTATTTCAGGTTCAGATTTTGTAGAAATGTTTGTTGGTGTTGGAGCATCTCGTGTAAGGGATATGTTTGAACAGGCAAAAGCACATGCTCCTTGTATTATTTTTATTGATGAAATAGATGCAGTAGGTCGTAGCCGTGGTTCAGGGATGGGTGGTGGTAACGATGAACGCGAACAAACTTTAAACCAGCTTTTAGTTGAAATGGATGGTTTTGAAGAAAATGAAGGGGTTATTATAATAGCTGCAACTAACCGTGCAGATGTTTTAGATAAAGCATTATTAAGACCAGGTAGATTTGATAGGCAGGTTGCGGTAGGTTTGCCAGATATCCGAGGCCGCGAACAAATTTTAAAAGTTCATATGCGTAAAGTACCATTAGATGAAGGAGTTAAACCTTCTTTAATCGCTAGGGGTACTCCAGGATTTTCTGGAGCTGATTTAGCTAATCTAGTTAATGAAGCTGCTTTATTTGCGGCAAGAAATCGTGATAAGTTAGTTACTCAGTCGCATTTTGAAAAAGCTAAAGATAAAATTTTAATGGGTGTTGAACGCCGTAGCATGATTATGAGTGAAGATGAGAAAAAACTTACAGCTTACCATGAAGCAGGGCATGCTATTGTTGGTTGCATAGTTCCTGAACATGATCCTGTTTATAAAGTAAGTATTATGCCTAGAGGCAGAGCTTTAGGTGTAACTATGTATTTGCCTGAAGAGGATTCTTATAGTTATTCTAAACAAAAATTAGAAAGTCAGTTATCCAGTTTATTTGGTGGCAGAATTGCCGAAGAAATGGTTTTTGGAGCAGATGCAGTTACCACTGGTGCTAGTAATGACATTATGCGCGCAACAGATATTGCTAAAAATATGGTAACTAAATGGGGAATGTCCGCTAAACTAGGGCCATTAATGTATGAAGAAGAAGACAACGGTTCTTTAATGGGCCAGTCACGGAATGCAAATGTATCGAACGAAATTTCTATGCAAATAGATTCGGAAATGCGTGTGTTTATAGATAAAAACTATAAAAGAGCAGAAGAAATTTTAGAAGATAAAAAGTCAGTTTTACATGCTATGGCAGACGCTTTAATGAAGTACGAAACTATTGATGCCGACCAGGTTAAAAACCTAATGGAAGGTAAGGAGCCTGGTAAGCCTAAAGAATGGGACGAAACTAGCACGGATTCTGATGATTCTGGACCAACAGGTGCCACTGAGTCTAAGCAAAAAACGGTCAAGTCTGATTTGATTGATGATAAAGCTTCTGTTGATGGTGAGCCTAAGTTACACTAGTTTATTAAGCTGATAACAAACCCCTTTTTAGGGGTTTTTTTATGGATTAAAATGTTGTTTAAACAAAAGCTAAAATCACAGGAAGAAACATTACCTTTAGTTATGGCAATTTTGAATGTTACACCAGATTCTTTTTCTGATGGTGGTGTTTTTACCAGTATAGATAAGGTAAAAATACAGCTAGAAAAAATGGCTAAAGCAGGAGTTTCAATAGTAGATATAGGTGGAGAATCTACTAGACCAGGTGCAGTACCTGTACCTTTGCCTGAAGAGTTGGATAGGGTTTTACCTGTTATTGAATTGGCAAAAAAAGAGTTTTCTCTGCCTGTTTCGGTGGATACTTATAAAACAGAGGTAATGGCTGAAGGTATTAAACTTGGTGTTGAGTTGGTTAATGACACTAATGCTTTGCAGGCTGATGGAGCAAGGAAATTAATTGCGGAACATAAAGTTCTTGCTTGCTTGATGCATAAAAAGGGGCAACCAAAGACCATGCAAGATGCCCCTGAATATAAAGATGTAGTAGAAGAAGTTAAAGATTTTCTGCTAAAAAATATTGCTAAGTGTATTGAAGATGGAATAGCAAAAGATAATTTGATTATTGACCCTGGTTTTGGTTTTGGTAAAGATATTCAGCACAATATTAGTCTGTTTAAAGCTATTAATAATTTGGTAAGTTTAGGTTTTCCTGTTTTGGTAGGAGTATCACGCAAAAGAATGATTGCTGATATTTTAGGTGGAATAGATGAGCGGATGATTGGAAGTGTTTCGGCAGCCTTGATAGCTGGCTTGCAGGGTGCAAAGATAGTTAGGGTTCATGACTTTGCAGAAACAATACAAGCTATAAAGATAATGAAAGAACTGGTGTAATGGTAAATTTATGAAGAAAAAATATTTTGGCACAGATGGAATAAGGGATCATGTTGGAAAAGGCATGATTTCTCCTGATAAAGTGTTGCAATTAGGCTGGGCAACGGGAAAGGTAATAAAAAACCGTGGTGAAAAGTCTGTGCTAATTGGCAAGGATACTCGTATTTCTGGCTATATGTTTGAATCTGCTCTTGAAGCAGGATTTATTGCCGCAGGGGTAGATGTTTATTTACTGGGGCCGATGCCCACTCCTGCAGTTGCTTACTTAACCCAAACATTTAACGCTGATGCAGGTATTGTAATTAGTGCATCACACAACCCTCACTATGATAACGGAATTAAGTATTTTTCTGCAAAAGGTAAAAAAATAACTGACGCCATAGAGTTAGAAATAGAAGCTGCTTTAGACAAGGAAATGAAAGTTGTTGAATCCGCAGAGCTAGGTAAAGCTAAAAGAATTTCTGATGCTGCCGGAAGATATATTGAATTTTGTAAAAGTACCTATGGCTCTGATAAAAGTCTGTCTGGTTATAAAATAGTTTTAGACTGTGCAAATGGTGCAACCTATCATATAGCTCCTTCAGTATTTAAAGAACTAGGGGCTGATGTTGTAACTATTGGGGTTGATCCTGACGGTATAAATATTAACTCAGGTTGTGGTGCAACAGATCTATCCTTGTTAAAAAAGACCGTAGTAGCTGAAGGTGCCGATTTTGGTATTGCTTTTGATGGCGATGGTGACCGAGTAATGATGGTCGATAATGAGGGTGAAGCGGTAGATGGCGATGGTATTCTCTATATTTTAGCTGCCAATAGCAAGTACTCTTGTAAAGGTGTTGTAGGAACCTTGATGAGTAATCTTGGGCTTGAGATAGCAGTAAAAAAACTAGGCCTAGAATTTATTCGTACAGATGTTGGCGATAGGTATGTCATGCAGGCATTAGTAGAGAAGGACTGGTTATATGGGGCAGAAGCCTCTGGTCATGTATTATGTTTGGATAAGGCTTCAACAGGTGATGGTATAGTTGCTTCTTTACAGATAGTTGCGATAATGTCGGCAAAAAATAAATCACTAAAAGATTTGGTAGAAGGATTGACAAAATATCCACAGATTTTAAAAAATGTAAAAGTTTCTGGTAAAGTTGATTTATCTAAAAATAAAGCACTTAAAGTTGCAGTAAAAGAGGTAGAAGCAGAGATGGGAAGCCGTGGTAGAGTGTTGTTAAGAGCTTCTGGAACGGAACCTTTGATTCGAGTAATGGTCGAAGGAGAAACTATTTCCTTAATTGAACAACAAGTAGACAGACTTGTTAAATTGGTAGAAAGTGAGTTTTGTTGATTTGTCAAGATTGTAATTTAAAAAAAAAGTCGCTATTATTAGCGGGATTTTGTGGTTGGAGGCCAAATGATGAGAAAACTATTAGTTACAGGTAATTGGAAAATGCACGGAAACAAAGCATTTATCAAGGATTTAATAACCGGTTTAAATAACAAATCTGCGGAGTTAAATAATGTAACCGTAGCTATTTGTCCACCTGCTATTTATTTAGATTTTGCAGGAAAGTGCCTGGCTACAGATAAAATATTACTAGGCGCACAAAATATTGCAATTGAACCAGCACAGGGTGCATTTACTGGTGAAACCTCTGTAGCTATGATTAAAGATTTAGGTTGCTCTTTTGTTGTGTTAGGACACTCTGAACGCAGAGCCATTTATGGTGAAACAGATACAGAGGTAGCAGACAAAACAGCTACCGCATTGGCAGCAAATGTAACCCCTATCGTTTGTGTTGGTGAAACACTAGAAGAAAGAGAAGCAGGTAACTTAGAAACGGTTATTTCTACACAGTTAAATGCAGTAATTAACAAGGTTGGAATTGATGCCTTTACAAATATTGTAATTGCTTATGAGCCTGTATGGGCTATAGGCACAGGAAAGACAGCATCATCTGCACAAGCACAAGAAGTGCATGCATTTATTCGTGGACTTCTAGCAGAAAAAAATAAAGAAGTAGCAGCAAAAGTAATTATTCAATATGGTGGTAGTGTAAAACCAAATAATGCAAAAGAATTGTTTGCACAGCCAGATATTGATGGTGGATTGATTGGTGGGGCATCATTGAATGCCGATGATTTTATTGCAATTTGTACAGCCGGAGCTTAATTGTGTTTAGTATAGTTTTAATGGTTCATTTAGTAATAGCATTTGTTTTAGTGCTATTGGTTTTATTACAACACGGAAAAGGAGCTGATGCTGGTGCAAACTTTGGTGGTGGCTCATCTCAAACCGTATTTGGTAGTGCAGGTTCAAATAGTTTTATGCTTAAATTAACAGGTGTGGTGGCAACTGTGTTTTTTATAACTAGTTTAAGCCTAGCCTACTTAGGTGCACAGAAGTCAAAAGGTTACCAAAGCGTAACCCAAAAACCAGTAGTAGAGCAGGTAGCTCCTGAAAAAGTAGATGTACCTGTAGTACCAGAATAAAAAAATAATTATTTTTTGCTAGTTTAGAATAGCCCTGAGTTATGTCAGTTTTAGGCATGAAATTTGAGTGTACTATTGTACTCGAACATTTCCTAACGAAGAAGTGGCATAACTCAGGGCTATTCTAAACAGCAAAAAAGCCGATGTGGTGGAATTGGTAGACACGCCACCTTGAGGGGGTGGTGGCCGTAGGCTGTGCCGGTTCAACTCCGGCCATCGGCACCAAATATTCGTTGTAACTGCTCAAAAGAAGCAGTGCAGTTGTTGAAAAGTTTCATGATTATAGTCATGATTTTAGGTTGAAAGAGGTTAAGGCCTATGCTTGAAAATTATTTACCAGTATTAGTATTTACCGCCCTAGGTCTATTCTTTGGCGTCGGTCCTATGTTGATTGGTTATCTTTTAGGGCCACAAAAGCCCGACTCAGAAAAAGACTCTCCTTATGAGTGTGGATTTGAGGCGTTTGAGGATTCACGGATGAAGTTTGATGTTCGCTTCTATCTGGTCGCTATCCTATTCATTATTTTCGATTTAGAAATTGCATTTTTATTCCCGTGGGCTATTGTTTTGGAAGAAATCGGTACCTTTGGCTTATTGGCTATGGCTGCGTTTTTATCATTATTGGTAGTTGGGTTTATTTATGAGTGGAATAAAGGGGCTCTTGAATGGGAATAGAGGGAGCCTTAAAAGAAAGTATTGTAACTACTTCAGCAGATAAGTTGATTAACTGGGCAAGGACAGGTTCTTTATGGCCGATGACTTTTGGTTTGGCTTGTTGTGCTGTAGAAATGATGCAGGCAGGTGCATCTCGTTATGATTTGGATAGGTTTGGGATTATCTTTAGGCCTAGTCCAAGGCAGTCTGATGTGATGATTGTTGCGGGAACTCTTGTAAATAAAATGGCTCCTGCTCTGCGTAAAGTATATGACCAGATGGCTGAACCTCGTTGGGTAATCTCAATGGGTTCATGTGCTAATGGTGGTGGTTATTATCATTATTCATATTCTGTGGTTCGTGGTTGTGACCGTATTGTTCCTGTAGATATTTATGTTCCTGGTTGTCCTCCAACAGCAGAAGCCCTTTTGTACGGTATTATTCAGTTACAAAATAAAATTAAACGCACTAATACTATTGCACGATAGGCTGGTAGATAAATTATGAAACAATCAGTATTAGATTTACAAAAAAATATTAACTCTGTGCTAGGGGATGCTGTTATAGCTTCTGTACTGGGTAATGGTGAGCTAACCATTGAGTTGGCAGCAGATACGGCACTTGAAAACTTTGAGTTATTAAAGAATGAGTTGAAGTTTGATCAGTTAATGGATCTTTGCGGTGTGGATTATTTAAGATTTGGTCAAATTAATTGGGAAACTAAGAAGGCGGTTAATAAAGGGTTTAGTCGTGGAATATTTGACTTTGCCGAAGAAGAAGATGATGTAGATTTAATGAAAGCAAGACGCTTTGCTTCTGTTTATCATTTGTTGTCGGTAGAAAACAATGTTCGAGTTAGGGTTAAGGTTTTTCCTAAGGATACTAAAATGCCGATAGTATCTTCAGTAGTAACCGTTTGGAGTTGTGCAGATTGGTTTGAGAGGGAGTCTTTTGATTTGTTTGGAATTATTTATGAAGGACATCCTGATTTAAGAAGAATCTTAACTGATTATGGGTTTATTGGCCACCCTTTACGCAAGGATTTTCCCCTGGTTGGTGAGGTTGAAATGCGTTATGACAATGAGAAAAAACGAGTTGTTTATGAGCCGGTTACAATGGAAAATAGAGTGAATGTACCTAGGGTTATTCGTGAAGATAAAATTGCAAAAACAGAACAGGATATGTAGGAAATAGTATATGTCTGAAATTCGTAACTATACATTAAACTTTGGACCTCAGCATCCGTCTGCACATGGAGTATTGCGCCTTGTTCTTGAACTTGATGGTGAAACTATTGTGCGAGCTGATCCGCATATTGGCTTATTACACCGTGGTACGGAAAAGCTAGTGGAGTATAAGCCTTATAACCAGTCTATAGGGTATATGGATCGTTTAGATTATGTTTCTATGATGTCTAATGAGCATGCTTATGTCATGGCTATCGAAAAAATGTTAGACATTGATGTTCCTGAAAGAGCTCAGTATATTAGAGTAATGTTTGATGAGATTACTCGTATATTAAATCATCTAATGTGGTTAGGTGCGCATGCTCTTGATATTGGTGCTATGACTATTTTTTTGTATGCATTTAGAGAAAGAGAAGATTTAATGGATTGCTACGAAGCGGTTTCAGGAGCAAGAATGCATGCTACCTATTACCGACCTGGTGGGGTTTATCGTGATTTGCCAGATACTATGCCTAAGCATAAAGAGTCTAAGTGGCATTCTGGCAAAAAACTGGATAAGTTAAATGCAATTAGGGAAGGTACTTTATTAGATTTTATTGAGTCTTTTACCGAAAGATTCCCTGGTTATGTTGATGAATATGAAACTTTATTAACCGACAATCGTATTTGGAAGCAAAGAACAGTTGATATTGGCATAGTCTCGCCAGAAAGAGCATTGCAGTTAGGATTTGCTGGCCCTATGTTAAGAGGTTCTGGCATTGCTTGGGATTTGCGTAAAAAACAGCCTTATGAAGTTTATGACAAGATGGATTTTGATATACCAGTCGGTGTAACTGGTGATTGTTATGATCGTTATCTAGTGCGTGTACAAGAAATGCGTGAGTCCAATAAAATTATAAAACAGTGCGTTGAGTGGTTAAATAAAAACCCTGGACCTGTTATGACTGATGATAATCGTGTTGCTCCACCTAGTAGAGAGTATGCTAAAACTAATATGGAAGCTCTTATTCATCACTTTAAATTGTTTACAGAAGGTTACACCATTCCAAGTGGCGAAATTTATAGTGCGGTAGAGCATCCTAAAGGTGAATTTGGTATTTATATGATTTCTGATGGAGCTAATAAACCTTACCGTTTAAAAGTTCGTGCACCAGGTTTTGCACACATAGCTTCGTTAGATGAAATGGTTAAGGGTCATATGATTGCGGATGTTGTATCTATTATTGGTACTCAGGATATAGTTTTTGGGGAGGTTGACCGATGAGCCATAGCAATCAAAACCTTGCACAAGAGCTAAAATTTACGGTTATTAAGGGTGAGGTTAAAGAAAGAATTGATCGTTGGATTTCAAACTACCCCGCAGAGCACCGTAAGTCTGCACTAATGCCTGCTTTAAGAATAGTGCAAGAAACAAGTAATGGTTATTTAACAACTGAACTTATGGATCAAGTAGCTGAATATCTTAATGTGCGCCCGATTGAAGCATACGAAGTAGCAACTTTTTATTCTATGTATCAGCATAAACCAGTTGGTAAGCATCAAATATGTTTGTGTACTAACTTGTCTTGTATGCTAAGGGGATCAGATGAATTACTAGAGCATATTAAGCAAAAAATAGATGTTAAAGGAACTAGTGAAGTGTCTCCTGATGGTAAATTTTCTGTTCGTAAAGTTGAGTGTGCAGGAGCTTGTGCAGGAGCTCCTATGATGTGGATTGGAAAGACATATTATGAGAATTTGACAGAAGAATCTATAGATAGTATTTTGGATGATTTGGAGTAGTTATGGCTAAAGTTATTCAAAATGAATGTTGTTACAGAATTAATGACCTTGAAAACTCATGGGATATTGAAACCTATGTGGCAAACGGCGGTTATGAAGTTTGGAAACAAATTTTAGCAGGTGACTTAAGTCCAACAGAAATTATTGAAGAGGTTAAAGCTTCTAATATAAGGGGGCGTGGCGGAGCTGGTTTCCCAACTGGTCTTAAATGGAGTTTTATGAATCGCCATACTCCTGGTCCTAAGTATATTGTATGTAACTCTGATGAGTCAGAGCCAGGTACTTTTAAAGATAGAGATATTATGCGTTTTAACCCGCATCAACTAGTTGAAGGAATGATGATTGCAGGTTATGTAATTGGAGCATCTTCTGGTTATAACTATATTCGTGGTGAATTTTGGGAGCCTTATAAACGCTTTACTGGTGCAATAGATCAAGCAAGAGAAGCTGGCTTGTTGGGCAAAGATATTTTAGGTTCTGGTTGGGACTTTGATTTATTTGCTCACCTTGGTGGCGGTGCTTATATTTGTGGTGAAGAAACTGCACTGCTTGAATCTATTGAAGGTAAAAAAGGTCAACCAAGGTTTAAGCCTCCTTTCCCCGCTAGTTTTGGTTTGTTTGGAAAGCCTACTACAATCAACAATACAGAGACATTGGCTTCTATCCCGATGATTTTAGCAAAGGGTGGAAAGTGGTTCTCTGACTTAGGTGTTAAGAATGCTGGTGGAACAAAATGCTATGCAGTTTCTGGGCACATTAATAAGCCTGGAGCTTATGAAGTAAGAATGGGAACACCTTTTGAAGATTTGCTAGAACTTTCTGGCGGAATGTGGAAGAACCGTAAAATGAAAGCAATTATACCTGGTGGTTCTTCAACGGCAGTTATTCCTGCGGAAAACACTGTAGGAATGACCATGGATTATGACTCAATTGCTAAGGCTGGTTCATTCCTAGGAGCAGGTTCATTAATGATTATGGACGAAACTACTGATATGGTTAAGGCTTTAGAAAGACTAACCTGGTTTTATTATGATGAATCTTGTGGACAGTGTACTCCTTGTCGTGAAGGTACTGGTTGGATGTATCGTGTAGTACATAGAATTAGGCAAGGTAAAGGTCGTCCAGAAGATATTCAACTTTTAAATGAGGTTTCTGGAAAAATTATGGGGAAAGTTATTTGTGGGCTAGGTGATGCAGCTGCCATTCCTGTAGAAAGTTTTTTGAAGCATTATGAACATGAATTTCAACATTATATAGAGCATGGGTGCAGTATTTTTGATCGAGTATAAATATTTATACCGATTGGATTATGTATTAATAAGGTTTTAGGATTATGGTTAAAATTGAGATAAACGGACAGGTAATTGAAGCTCAAGAAGGCGACATGTTAATTGATGTTGCTGATGATGCTGAAATTGCAATTCCTCGATTCTGTTATCACAAAAAGCTTTCCATTGCTGCTAATTGCCGTATGTGCTTGGTTGAAGTGGAGGGAGCTCCAAAAGCATTGCCTGCATGTGCAACCCCAATTACCGATGGAATGAAAGTACAGACAAAATCTGCGATAGCAATTTCTGCTCAAAAATCAGTAATGGAATTCCTGTTGATTAACCATCCTCTTGACTGTCCTATTTGTGATCAGGGTGGGGAGTGTGAGTTGCAAGATGTTGCTATGCAATATGGCGATGATGTTTCTAAATTTGCAGAAGCCAAAAGAGTGGTAGAAGATAAGAATATTGGCGCTCTGATTAATACAGATATGACTCGTTGTATTCACTGTACTCGTTGTGTTAGATTTGGACAAGAGATAGGTGGCATCATGGAACTAGGTGCAACAGGTCGTAGTGAGTGGATGGAAATTGGTACCTATATAGAAAATTCTGTTACTTCTGAAATGTCAGGCAACATGATTGATTTATGCCCTGTAGGTGCTTTGACCTCAAAGCCTTACCGTTATACTGCAAGAGCATGGGAGTTAAAATCTCACAGGGGTATTTCTCCACACGATAGTTTTGGGTCAAACATAATCTTGCATTCTAAGGATAATAAAATAAAACGCGTTGTTCCTGATGAAAATGAGTCGATTAATGAAGTTTGGCTTTCAGATAGAGATAGGTTTGCTTATGAAGGAATTAATAGCGAAGAAAGATTAGCTGAACCAATGATTAAAGAAAATGGTAAATGGCGTCAAGTTGATTGGGAAACTGCTCTTGAATTTACAGCTAAAAAGCTAAAAAAATACGCAAGCAATCCTGAAGAAATGGGCGTATTATCTGCACCAACGGCAACTCTTGAAGAGCTATACCTACTGCAAAAAATAGCAAGGGGTATTGGTGTTTCTAATTTGGATACTCGTTTGCGTCAGCAAGATTTCTCTTTAGATTCTGTGGGGTTTGTAAAACCTGCTTTAAAACATTCTTTTGATGATGTTGAAAAGTTAGAATCAACTTTATTAGTTGGTTCTTATTTGCGCCATGAAATCCCTTTATTAAATCATCGCTTACGCAAATCTAAGATACTTGGTAGTGATGTTGCAACAGTAAACCCTGAGAGATTTGAGTTTAACTATGAAATTGATCATGAAGTAATAGCTAATGATTTAGTGGTGGAGCTTCAGTTTATTCTTAAAGCTTTAACTGAACCTGAAAATACGAGTCTTGACAAGGTTTATCAAAAAATTGCTAAATCTTTAAAAGATGCTGAAAATGCAGCGATTATGCTTGGTCAAATTGCACAAATGGATGCTAACTATACTAATATATTACAAGTAGTTAATGAAATTGCCCAAATATCTGGAGCCACTTTAAATGTATTGCCTATATCTGCAAATGATATGGGTGCTTACATGGTTAACTTTTTACCAGAAAAAGGTAAAAATATTCAGCAGATGTTTAGCTCTAACATGAAGGCATACATTAATTTATCATTAGAGCCAGAACAAGATATTACTAATGGCGATGCAGCTATTGAAGCAATGAAAAAGGCAGAGTGTGTAATTAATCTAGCTGTATTTGATTCAGAAATACAGCGTGAATATGCCGATGTTATGTTGCCAATAGCTTCTTTTGCAGAAACCGCAGGAACTTTCGTAAATGCTATGGGAACAAAGCAGTCATTTAAAATGGCAGTTGAGCCAGCAGGAAATTCAAAAGCAGCATGGAAAATTTTTCGTGTCTTAGGTAATTTGTTAGATTTAGATGGATTTGACTATACCCATTCCAATCAAGTATTTGCCGAGGTTAAAGATAATAATGAGGGGCTTGTTCTGGAAAATAATATAGCCCATAAAAAAGTGGTTAATACTAACAATACAAAAACTCCTTTAATTGGTATCTATAATGTTGATTCAATCTCCAGGAGAGCTCCAGCATTGCAAACGGCTAGTCTTGCGGTTGCAGAAACAATTATCTCGGACATTCTAACACAGGAGGTGGGTTGATGTTTGACGCTTTACAATCCTGGTTATCAGGTTATATTTATGACTGGTTAGCAATTATGATTACAATTTTAGTGCAAGCTATTGTTGTGATTATGCCTCTTATGCTGGCAGTTGCTTATTTAACCTTAGCGGAAAGAAGAGTTATTGGTTGGATGCAAATTCGTATGGGTCCTAACCGTGTAGGCCCAGTAGGGATGTTACAGCCAATTGCCGATGCTTTAAAACTAATGAATAAGGAAATAATTCTTCCTTCCCAGTCTAATCTATATTTATTTATTTTGGCTCCTGTTTTTGCAATTGCTCCAGCTATAGCTGCTTGGGCTGTTATTCCATTTAATGAAGATGGTGTGGTTGTTTCAGATATTAATGCTGGCGTTTTATATGTTTTAGCAATTTCTTCGATTGGTGTTTATGGCATTATTATTTCTGGTTGGGCATCTAATTCTAAGTATGCTTTTTTAGGGGCGATGCGTGCTTCGGCACAAAAAATATCTTATGAAATTGCAATGGGATTTGCTTTAGTAACGGTGTTAATGGTTGCAGATAGCATGAACTTAACCGCAATTGTTGAGGCTCAACGAGGTGGTATATGGCACTGGTTATGGATTCCTTTATTGCCAATGTTTGTGGTGTACTTTATCTCAGGGCTTGCTGAAACTAACCGAGCTCCATTTGATGTGGCAGAGGGAGAGTCTGAAATAGTAGCAGGCTTCCATGTAGAGTATTCTGGAATGGCTTTTGCGGTTTTCTTCTTGGCGGAGTATGCCATGATGATTTTGATTTCGTTCATGACCGCTATAATGTTTATGGGAGGTTGGCTATCACCTTTTGAAGGTATTCCCATCTTAGAAGACATGTTTGCTTGGGTATCAGGATTTATTTGGATAGTTCTTAAGGTTACTATCTTACTATTCTTATTCTTATGGTTCCGTGCTACCTTTCCAAGGTATCGTTATGATCAAATAATGAGACTGGGCTGGAAAGTTCTAATTCCTGTCACTATCGTTTGGGTATTTGTAGTGATGCTAATGGAATATTTTAAACTTGCCCCGTGGTTCACCTAAAGGAGAAATAGTTATGCTTGCATTTATTAGGCATCAAATTAAAACATTTACTCTTTTTGAACTACTTAAGGGAATGGCTGTTACATGGAAGTATTTGTTTGTTAAGAAAATAACAGTTCGTTATCCAGAAGAAAAAACACCTATTTCGCCAAGATTTAGGGGACATCATGCTCTGCGTCGCTATGAAAATGGTGAAGAGAGGTGTATTGCCTGTAAGTTATGTGAAGCAGTTTGCCCGGCAAATGCTATTACTATAGAATTTGAACAAAGGGATGATGGTTCTCGTAGAACAACTCAATATGATATAGACATGTTTAAATGTATCTATTGTGGTTTTTGTGAAGAATCTTGTCCTGTTGATGCGGTTGTAGAAACGCGTATTTTTGAATATGAGTTTCATGATCGCGGTTCAAGCATAGTTACTAAAGAAAAATTGTTATCTTTTGGTGATGAACACGAACAGCAAATAGCAGAAGATAGAGCGGCAGACGCTAAATATAGGTAATTTTACCCCCCCCCCCCCGAAAGTTGCGGGGGGGGGGAAATTATTTAATAAAAAAAAGAACCAATTACCTTTTTACAATTTATATTTTACATGTTAGCTGGTATAGCAGTATTTTCTAGTCTAAAAATGATTAGTATCAAAAATCCAGTGCAAGCCGCATTATGGTTAGTGCTTGCTTTTATTGCTACTGCAGGAGTTTGGATTACTGCACAGGCAGAATTTTTAGGGCTAGTACTGATATTGGTTTATGTTGGTGCCCTAATGGTCTTGTTCGTTTTTGTGGTGATGATGATTGATATAAATATCTCTGAAATTAAAGAAGGCTTTACGGCGTATTTGCCTTTAGGGATTTTAACTTCCATGGCTATTTTTGCAATTATGTATATGGTTATTGGCCCAGATAAGTATGGCTTAGATAAAATGCCCGTACCAGAGTCTAAGGCAGCAGATTTCAGTAACACAGCAATGCTAGCAGTTCCTCTTTATACCGAGCATGCTTATGCTTTTGTTTTAGCCGCAGTTTTATTGTTAGTAGGTATTGTTGCGGCAATTACTCTTACACTGCGTCGTCGACCACCTGAGGTTGTGTTGTATCAAGATATTGATAAGCAAGTTAAAACAAAACGCAACGACCGCTTTAAAATTATAAAAATGGACGCGGTTGTAGAAAAAGATATTGAACCGCAAGAAGATGATGAGGAAAAAAGATGATTGCTCTTTCTGACTATTTATTATTTGGTTCTATTTTATTTATGATAAGCATGGCGGGTATTTTCTTAAATAGAAAAAATGTCATTATTTTACTAATGTCTATCGAGTTATTACTGCTTGCAGTTAATACTAATTTAGTAGCCTTTTCTCATTACTTAAATGATGTTACAGGACAAATACTGGTGTTCTTTATTTTAACTGTAGCAGCGGCAGAAGCCGCTATAGGGCTTGCGATTATCGTACTTGTTTTTCGTAATCGTAAGAGCATTAATGTTGACGATTTAGATTCTTTAAAGGGTTAGAAGGGCTTATAGCAGATGGATTTACACTTACTTCTCATAACAATTATTCTACTACCATTATTTGGCTCGCTTGCAGCTGGTTTGTTTGGTCGTCAACTTGGTAGAGTTTTGTCTCATCGTATTGCGATTTCAGCGGTTGGACTGTCTGCTATCTTATCGGCTTATAATTTTTGGCTATTTAATATAGCAGGCCATGACCCATATAATGCCTCCGTTTATACATGGATGATTTCTGATGGCGTCAAGTTTGAAATTGGTTTTTTAATTGATAGCCTATCATCTACCATGATGTTAGTGGTTACCTTCGTATCAACTATGGTTCATATTTATACTATTGGCTATATGGATCACGATGAAGATTATGACCATGACAGTGGTTATTACCAAAGATTCTTTAGCTATATTTCTTTATTTACCTTCTCAATGCTGTCATTAGTTATGGCAAATAACTTCCTACAACTGTTCTTTGGCTGGGAAGCGGTTGGTCTAGTTTCATATCTGCTGATTGGTTTTTATATGAAACGAGAGTCCGCAATTCAAGCAAATTTAAAAGCATTTTTAGTCAATCGTGTAGGTGATTTTGGTTTCTTACTAGGTATTGCTATAGTATATATGTATTTTAATACGCTTGATTATGCGGAGTTTTTTGCGGGTTTAGATGCCCACAAAGATACCATGATTAGTTTCTTCCCTGGCACGGAATGGTCAATGATTACGGCGATGTGTTTATTATTATTTGTTGGAGCAATGGGTAAATCAGCACAAATGCCTTTACATGTTTGGCTACCAGAATCAATGGAAGGACCAACACCTATTTCAGCATTAATTCATGCTGCAACAATGGTAACCGCTGGTATTTTCATGGTCGCAAGGTTATCTCCTGCTTATGAAATGTCGGAAGCCGCGTTAAGTACCATTATGATTATAGGTGCAACCACAGCGTTTATGATGGGAATGCTCGGGATTATTCAGGAAGATATTAAACGGGTTGTTGCCTACTCAACACTTTCACAGTTGGGGTATATGATTGCGGCTTTGGGAGCTTCTGCTTACGCCGCGGGTATGTTCCACGTATTAACCCATGCCTTCTTTAAGGCTTTGTTATTTTTATCGGCAGGTTCTGTTATCGTAGCAATGCACCATCATCAAGATATTCGTAAAATGGGTGGCTTATATAAATATATGCCAATTACCTATGGCGCCTTAACAATTGGTTCATTAGCACTGATTGGTTTCCCTGGCTTTTCTGGTTTCTTTTCAAAAGACAGTATTTTAATGGCAGTTGAAGAAACCCATATATTTGGCTCGGGTTACGCCTATGTCTTATTATTGATGGGCGTTTTTATCACCGCATTTTATAGTTTCCGTATGTTCTTTGTTGTCTTCCATGGTGAAGAATCTGAATATGTTAAAACACATAAAATAAAAGAATCACCTTGGGTAATTACCTTGCCTTTAGTCATGTTAGCAATTCCGTCTGTTATTTTAGGTATGCCATTAATAGAGGGTGTTTTTGCAGGAACTTATTTTGCAGATTCAATAACAATTCACCCTGAAAATGATGTGTTACGTAATATTTATGATCACCATTATCACGGCATTTGGGCAATGATTACCCACTCATTAACGACCTTACCCGTTATTTTTGCAATGTCAGGAGTATTAATGGCATGGTTGCTTTATATTGCCTTCCCTAACGTTCCTGGAAAAATTAAAGCAATGTGTCCTCGTGGTAACTGGATGCTTGATAATGCCTATGGTTTTGACCGTTTTAATGAAGTTGTTTTTCAAGAAGGAACTAAAAAAATTGGTCATTTCTTTACCCAAAAAATTGATATTAAAATAATTGATACAGGTATGGTCAAAAATACTTTTATGGCGGTGTTTAATAGTTCTCAGACGATGAGATTAGCCCAAACAGGCTACCTATATCACTATGCATTTGTAATGATAATTTCACTGCTATTCATGCTCGCATGGGTACTTTGGTAAGCGATACTTTACTGATATCTTGTATTGAAATTTAAGGAAGTAATAAAAATATGTTCGGTTTTCCAATTTTAACCACTCTAGTTTGGCTACCTATCGTTGCAGGTATGCTGATTCTATTCGTTGGAAGGGATAGACCTTCGTTGGCGAAGTGGTTGTCTCTGATTACAACGATTGTTACCTTCTATATTTCTATTCCACTTTGGACGGGTTTTGATACTACGGTTTCAACCATGCAGTTTGAAGAAAAAATTTCATGGATTCCGCAGTTTAATATTTATTATCACCTTGGTGTTGATGGCTTATCAATGCCACTTGTGCTTTTAACGACCTTTACTCAAGTTCTTGTGATTGCATCTGCTTGGGAAGTTATAAAAGAACGCGTTGAACAATACATGGGAGCCTTCCTGATTATGGGCGGAGTCATGGTTGGTGTATTTGTGGCACTTGATTCTATTTTGTTCTATGTATTTTGGGAATTATTGTTGATTCCTATGTTTATTGTTATCGGTAAGTGGGGTGGGGTAGATAGAATTTATGCCACTATGAAATTCTTCCTTTATACCTTCTTCGGTTCAGTCTTTATGTTGGTTGCGTTCCTATATATGTACTATCAATCTGGAAGTTTCTCAATACTAGATTTCCACGGCATGCATCTTGGAATGACTACCCAAGTCTTAATCTTCCTAGCATTTTTAGTTGCATTTGCGGTAAAAGTTCCAATGTTCCCTGTGCATACTTGGTTACCAGATGCACACGTACAGGCACCAACGGCGGGTTCTGTGGTACTGGCGGCAATCATGTTGAAAATGGGTGGTTACGGTTTTGTTCGTTTCAGTCTGCCGATTACCCCAGATGCATCCATGACACTCGATTGGTTAGTAATCGTTTTGTCATTAATAGCCATTTTTTATATTGGTATCGTCGCCTTAGTACAAACGGATATGAAAAAATTGGTCGCTTATTCTTCAATTTCACACATGGGATTTGTCACTCTAGGGATGTTTTTGGTTTACGATATTGTGCAAAACACGGGTGGAATGGAAGGCTCTGCTCTGGGTATGGAAGGGGCGATGATACAAATGATTTCGCACGGATTTATTTCAGGTGCAATGTTCTTGATGATAGGTGTTTTATATGACCGCATGCACACTCGTGAAATAGGTGCTTATGGTGGAGTAGTAAATAAAATGCCTTGGTTTGCAGCCTTTGCGGTACTATTCGCAATGGCAAATGCTGGTTTACCTGGTACTTCTGGGTTTGTTGGTGAATTTATGATTATTCTTGCCGCCTTTAAAGCCAATGTTTGGTACGGAATTATTGCCGCATCAACTCTGATTATTGGTGCAGCTTATACCCTATGGATGATTAAAAGGGTTTACTTTGGAGCCGTAGCAAATGAAAATGTTGAAAAATTAAAAGATTTAAATAAACGCGAGTTTATTATTATGAGCATTTTGGCAGTAGCTATTCTTTTTGTAGGTTTTTACCCAGCACCATTTTTAGAAGTAATGCACACATCGGTTGCTAACTTACTTGTTCAAGCAACAACATCAAAATTATAAATAGGTAATTTAAGAATATGAATTTTGTAATACCAGACTTTGCACCAGCCATACCAGAGATAGTCTTACTGACACTTACATCTCTGCTACTAGTGGCAGATTCAATTTGGGAAAAGCGTTATCAGTTTGCTACCTATTATGTAACGCAAGCGATACTAGTTATAGTAGGGGCATTAATTCTAATGAGTTTTGCCAGCGAACAAACTATTACCTTTAACGGTAGCTTTGTCAGAGATAATTTTGGTGATATTTTAAAATTATTTGTAGTTGGCATCTCCATAGTTGTTTTCTTATTTTCACGAGAATATTTATTACAAAAAAGTTTTTTTAGAGGTGAGTTTTTCACTCTAGGCTTGTACGGTGTGCTTGGTATGTTTGTGATGATTTCTGCCTACAACCTAATTACCATGTATTTAGGTTTAGAAATTATGTCGCTTGCTATATACGCAATGATAGCTATGCGCAAAGATCATCGTGAAGCACTAGAATCCGCAATGAAATACTTTGTGCTAGGTGCACTAGCTACAGGAATGCTACTTTATGGTTTTTCAATGGTCTATGGAGCAACAGGAACCATGCAGTTTGACACAATGGCTGCCATTATAGAAGCAGGAAATGCCGATAAAACCGTACTAGCTTTTGGGCTTGTTTTTGTAGTTATTGGGTTAGCTTTTAAGTTAGGTGCAGTGCCATTTCATATGTGGATACCTGATGTTTATGAAGGAGCTCCTTCCGCAGTTACTCTGTACATGGGTACGGCACCAAAAATAGCAGTATTTGCGATGGCATACAGACTTTTGGTAGAAGCAATGCCAGGGCTAGTGATCGAGTGGCAAGAACTACTAATTATTCTGTCCATACTATCACTATTAGTTGGTGCTATTGCGGCAATAGTACAAGAAAATCTTAAAAGGATGCTCGCATATTCAGGTATTGGTCATGTAGGATTTATCCTTTTAGGAATGATTGCCGCCAATCCAGATGGCTACTCATCAGCTATGTTTTATACCCTTGTTTATTCAGTTACAGGAGTCGCTAGTTTTGGAATAATTGTAGCATTTGCAAGAACTGGTAATGAATTTGATAAAATATCAGACTTTGTTGGCTTGAATGCAAGAAATCCATGGCTAGCCTTAATGTTCGTATTTGTGCTTTTTTCCATGGCAGGTATTCCACCATTTGTAGGTTTTTACGCCAAAATACTAGTAATAGAAGAGGTTGTAAAAGCAGGCTTTACTTGGCTAGCAGTGTTTGCAGTAATTACTGCCGTAATAAGTACCTATTACTATTTAAAAGTAATAAAAGCCATGTATTTTGACGATCCTAAAGATAGCTCTAAAATAGAACCAGTTAATGCGCAACTAACCTATGCAGTCAGCTTTGTAGCTATTTTATTGTTAGTTTTTGGCATACTTCCATCCTCGCTAATTGATTTAGCTTACAACAGTTTGTAGATTATTATGGCAGTTGATAATGCAGTTTATTTAATAATTATTACCTCAATGGTTTTAGCAAATATACCTTGGATACTCTCCAACCGTCTATTTATGTTTATTAATGTAAAAAGTAAACCATTTTTTATTAATTTAATAGAATGGTTTAGTTACTTTATATTAATGGGAGAAATTAGCTACCTGCTTGAACAAAAAGTAATGGGTCATGTTAAAACTCAAGAGTGGGAATTTTATGCAATTAACCTATTTATGTTCGCAATATTTTCTTTTCCTGGTTTTATTTATCGCTATAACTTAAAAAGTTTTATAAAAACAGAATAAAGCCTTGCAATAACTTACTAAGGCTATATAATACGCGACAACAAAT
>CAZMHA010000012.1:13951-22155 GCA_964565985.1 uncultured Piscirickettsiaceae bacterium | reverse complement strand
CAAAAAAATATACAGATAGTTCATCAAACAGGAACAAAAACCCTAGCAGAAACTAAAGAATTTTATAAGCAACAGGGTTTAGATACTGGACAAGGCCAATGTCAAATTGTTGACTTTATTGATGACATGGTTAGTGCTTACCAGCAAGCAGATTTAGTAATCTGTCGCTCTGGAGCCCTAACCGTATCAGAATTAATTGCCGCAGCTAGGCCTGCAATAATGATTCCATTTCCTTTTGCGGTTGATGATCATCAAAGTGCAAATGCCCAGATATTAGTAAATTTAGGGGGGGGGGGGGAAATTAAGCAAAGCCAGTTAAACCCTACTGTCTTAGCTAAAGATATTAACTATTGGCTAGAAAATGATAGAAATATTTTGGCATCAAATTCAATAAGAAAACAAAGTAAAAAAAATGCCGTTCAAGAAATAGTTATACAAATTTTGCGGATAATATCTGATAAGTAAATATCGAATAATACCAATGTTTACAGTAATTTAAGGTTGGTATACTACCTGCTTAGATGCGGCTAAGTATAAAAATTATAGAGAACAAAATTATGCACGAAGATAAGGATTTAGTAGGAAAATCTTTAGCTAAGTTAAGCTTAAAAGGCAAAATGCGTTTTGGTTTTGGGATTTTTTCAGTAGTACTAATCATAGTAACCATTCAAGCTGTAATTAACCTTTATATAGTTAGAGAAGACATTAAAGAAGTGATTGAAGTAAAGCAACCAGTATCTTTAGAAGCTGGGCAAATGGTTAGTTCTTTAAAAAATAGCATAATTTATCTAAGTTCATATATGCTTACAGCTGAGCCAACCTATATGCTTAACTATCAAAATGAACATAGTAAATCCATCTCTATTTTAAAGTTAATAAAACCTAAATTAAATGCACAACAACTAGTAGAACATGCAAAACTTACCAAGTATTTTAATAAATTACCTACTTTAATTAACAAGGTTGTTAAATATACTACAAATAGCCATCAAAAATTTCCAGCATTTAAATTTGTTGCCGAAAACATGGAAGCAAAAGCAAAAACAATTAAACAGCAATTAGTTTTTATGACAGATTCGGAATTAGAAGAATTATCCGCAGAAAGAAAAGAAATAGTTAGTTTATTATTTAATTTACAAGAAGCCTGGGTAGCTGTAATGAGTAACCTACGAGGTTATGTTGCGTTTCGTACCGAAGCTATGGCAGGAGAAACAGGAAAAGGACTTAAATCTGTTATAGCTATTCTCGATAAAATGTCTAATCTTCCAATTGAACTTAGTTTTGAAGAAGAAGAGGGGATTAAAATAATAAAAAATATGGTAAAACAATACCAACATAATTTTGTTCAGCTAAAAGCAATCCACCAAGGTCCTAAGTGGCGTATGGATACCTGGGTAATAAAAAATGAACTAAGCCCTCTGTTCGAAAAAATAAATAAATCTGTTGTTGCGATTGGTGATATTTCGACCCAAGATATGGTAACCACTTCAGAAAAGTTAATTGAAAGCTCAATGTTTAATCTAAAACTTTTGATTTCTATATCTATACTAGGTTCTATTATCGGCTTTTTTATAGCTAGAAAAGTTACTAGTTCTTTGATAATGCCTGTGGATAGGATAGTTATTGCCATGAAAGATATTGCCGAAGGAGAGGGAGACCTAACGCGTCGTTTGCAAGTAAATGGTACTGATGAGTTGGCAGTATTATCAGGATATTTTAATAATTTTATTGGCAAGATACAAAAGACAATTAGTGAAGTTACAAAAACAGTTGATAGTTTAGAAAGTTCCTCCAAGTCGCTAAAAGAAACCACGCACATAACCAAAGAAGGTATAGATAATCAAGTTGTTATTTCTGAACAACTTAGCTCTTCTATGCAGGCAATGGCAAAAAACTCTAAAGCAATTGAAGACCATTCTAAAAACACCTCATCAGCAACAGAACAAGCCTTAAACCGTGTAAAAGAAAGTGGTGAAGTTGTAGGATCAGCATCAAAAACAATACAACAAGTATCTGATGGCATGGATGAAATAAACAAGTCGGTAATAAAATTAAATAAAGATAGCCAAACAATTAGGTCTGTAACCGAAGTAATTAAAGAAATTGCTAACCAAACCAATATGCTAGCATTAAATGCAACGGTTGAAGCTGCAAGAGCTGGTGAGCATGGGCGAGGCTTTGCGGTTGTTGCCGACGAAGTGCGTGGCTTAGCAAAAAGAACTCAAGAATCAACCCAATTAATTGATGATGCAATTAGCCAAATAAGCCATGCAACAGATGAGACGATTAAGGTGGTAAAAAAAGGACAGGCAACCACTAAGATTGGTTATGATTCGGTAATGAAAGCTAATCAGGTTCTTAGCCCTGTTGTTATTTTAATGGATGATATTAATAATATGAACAATGAAATGTTTGCATCCTCACAATCTCAAAATGTACTAGTAAAAGATGTAAATAAACGCATTAATAAAATACATGAAATATCTACTAAATCCGTAGGCTACTCTGAAAACAATGAAAATTCTTCAGACTCTATACAGATAGATGCAGATAAATTAGAAAAACTAGTACATCAATTTAAAATATAAGCACAAAGCTAAGTATCATCTAGTATTTTGAGTTATTATTTCCTCTATTAATTTATAGGGGCTCTTATGTGGAATTATCCTACCATTGATCCAGTTGCACTAAACCTAGGTTTTGCCCAAATACATTGGTATGGACTAATGTACCTATTGGGTTTTCTTGGTTTTTTGTTACTAGGTAATCAAGAAGCAAAAAAATCAAAATTTTGGAATAAAGATCTAGTCTCCGACTTTGTGTTTTATGGTTCTTTAGGAGTTATTCTTGGTGGTCGTTTAGGCTACATTATCTTTTATGATTTAGACCATCATTTACAAAACCCTATTGCAATACTCCAAGTATGGAATGGCGGCATGTCCTTTCATGGAGGTATGCTAGGGGTTACCCTAGCCATGTTCTGGTTTGCTTATAAAAAAATGAAAGTATCTGTTTTTGTGGTTGCAGATTTTGTATCTATAATGGTTCCTATTGGTTTGTTTTTTGGACGAATTGGTAATTTTATAAATGGTGAATTGTGGGGTAAAATTAGTACAGACAGCAATTCGATTTTTGTAATGAAAGTTTATGACCACCAACTAGGCGAAATTGTTACAAAATATCCAACCCAACTACTAGAAGCTTTTTTAGAAGGACTAGTTTTATTTATAATTCTCTATGCTTTTAGTAGAAAGAAAAAACCACTAGGATCTATAACAGGATTATTTTTAGGTCTTTATGGAACCTTCAGATTTATAGCAGAATTTTATAGAGTACCTGACCAACAACTAGGTTATTTACTATGGGATTGGTTAACTATGGGGCAAGTCCTTTCTTTACCTATGGTTATTATTGGTTTTGCCATGGTCGTATGGGCGTATAGTCAAAATAAAAAAGAAGGGAACAAATGAAACAGTATTTAGACTTATTACAACATATTATGGACAAAGGTACAGCCAAGGGAGATCGTACCGGTACTGGAACTATCTCCGTTTTTGGCTATCAAATGCGTTTTGATTTGCAACAGGGCTTTCCAATGGTAACAACCAAAAAGTTACATTTAAAATCAATAATTCATGAACTGCTATGGTTTTTAAATGGCGATACTAACAATGCCTACCTAAAAGACAATGGCGTAAGTATTTGGGATGCTTGGGCAACTGAAACTGGTGAATTAGGACCAATTTATGGTAAACAGTGGGTAAGTTGGGAAAAACCAAATGGAGAAACCATTAATCAAATTGCAGAAGTTATTGCAACCCTAAAAAACAACCCAAATAGCCGGCGCATGATTGTTTCAGCATGGAACCCTGCCGACTTGCCTGATGAATCTATTTCACCGCAAGCAAATGTTGAACAAGGAAGAATGGCACTAGCAACCTGCCATGCCTTTTTTCAGTTCTATGTTGCCGACGGCAAACTATCCTGCCAGCTTTATCAACGGAGTGCAGATACTTTCTTAGGCGTGCCGTTCAACATTGCCAGCTACGCACTATTAACCCACATGATAGCTCAGCAAACGGGTTTAGATGTTGGCGATTTTATTTGGACAGGTGGCGATGTGCATCTTTATAACAACACCATTGAACAAGCTACACTACAAGTAAGCCGTAAGCCGTATCCTATGCCAAAGTTAAAAATAAAAACTAAGCCAGCCAGTATTTTCGATTACAAGTTTGAAGATTTTGAAATTACAGAATATCAAAATCATCCACATATAAAAGCTCAGGTATCTGTGTAATGGCACAAATTTCACTAATTGCCGCGATGGATAAAAATAATATAATCGGTCAAGATAATGACATGCCATGGCACCTACCTGATGACTTAAAATTTTTTAAAAAGAATACTCAGGGTAAAGTTGTAATAATGGGCAGAAAGACCTTTCAGTCAATCGGCTCAAAACCTCTACCTAACCGCCGTAATATTGTGATTAGCCGTAATTACAGTTTTGATGCTAAGGGTGCAGATTTATATAGTTCGGTAGAAGCAGCAATTAAAAGCTGTAATACCGAAGAAATAATGATAATTGGTGGCGGACAACTTTATAAAATGATGTTGCCACAAGCAAGTAAACTTTTTATAACTATTGTTGATGCAGAAATAGAAGGCGATACACGTTTTCCAACTTGGTCAAATAACGACTGGCAAGAAACTAGCAGCGAATTCCACCCAAGTGATGAAAAACACCAATATTCATTTACCTTCAAAACCTATAACAAAATCTAGTTTTTACAGGATTTTACCCCCCCCCCCCGCAAAACTATAAGAGGTTAAGGAAGCCCTGAACAACCGCCAATTATTTTTTACTGGCTAAAAGGCACGACAACTTCCGTAAAATCAGACGCAATAACTAGTTGTTACGACGCATTTAACGAAACTTGGTGCACATTTTTTCTCAGTAACATTCTAATCGCGGTCATTCAGTGTCTCCTTAAGGCTTTGATTTAATAAGGCTTAATAGGAAGATAACTGTAGCACAAATAACCACGCTTGGACCTGTTGGGCTATCAATAGCTAGGGATAATAAAAGCCCGCCGACAATAGAAATAATGCCGATAATAAATGTATATACCAACATTTGCTCGGGGTTTTTAGATAAAAGATGTGCAGAAGCGGCAGGGATAATTAATAGGGAGGTAATTAGTAGAATGCCAACTATCTTTATGGCTAAAGAAATTAATAGTGACAGCAGTAAGATATAGCCCAATTGAACTTTTTTAATATTAATGCCATCAGTTTGCGCCAGTTCTTTATTAAGAGTTAGGTTTAATAACGGATTCCAATAACTAGCAAAAAACACTAGTGTTAAAAGCAATAATCCTACTAACAATACAATATCCAGCGTATCAATAGACAAGATATCCCCAACCAAATAATTCATTAAATCAACTTGTACATTAGGTTGTAGGCTAATAATAATTAAAGCCAAAGCTAAACTACTATGAGCCAAAATACCCAGCAAAGTATCCGTAGATAGTAAACTTTTTTGTTCTAGTATAAATAAGAAAATACCTATACTAATAGAGATAAATATTATCGCAAAGGTAGGGTTAATATCCAGTAAAAACCCAAGTCCAACACCTAATAAAGCCGAGTGGGCAAGGGTAGCACCAAAATAAGACTGCCTTTGCCAAACCATAAATACTCCTAAAGGAGCAGATATAGTGGCTATTAGCAAACCTCCTACCAATGCCATAATTATAAAGCTAGGAGGGCTAAGAATTATATCAAGCACTATTCACCTTCCTTGCCATGGGTATGATCACATTGGCTAGGGTTATGATGATGTTCATAAAGGGCAACTTCATTAAAATCAGTACCAAACATTTTTTGAAAATCGCTATTTTCTGAAACTGAACTTGGCGAGCCTGAACAACACAAATGTTGGTTTAAACAAAGCACTTTATGGGAGTTTTTCATCACAATATGTAGATCATGACTAACCATCAAAACCCCACATTTTAAACGGTCTTTTACTTCATTAATAATATGGTATATTTCTGCTTGCCCTTGTAAGTCTATACCCTGCACAGGTTCATCTAAAATAAGAAGCTGTGGCTTTTTTATAATTGCTCTAGCAAGTAAAACCCTTTGAAACTCGCCACCAGAAAGGTTTTTAAGTTGTTGGCTTTTTAAAGATAAAATGCCTAATTCATTTAGGGTAGCTGTTACATCTAATTCGTTATTATTTTGCCATAGGCTTTTTAACAAGTTTTGTTTGCCAGCAAGTTGTAAAAACCTTGTTACTGTTAGGGGCAAAGAACTATCTAACTGTACCTTTTGGGGCATAAAGCCAATGGTAAGTTTTTCTTGTTTAGATATTTTTCCCTTGGTTGGGTTTTCTAATCCCAATAATATTTTTAAAATGGTAGATTTTCCTGCACCATTAGGACCAATTAAAGTTACTATTTCATTTGGGTAGATTGCAAATGAAACCTCAGACAAAACTTGCCTATTTTTATACTGATGAGAAATGTTTGTAGCTTGAATAAGTGGTAAAATATCTTGGTTATTTTTCATAATGATAATTGTACAAAGATAGGAGAGTTCTTTGAAAATAGTTTCAGTTTTATTTTTAGGTTTGTTTTTAAGTTTAGCTTCATTTTCTGCCTTGGCAAAAAATATAGTAGTAACTATCGCTCCATTGGCTTCGGCAATTAAGCCTCTGCTTTCCTCTAGTGATAAACTAACAGTATTATTAGGTAATAATCAGTCCGCACATCACTTTAGTTTAAAACCATCACAGCTTTTAACAATCAATCGTGCGGATTTAGTTATTTCGATTGGCTTAGGTATAGATGACTGGGCGACTAAAGCAATTAAAAATAGTAAAGCACAGCATATAGTATTTTCTTCTTTAGAAGGCATGCTAATTAGAGAAGTAACAACTGGTTCGCACAATGACCAGCATCATAATGATTTTGACCCACACCTTTGGTTGGACTTATCAAATATCCAAATTTTTGTAAAAAAAATGACAAAGATATTATCAGTTCCAAATAAGCAACAATGGCTTAATAGACTAGCTAAAACCGATAAAATTATAACTAATAAACTAGCAAAATATAAAAACACGCCCTTTATAGTTCAGCATGCCGGCTTTCAGTATTTTGAAAAAAAACACAGCTTAAACAACCTTGGATCAATTCAAACCAATGATGCAGGGGCAGGATTGCAAAAAATAGTTAAGCTAAGAAAGCGGATAGAAAAGCAAAATGTTCGCTGTATTTTTAAATCTCCACACGGCTCAAAAAAACAAATTACAGCTTTAATCGCTGAATTAAAACATAAAGTTAGGGTGGTTGAGATAAATGCAATGGGCGACAAAAACCTTGATACAGTACAGGTTATGGAGCAATTAATGGCTAACTATAAACAGTGTTTAGATGACTAACCTGAACCTATTAGGTTTGCCAGGTTCAGGTAAAGATATAGTTAAACAAGCTCTTAATAGCTATTTAGACAAACAGCAATTTAAAAAATTACCCATATTTACCCATAATTACCAACAAGGCGTAAACTGGTTAGTTATTGATGTGCGTTCTAAATTAAATAATACAAAAGCAGAAGTGTTTTTAAAAGAAAATGCCAAAATAAGTAGCTTAGTTATATTTTGTTTTGCAGAAGAGTCGGGTTTAGATGTTCAGGTTTTTTGGCAAAAGTGGGTTAAAGAGAATAGCCCTAAGCTACATATACTAAGGTTATTCCATAAAAGTATTAAAGAAGATTTTATTATTGAACAACATCTTAAAACTTCAAAAACTATTGCAAAACAGCTACAACTTCAAACAGTTATTTTTAGCCCAGCAACCCTAAACTTAGAACACCTAATGGCAGGGCTTGATGCCTGTAAACAAAACTTACAAATGGATATTTGGCGAATTAAGGGTAAAATTTTAACAACCGAGTACTCCAACCCCGTTGCTTTAGAAGTAACCATAAATCGTTGGGATACTTTTGGCTGTGAACACGCTTTAGGGGAAATTAAGATAAGTGGCAAAAATCTTAATAAAAAGTTCTTACAAGAGGTTATAGATGCTAGCCAGCTATAAATGCGGTTTTTACCCCCCCCCCCCCCCCCCTTTTTTACCTTTTTTAGGGTGGGGGTGTAAGATTTGCATCAGGAGGGTTTGTAACAATTT
>CAZMHA010000012.1:0-13941 GCA_964565985.1 uncultured Piscirickettsiaceae bacterium | reverse complement strand
TTCTTTTATATGTTTTATCACCCTACCATGCATAAAAGGGGTTTTTTCCCCCCCCCCCCCCCCCCTTTTTCACACATGGTGAGCAGGGGGTTTAAGAGTTTTGGGACTAAGAAGTTTTAAATTCTATCTTATCTGTAATTACAATATATTCAGCTTTAGGACTCCAGTCTCCTAAAACCCATCTATGTTTGGTATGTTTATTTAACCTAAATGTATGTAGTTTTGGTTGGTGGGTATGTCCATGAATTAAGTTGTTACAATCAGGAAATTGTTTAAATAGCTCCGCCACCGCCTGTTGATTTACATTCATAATAGCATCAGTTTTATTCGAGCTATGTTGTTGTGATTGTTGGCGCATCTTCTCACCAATTTTAATACGGGTTTTTTGGGGAAGTTTTAAAAATAGCCATTGAATAATAGAGCTTCTAAACCATTTGCGCATTCTTTGATAGTCTATATCATCGGTACAAAGGCTATCACCATGGACAAGAATAGCTTCTATACCATTAAGTTGTATTAAGGTTGGTTCGGTTAGTTTTGTTATTCCTGTAGCCTGCCAAAAAGCATCACCCATCAAAAAATCACGGTTACCATACTGTAGGTAAATTTTTAAACCAGAATCAGTTAAGTCTTTAAGAATTTTAATGACTGTTTTATATGCAGGCAAATTAATATCATCACCAATCCATACTTCAAATAAATCACCAATTAAATATAATTTGGTTACTTCATCGCATGCATCAGTTTTTAAAAATTTATAAAAATTTTGGTTTATAGGGTGCTTATCATCGGCAAGAAGATGAATGTCTGCGGTGATAATAACCTTTTCCACTGTTTTTACCTAGTCGCCTTCTAAGACAAAACATTTTTCGACGATAATATCATCAACAGGTACATCATCATGACCTTGTCGGTTGGTAGTTTCTACCTTTGCAATATCATCAATTACTTCAATACCTTCAATAATTTGTCCAAATACGGCATAGCCCCAACGAAAGTCATCTTTGCCAGTATGGTCTAAAGATTCATTATCAACTAGATTCATAAAAAACTGGGTAGTTGCTGAATGTGGGTCTTGAGTACGGGCATAAGAAAGTGAACCACGGATGTTTTTTAAACCATTGTCCGCTTCATTCTCAATTGGTTCGCCAGCTTCTTTCTCTTTAATACCTGGTAACATACCGCCACCTTGTACCATAAAACCAGGAATTACACGGTGAAAAATTGTGCCGTTATAAAAACCTTCCATAGCGTAGTGGACAAAGTTTTCTGCACCTATTGGAGCTTTTTCATGGTCAACTTCTACGGTAATATCGCCTTTATTGGTTTTCAAAACTACTTGTGTCATTTTGCTTCTCTCTTTTTAATTTCTTTATAGCTTAAGCCCTTTATTTGAGTAGCTTTTATAATAATAACATCTTCTTTTGGTACATCTTTCATACCATTTTTAAAACCTGTTCTAATTTTACGAATTGTATTAACCACTTTCATGCCAGAAATAACCTTACCAAATACCGCATAACCCCAAGCACGACCATGTTTTTCTCTAAAATCTAAAAATGTATTTTGCGAAACATTTATAAAAAACTGGGATGATGCAGAATGAGGGTCGTTGGTTCTTGCCATGGCAACTGTACCGATTCTGTTGTAAATCATATTGTCAGCCTCATTGATTATAGGAGCATGAGTTTTCTTTTTAGTAAAGTTTTTAGTAAAACCACCTCCTTGCACCATAAAATTAGGAATTACGCGGTGAAAAATAGTGCCGTTATAAAAACCTTCATCAACATAACGAAGAAAGTTTTCTACAGAAACAGGAGCTTTCTTGTAATTAAGTTCTAAAACAATATCGCCATAATTAGTTTTTAATTTTACCTGTGGAGAATTGTTTTCTAATGCCATAGTTGCACTGGATGAAAGTAGCATTAAAAGTGCTAGTATGTATAAAGCTGGATTGTAAAAGATAGTTAGTTTCATTAAAGTTCCCTTAATTTTTGTAAAATTTGTTGTAGGTATTCTATCAATATTTTATGATAATGCTATAATTTTAAGATTATAATTTCAAACAGAGTAAAGCAAGCATGAGCGAGACGGAAATAGCCGCTAAACCTACTAATTTCATTCGTAATATTATAGATAAAGATTTATCACAAAATCTACATACTAAGATAAAAACTAGATTCCCCCCTGAACCAAACGGCTACCTGCACATTGGTCATGCCAAGTCTATATGTTTAAATTTTGGGCTGTCTGAAGACTACAAAGGTGAATGTAATCTGCGTTTTGATGATACTAACCCTGCTAAAGAAAATATTGAATTTGTAGAAGCTATCAAAAAAGATATTGAGTGGCTAGGTTTTAAATGGGCTGATGAAATACATTTTTCTTCAGATTATTTTGCTAAGTTTTATGATTATGCCGAGCAATTAATTAGCAAAGGTTTAGCCTATGTTGATTTTTCTACAGCAGATGAAATTAAACAGTTTCGTGGCAACCTGACTGAAGCAGGAAAAAATAGTAGTTATAGAGAAACTAGTATCGAAGAAAACCTAACACAGTTTAAAAAAATGAAATCTGGTGATTATCAAGAAGGAGAGTGCATTTTAAGAGCAAAAATAGATATGTCATCTAGCTTTATGTGCTTAAGAGATCCTGCTATTTACCGAATTAAATTTGCCCACCATCATCAAACCGCCAATGATTGGTGCATCTATCCAATGTACGACTTTGCCCATTGTTTATCTGATGCTATTGAGGGCATTACCCATTCATTATGTACTTTAGAATTTCAAGATAACCGCCGTTTATATGATTGGATATTGGAACATATTAATGATTTTGATAAGCCAAACCGCCCACATCAATATGAGTTTTCACGGTTAAATTTAGAATACACAGTTATGTCAAAACGCAAACTACAACAGCTAGTTGCCGACAAACTAGTTACTGGCTGGGACGACCCTAGAATGCCAACTATTTCTGGTATGCGTCGAAGAGGCTATACTCCTGCTTCTATTCAAACCTTTGCGGATAGAATCGGTATTTCCAAAGTAGATAGCATGACCGAAATGAGTATTTTAGAAGCCGCAGTGCGTGATGATTTGAATATGAATGCCCCTAGAACTATGGGGGTAATTAATCCTGTAAAAGTAATTATAGAAAATTATGCAGATGGTTTAGAAACTATTCAAGCCCCAAACCATCCACAAAATGAAGAAATGGGCAAAAGAACTATTAATTTTAGTAAAGAACTTTATATTGATAGAGCAGATTTTATTGAAACCGCACCTAATAAAAAATGGAAAAGGCTAGCAATAAATAGGGAAGTTAGACTGCGTAATGCCTATGTGATTAAAGCTTTGCGGTTTGATACTGATGCAGAGGGAGAAATTACCACAATTTATTGTAGCTATGATGCTGATACACTAGGTAAAAACCCAGCAGATGGAAGAAAAATAAAAGGGGTTATTCACTTTGTAGAAGCAACCACTGCGGTTTCTGTAAAATTTCACCTATACGATAGACTATTTAAGGTAGAAAACCCAGTAAAAGCAGAAGACTTTGAATCAGTAATAAACCCTAATTCCTTAGAAATAAAAACAGGTTATATTGAACCAAGTTTAGCGACAGTAGAAACAGGAAAATCTTTTCAATTTGAAAGAGAAGGATATTTTTGCCGTGATAATAAATCTAGCGAACTAGTTTTTAACAAAACTGTAGGTTTAAGAGACACTTGGAGTAGTTAGATTAATGAGTTTAAAATTATTTAACACCGAAACGCGTAAAAAAGAAATTTTTGAACCTATTCAAAAAAATAAAGTAGGTATTTATGTCTGTGGCATCACTATTTATGACTATTGCCATATAGGTCATGCTCGTGTAATGGTGGTGTTTGATATGATTGTTCGCCACCTAAGAAACCTTGGTTATGAAGTTACCTATGTACGCAATATTACCGATATTGACGATAAAATAATTAAACGAGCATTAGAAAATAAAGAAACTATCCAAGCCCTAACCCGTCGTTTTATTGATGCAATGCATGAAGATGAAACCGCATTAAATGTACTTAGACCTGATCAAGAACCACTAGCAACCGAACATATGCCTGAAATAGAAAGCATGATTGTGACGCTGATTGAAAAAGGACATGCCTACGCGGCTAATAACGGCGATGTATATTTTAGTGTTAGGTCTGATGAAGATTATGGTCGTTTATCTGGCAAAAATGTTGACGATTTAAGTGCAGGAGCAAGGGTAGCAGTAAATACAGCTAAAAAAGACCCGCTTGATTTTGTACTATGGAAAGCTGCTAAAGAAAATGAACCAGCATGGAATTCTGCCTGGGGAAATGGTCGTCCAGGTTGGCATATTGAATGTTCTGCTATGGCAACAAAATGCCTAGGAAACCACTTTGATTTACACGGTGGTGGGGCAGACTTAACCTTTCCTCATCATGAAAATGAAATAGCACAAGCAGAGTGTGCAACTGGTGAACGCTTTGCTAACTCGTGGTTACATTGTGGCTTAGTAAGAGTTGATGATGAAAAAATGTCAAAATCTTTAGGCAATTTTTTTACTATTAGTGAAGTATTAAAAAAATATCATCCAGAAGTTATTCGCTACTTCTTATTGGCGAGCCATTATCGTAGCCCAGTTAACTATTCAACAGAAAATTTAGATATAGCAAAAACCAGTATAAGTCGATTATATTCTGCTTTAGAATTAGTTGTGCCAAGTAATAAACTTGCAAGCAGTTCTGAATATACAGAACAGTTTATGAAGGCGATGAATGACGATTTTAATACTCCCAAGGCTCTAGCTATTTTGTTTGATCTAGCAAAAGAAGTGAATAAAAGTAAATCGGTAGAGTTATCCGCAGAATTAAAAAACCTAGCAAATAATATAGGTCTATTAGAACAAAGTGCTACAAATTTCTTTAAGTCACAACCAACAGACTCTGAATATAGCGAACAAAAAATTCAGCTTTTAATTAATGAAAGAGCAACAGCAAGAATAAATAAAGATTTCGCCCGCTCGGACGAAATAAGAGATGAGTTGTTGGCAAATAAAATTGAATTACTCGATTCTAAAGAGGGAACTAGCTGGCGTAGGAATTAGTTTTTATGACTATTCATCTACGCCCGTATTTCTATTGCTTATTATTAGCAACCTCTAGTTCTTTAGTTTGAATAAAGAAAATTATTTTTCTAGTATCTTCTTCAGAAATACCTTTGTATTTTAAAGCTACAGAAGAAGAACCGTCTGTTTGAGGTTTAATATTAGCTACATCACAGCTAATTATAAAAGCGTCTTCTTCGGGAAGTTGTAATAATATTTCTACTTTAGAGTTAATGTCTATTTTTTCCTCAACATTAAACATAATTCCACTAGCACTTATATTAACCATTCGTAACGGAATGGACTTGGATAAACTTTTTGTGTCGATTGTTTGAATAATAAAGTTTAGCTTACTGTCTAAAGCAGCAAGAGTTTTACCAAGTACATTGCTTCTTTCAGAAAATTTAACAATGGATTCTTTAATTTGCTCATCAAGCTTGTGTAAGTCATTTAAGAAATGCTCTTCAATGTACTGAGTATCTTGGATATCGGCAGGTTCTTTACGGTTTGCTTCTTCCGCGGTTAAAATTCTATAACCACATGGAATCATGGTATCAATTCTAAAAAAGGAACGGTTATTATCTTGTTTCATTTTATTAAACTTCTTAAGTTGTTAAATAATTGTTTTAATTTAAGCACAAAGTAAGCCAAATAGAAAGGTTAAGTCTGCTTAAGCTTTTCCTAGCGTAGTAGATTTATTGCTAGAAGTTGAAGAACTGCCTGTAGAAGTATAGGTTTTACTTTGTGGGTCTTGCCCATGGTAGAGTTGTAGAAAAGTTTCATTAAAGTTATTTAAAGTCTGTACAGAAATACCATTTGCTATATTTTTATCATGGCAACTAACTGTTATTAATTCAACTTTTTTAAAAGTTTCTTGTAACTTAGCAGGTAAAGATCTGAAATTATCTTTTTCCATAAATGAACTAATAGAAAAGAAATCTTTAGTTGTGTTGTTGGCACTTTTAGATAGCAGACTAAAAGTTTTTTCTATCTGCTGAGAAATGGTTTGTTTATCATTGATAATTTTTATAAGAATATCTATATCAGAAGTTTTTAATACAGAGGCTTCTTTAACAAGAATGTTTTCGAACTTTATTAATAAGGACAGTAAACTACTGATGTTTTTGGAAAGGCTTTCTATATCAATAGTTTTAAGGCTCATTTAAATTAAGCACCAGCTAAAATAAGTTCTGTTTCTATTAATTTAGTAGCTACTTTTTCAGCATCAATTTTGTAACTGCCGTCTTCAATAGCGTGTCTTAACCTTTCTATACGAGCAGAATTGTCAACAGAGCTTGTTTTCGCTTGTTGCTCTAAGTCCTGAACTGAAGAAGATATAGTAACCTTATCTGTAGCCGCTTTAGCTGCAGTATCGTTTTGACCAGTAGCTTTAGTAACTTGTGGCTGATTATTGTCTGTTGTACGGGCATTTAACCCTGTTGATATGCTTTTAATATCCATGATACTTTCCTTATCATTTTTACAATTTATTTTTACAATTTGTATATTCTAATTTAAATAAATATAACTTTCTATAGTTTGTATCGACCAAGTTTCAAATAACTTTAGCCTTTTTTTAAAACTTAATTGTTTTTTTATGGAACCCAAACTATGTTGGGAGCAATAACTATGCCTTTTAATATTCTTTCCGAAGAACTATTTCTAAAAGGTATTTGTTGTTTCTTGGTGCCACTCTTTAAAGCAATACCTTTAGAGGTAACTTTTAAATTACCTATGTAGGACAAAATAGTTATCGGCTGATTTTTGAAAACTAAATAGGGAGGTTGCAACATATTTATAGTAATAATAGAATCTGGGCCAATGTTTTTTTTACTACGCATACCTATTACAGCGTCTAAATCTCGCATAGACCATCTGTGAACACGCTTGTAAGGCAAGTGAACTAATTTAATATCAGATCCAGTAATTACGCTTTGTTTTAATATTCCTTGGGTAGCCACGATAACAGAAAGGTCTCCTGTTACTTCTGCTGTTACATATATTTTCCACTTTGGTTTAGGACATTCAAGTTTAATCGTCATTCTCCCCCAAAACTTATCTGAAGATTTATCTTCTAAAGAAATGCCAGTGTTGCAAGCATGTAGAGCTATTCTTTTGCTAATTGGATTAATAGAAATCTTTCGGTTTTTCATTTTTTGGGCAGTTTTTTGCTTTAGGTGTTCAAGAACCATGTCGTGTAACGCTTGCTGAGATTGAGCAGAGTAGACTGGATTAGAGTTCTTAGCAAAAGACAGGCTATAAATAGACATGAATAGTAGAGTTAACAATGAGTAAGATATTAAATAATGGTAAGTTTTTTTCATTTTGTTGTTTATCTTATGCCTTAAAATAGTTTATCTAGTCTTTTGCTTACTAGTGTTTTTTCAGTTATATTAACTGAAAAGGAATTGTTTTTCATGTATTTGAAATAAAATTTGTTATAGGAAGGCTTTAAAATGTCAGAATTTTTAAAAGAAGTTGATCAAAGAACCTCTCTTGCGGGGATGAACCGCATGGAACTTTTATTGTTTAAAATAAAAGGAGAGCAGTTGTTTGGAATTAATGTTTTTAAAGTCAGGGAAGTAATAAGAACCCCTCAAGTTTCTTCAGTTCCAAAAGCTGATCCAAGAATTGTTGGTGTTGCTGATATTCGTGGGCAAACTATGCCAATGATTGATCTAGCAAAATCTTTAGATTTAGATCCCATTGTCCCTGATGAATATGAAAATAGCTTAACCATTGTGACAGAGTTTAATAGTACCGTACAAGGCTTTTTAGTTGAAAATGTTGATAGGATTGTTCATTTAAGTTGGGATGATATTTTACCACCACCTGATACATTAATGAATGTGAACTATTTAACCGGTATAACTAGAGTTCATGATCAAATAGTACAAATAGTAGATGTTGAGAAGGTATTAACTGAGGTGTCCGGAACTAAAGTAGAAGTCTCTGATGAGTTTATTTCAAGATATAAAGATGAAATTGGTCATAATGAGTTTTTTGTACTAGGTGCAGATGACTCTAGTGTTGCACGAGGACAGCTTAAAGGTATTTTAGATAAACTTGGTCTTGCTAATCAAATAATGAAAAATGGTAAAGAGGCTTTTGAATTGATTAATAAATGGGCAAATGAAGCTGATAAAGGGTTTTCTGAACCAGTTACTGCAAGAATTTTAATGCTTATTTCAGATATAGAAATGCCAGAAATGGATGGCTATACTTTAACAAAAAATATAAGAAAAGACCCTAGGTTTTCAGATATGTATATAGTATTAAGCTCATCATTGAGTGGAGGATTTAACGATACCCTAACTAAAAAAGTAGGAGCAGATTTGTTTATTTCTAAGTGGAAGCCTGAAGAATTAGGTCAGGTTATTATTGACAGAATAAATTCAGTAAAAGAACTAGCAATACACAAGGACATTTCAGTATAAATAATATGAAAAAAATAACTTTTTTACTAATTTGTTTTAATGTTTTGCTTGGGTTTAGTAGTATAACTGCTGGGTCTGATACCTATCCAGCAAAATGTGTAACTGTAACTGGTACACATACTACCGAAGGAGTAACAAAAAAGTTTGCAAGAAAAATGGCGATAAGAGATGCTTTAAAAAATGCCAGCATGCAAAGTAATTTAAAAATTTCCTCTAGCCAAAAAGTTAGTAACTTCTCTCTAGTTAAAGATGCAACTCGTTTTACTACACAATCAAAAGTATCCAAGTTTAGGGTGGCAAATGAAGGATTAAAAGAATTAAGTTTTGATGATATGTTTGATAAAGAAGGTATGCCAATAAAAGGCATAAAGTCAACAACATACCAAGTTACCTTAGATGTTTGTTTAACTGAAGACCCTAGTGTTTGTGGCAATGTACTTGGTAACCATTTACAACCTAAAGCGGTGGTTGCCCAAGTATTGCTCACCAATAGTTATGCAGCTAGAGATATTACAAATCTAAGGTCTGGTTATCAAGTAGCGTTAAAAAAGCAGCTCTCAATAAAAGGTTATAACAATTTAGAGCTATTACATTCAGGCACTCACTTGCAAGATGAAGAGCAAGTCCTTTCCCCTAACCTATCAAAAGAAGTTTTGGATCCGATAAGAAATGATACTGGTGCTCAGTACTTAATCTTGAATGTGATTCGCTCAGTTTCTCGCCATAATGAAAGTAGTAATATTTGGAATAGTGTTAAAAGATTTTATAATCATGATGTTAAACCAAATTCTCGTTATTTAGAGGTAGAAGGTTTTGTGGTTGACTTGGTTACTAGACAAGTTGTTTATCAAAAAATTCATGGAATTAAGCTAAAAGGTAGTGTAACTGTCGGTCGTGATAGAGCATTTGGGACCAATTCTTTTTTTGCAACCAATACAGGAAAAGCTTTTACTAGTTTACTGGAACAGTCTAGCTCCGATGTATATCAATATTTAAAGTGCAAAACCTTAAAGAGCAGCATTATTGATATTCGTGGAGAGGATTATATTTTGCATTTATCCGCAGAATCTGGAGCAAGGGTTGGTGATGAACTATCCGTTTACCATAACTTCGGTCGTTCAATTATGAGGGGGGGGGTAAATTTAGGGTTTGATTCTAAACCTGCAGGCTTCCTTGAAATAACACGAATTCATTCTAAGTTTGCTATTGCAAAGGTAGTCAGTAAAGATGGCTTAATTCAGGTTGGAGATGAAGTTCAAACTTGGTAGTAACCTTTTAATCTAAGATAAGACAGAAACTAGTCTTATTGCATTTCTAACCTTTCTCTATGTTTTATTCATATGGCAACAATTGCCTATTCTCTTTTTGATGTACATATATCCAAAGAAAGTATTTTAAATAAATATAAAAAAATTCATTTTTTTATTAAAGTTTTGGCTTTCTCTGCCGATAGTCGTGGCTTGTAAAATAACTTTAGAATATTTTTTTGTTTTTGGCATTTAGTTTGCTTTCTTGTTTGCAATATTAAATAAGGCAAAGAATATGGAATCTATTTTTGGCATACATGAACAAGCATTGGCGGTTAGAAAAGAGCGACAGGCTCTTTTAGCAAATAACCTTGCTAATGCAGATACTCCTAATTTTAAAGCAAGAGATTTAGATTGGCGTAAGCAGATGAATGCAGCTAAAGAAGAGTTAGACTCGTCAAAGTTTAATTTTGATATGGATAGAACAAGTTCAAGGCACATAGAAGGCTTTGCAATTGCTAGTACTGGAGACTATTTAAAGTATCGCCAGCCTACTCAACCAGCATTAGATGGCAACACGGTTGAAACGCATATCGAAAAATCAAAATTCATGGAGAATGCTATGCAGTACCAAGCAACTCTAGAAATGGTAAATGCCAAAATAACAGGAATTCGTGGCGCATTACGCGGCGAATAATTTAGAAGGTAGTAATTAAATGTCAGTATTTCCAACATTAGATATTTCAGCAACGGGTATGCATGTGCAAACCATTAGGTTAAATACAATTGCATCCAACATTGCCAATGTAAACAGTATAAGTTCAAATGCCGATGAAACTTATCGTTCCAAACAACCCGTATTTAAAACCATCTTAGATGATAAGTGGGGAAATAAACGCGATGATATTGCAGGAGTGCAAATTCATGAAATAGTTGAAAACCAAGAACCTTTAAAAATGGAGTATAACCCTAATCATCCAATGGCAAATAAAGACGGATTTATTTTTAGACCGAATGTAAATGTGGTTGAAGAGATGGCTAATATGCTAGATGCTTCAAGAAGTTATGAAACAAATATTGAAGTGATGAATACTACAAAACAAATATTACTTAGAACAATTCAATTAGGTAAAAACTAGGAGATACTACTATGGCAGTTAATGATGTAAACAGTGCAGAATACATATCAGGTTTAAAACAAGGATCTAATTCTTCTATATTCGCTCCTAGTCAAGAATTAGGGCAAGCAGAATTTCTATTGTTATTGACAACTCAGTTACAAAATCAAGATCCAAGTAAGCCCGTTGACCCGGCTAACTTTGTTTCAGACTTAACAGAAATGAGTCAGCTAGAATCAACAAATACTATGAATAGTTCTATTACAGCTATGGTTGCAGGCTTTCAAGCTATGCAAACAATGCAAGCATCCTCTTTGATTGGTAAAAGTGTGCAGGTAGAAGGTACGGAAATAAGTCATACAGCAGAGAGACCGACTGATATAAAGCTATCTTTAGATAAGCCTTTAACAGATGTAACTGTTGTTATTTCAGATGCAGATGGTGTTGTTAAGGAAATAAATGTAGGTAATTTATCCACCGGAGAAGAACTTGTAACTTGGAATGGTCAAGATGATTCAGGAATTGTTAAGGGTACAGGGCAGTACAGCATAACGGTTTTTGGTATGGATGAAAATGGAGATAGTAAATCTATTAAGACCGTAGTGCCTGCAAGAGTAAATGGTATATCAATTGGAACAGACGGTAGCACAACTTTAACACTGGCAACAGGTGAGAAGATTGCGATGAGTTCTGTTACTGAAATAAGTTTATAAATAAAAAAATATTTTTTTAAAAGGAGAAGGCAGATGGCTTCATTTGATTTAAACGCACTAAGTGGTATTAATGCCGCATCGAATGGTTTAACAACTATTTCTAACAACCTTGCCAATGCGCAAACAGTAGGATTTAAAAGTTCAAGAGCAGAGTTTTTAGATATGTTTTCAGGCAGTCAACACTCTCCTGGTAATGGAGTAAGAGTAGGACATTACACACAAGATTTTGGTCAGGGAACGATTAATAATACAGGTAGGGATTTAGATTTAGCAATTGATGGTGAAGGTTTCTTTATCCTTGATGATAGAACAGATAAATTTCCTGCTCTTTATTCTAGAAATGGATCGTTCAAATTAGATAAAGAGGGTTTTGTTACCAGTCAATCAGGCAATCAACTACAAGGTTTTTTATTAAATCAGACGGCTTCTACGGAAAATGTACCAGTATTTGAAACAACTTTAAGTTCTATTAATCTAGACAGTTTAAATAGAACTCCTAGAGCAACAGATGAAATGTCATATGATATTAACCTAAATGGTGAAGCAAATAACAATCAAGATACAAATAATGAAGGTGTTGCTGACCCTACCACTGTAGGTCTTATTCCTAACCTTACAAAACTAGTTAACTTTGAAGATGGTAACAATGTTAGTAGTAACCCTTACTCAGGAACACCTGAGTTTACTATTACTAAAGATATTCATGATTCTTTAGGTGGTGAACATAGACTAACGGCTAGTTTTTATAAAAGAGATGTTGTTTCAGTTGCCTTATCTACCAATGATTATAATGGTGATGGAGCTAATGATAAATACAGTAGTTGGATTGTTCAGTATAGTATGCAAGATTATAACCCAGAAACAGATACTTACAGTACTAGTGGTCATGTATCTAATCCTGTTAACGGTAGCTTGCTTGACGCAACGGGAGCGGATGTTCCAACCCCTGCACCACTTGGTACAGATAGGCTTGATGGACAAATATTTGAGTTACGCTTTAATACAGACGGTACTATAGTAGATGTTCTAACTCCGAATAATTCTGCTGCACCTGTTGGTACAGATGTGGCTAATTCTCCTTTAGGGGCGGCTGATTGGACGGCAACAGGTAGTACAGGAACAACTCTAAACTGGATCGTTGATGTACCTTTTTCTGGTGCAGCAGATCCTCTTGGTAATCCACAAGCTGTAGCGGTTGATATTGATGTTGATTTTTCAAAAATGACACAGTTTGCTGGTACTAATAATGCTCGAGGAGTAACTCAAAACGGTTTTAAAATTGGCGATTTAGTTGGTCTAAGTACTAATAGTGACGGGGTTATTGAGGCAAGATATTCTAATGGTCGTTCTTTATCTATTGCACAGGTAGGTTTAGCTAACTTTACCGATAAAAATGGATTGGATAAGTTAGGTGGACAAACCTATGCAGAATCATTTGGTTCAGGAACCTCACAAATAAGCCCGCCAGAAGAAAATGGTTTTGGTAGTATTGAAGCTGGTTCGTTAGAGTTCTCTAATGTAGATACAACTGGTGAACTAGTAAATATGATTCAAACGCAACGAACTTACCAAGCTAGTGCTCAGGTAATATCTACATCACAAACCCTGTTCCAAACCGTTATTAATCTATAATAACTAAGCAAAAAATCAAAAGAACCGGCAAATACTGCCGGTTTTTTTGTTTATACCCTTCCCAATCTTTATATCGGCAGTTAGCTGAATAGCTTTAATCTTTCTTTGGCATGGCAAGTGCTTTGTTCTTTATGATAATAAAAAAATGCGTCAAAAAAATAACTAAGTTATTTACAGTCGTAAGCACACAAGGGAAGCACTGTTCAGATAGCCGTAGAGTTTATCGCAGCAGAGCTCTGGTTAGGGGAGTTTTTTAAGAGTATCTTAATTAGCTACCCCACTTTTAATTTTAGGAAGTCATTTCATGAATCGAATGTTGTATGTAGCAATGAGTGGGGCTAAAGAAGTTAGCTTGTCACAAGCTAATAACTCGAATAACCTTGCTAATGCAAACACTGATGGTTTTAAAAAAGATTTTAACCAGTTTAGAGCACAGCATGTTGAGGGTCCTGGTTGGAATTCTCGTGCCTACTCAATGTCTGAAAGGCCAGGAACTAGTTTTGAGCCTGGAGCAGTTAAGGTTACTGGTAGAAGCTTAGATGTAATGACTAAAGAAGATGGTTTTTTTACTATTTTGGCTCCAGATGGAACGGAGGCTTTAACCAGAACAGCCTCTTTAAGAGTTAACCCTGTTGGTGAGTTAGTTGATGCTAGAAACAATCCAGTAGTAAAT
>CAZMHA010000011.1:1480-23412 GCA_964565985.1 uncultured Piscirickettsiaceae bacterium | reverse complement strand
TTGGCTTTTAACCAATTGGTCGCGCGTTCGAATCGCGCACGACCCACCATTTTTCTTACAGTTTCTTTATTTCCTTTAATTTATCAACATCTAAGTTAGCTTCTTGTGCTATTTGCAATGCACGCTCTAATCTTGCTGGTGCTGAACGACCCATACACTTATGTTCAGGATCACCGTTAAAGGCCTCTAGCATACCCTTAATTAACTCTTCTCTATCGTTTGTAGTGTTAGTCAAGTAATCTTGAATATCAAGGATATCATTTACCACATCTAACATTACTTGTTCATGCTGCTCTGCCAGTTCCTGCACATTTCCACCAACTTCTAAGCCAGCAATGTTAGAGGTCAAGATGTAACAGTTTTTTCTAACCAGCTCATAGTTAAGTTGTTCTATAGTCTCTAGTTGTCTAGTTGGTAAATCTAAGCTAGCTAAAGCATCTGCAACTAATTTGCCATGTTTTCCAAATACAGGAGAAGAAATAACTACCTTACTGTCCATACCTTTCTTTTTTTCAAACCAAACAGAAATTACCGTGGGGTTTTTTAACCCAGTAGCTAACCAATCTCTTGCTAGTAACTCATTTTGCATTAAAATAACATTGTCTTGCCAAACATCAGGAATAGCTTGCATAGTTTGATGAAGGTCAGCTTCACCAACAGTAATTAACACTGCCGTTGGGTTTGGGATTTGCTCAGCCATGATTGCTATCGACATATCACGAGTAATACCTTGTACAGGATAACCCAAACGCAAAAAACCACGAGAAAAAACGCTACCCAACTCTCCCATTCCTATAACAACTATCGAATTTTTCATTTTTAACCCTTTATGGTTTAAAATAACACAAATATTAACGCTAATTTTATAGGAAAAACTACCTGTGCAAGATAAAAATTCTAAACAAAAAACTAAGTTTACTTGGCACTACTATCTAATGGCTTTTGGAGCGTTAATGGCAATGCTAGCAGCAACATTATCTGCTTGGAGCGGAATAATAACCGCTCTAGCTTTTATTATTATGAGCCACCCTTTGGTTAAACTGCCAGGAATAGGTAGATTTATTATGTTATTAATTTTTTCAATTTTATATGTGTTTTCATTCCCAGACCCTGCAGTAGTGCAAGAAATGATGTTAGATGAAATAGGAAAAAATAGGCTAGAAAATGTCCAGTAAAGCATTTGAAGATTACCTAAAAGCCATTTACAAATTGGCAGAAAAAAGCATAGATGATAAAGGGGTAAGCACCTCAGCAATTGCTGATAGGTTATCTATTTCACAAGCATCAGTATCTAATATGCTTAAAAAGCTTGCCGATAATGGACTAATAAAATATGAGCCATATTATGGAGTATCTCTTTTACCAAAAGGTAAAAAAATTGCACTAAATATTATTAGGAAACACCGCGTATTAGAACAGTTTCTGGTTGAAAAACTAGGTTACTCTTGGGATGAAGTAGATGCAGAGGCAGAAATATTAGAGCACGCGATTAGTGATAAATTTACGGATAGAATGTGGGAATCACTAGGAAGACCCTTAAGAGATCCACATGGTTCACCTATTCCAGATAAAAATGGAGAAATAATTTTAGAAGATGTAGTTTCGCTAGTAGACTACCCAGAAAAAACCACCGCAGAAGTCAGAAGAATACAAAATAGAAGTCCAGAAGAGTTGCGTTATTTTTCCTCAATAGGATTGATAAAAAATGCCAAGCTTATAGTAAACTACAAAGCCCCATTTAATGGGCCATTGTCATTAGAAATAGATGGAAAGTTACATGCTCTAGACTATAAGCTTTCAGAATCAATTTTGGTTAGTTAGCTTGACAGATAATATTAAAGTTAAATTAGATTCTGAAATTCTAAAAGGTCTAACAACCTCAGTTATTTGGCTGGATAAACAAGAAAATGTACGCTATATAAATGAGATTGCAGCAGAGTTGTTGCAATTAAATGTGATTAAAACGGTGGGCGTAAACTGGCGATATATACTACCTAAACTACTGGATGAAATTAATAGTTGTGGTACTGGAAGCTTAACCATCCATGATTATGAAATTAATTTTCCAAATGGAGACAGTAGGGTTGTAACCTGTACCATATCATACTTCGAAATATCTGGGATGGAGGGGTCATTGATTGAAATGTATGATACCAAAAGACTATTTCGTATAGCTGAAGAAGATGAGAGGTCTCATCAGTATGAAGCTAGTAAATTACTGGTTAAGACCCTAGCACATGAAATAAAAAACCCCCTTGCTGGTATTTATGGTGCCGCTCAGCTTTTAAGAAAAAAAACAGTAGATGATGAAAAGTCAGGTAAGTTTTTAGACATTATCACAAATGAAGTTAAGCGTTTAAAAAACTTGGTAGACCAAATGTTAGGCCCATCAAAAAATAGAGTTAAGGAACCATATGACATCCATAGCTTATTAAATTATGTTTTAGAAGTAATTGATGCGGAAAAACTTCATAACATTTCGATAAGACTAGATTATGATACAAGTATTCCTGATATAAATTTAGATTTTGAATCCATGGTGCAAGCAGTCTTAAATATTGTAAAAAATGCAGTACAAGCAATGCAGCTACATGGTGGTTTATTAACGCTTAAAACTCGCATAGAATCTAGCTTTACACTAGATGCGAAGAGCTACCCATTAGTAGCGGTTATCAGTGTTACGGATCAGGGCATAGGCATTCCTAAAGACATTGAAGATAATATTTTTTTCCCGATGGTAAGTTCTAAAAAAGAAGGAACGGGGATTGGCTTGTCCGTAGCTCAAGATGTAGTAAGACACCATGACGGTCTTATTGTTGCCCAAAGCACTCTTGGTGAAACAACATTTAAAATATTTATTCCTATCCAAAATAATGTTTAAAAAACGGAGCCAAGGCTTTCTTGTTCTGCATTGGATCAGTTTGATCCTCTATGGTGCATAAAGGTAAGGTTTTAAAATAAGTTAAGGTGCTTATTTTGCATAACACATTGAATTTATAACTATATTTTGTGTTGGCATAGAGTGTGTTGTGTTTGTACGAGGAGGTAATTAAATATGGCAAAAACAAAAATCGTAGTAATTGGTAATGGAATGGTTGGGCATAGCTTTGTTGAGAAGCTGGTTGCTAGTGAGTATTGCGATAATTTTGAGGTACATACCTTTTGTGAAGAGGTGCGGGTTGCCTACGACAGGGTGTATTTATCATCTTATTTTTCAGGAAAAACTGCTGAGGATTTGTCCTTAGTAAAACCTGGTTTTTATGAAGAAAACAATGTAAAAATTTATATTGGCGATAAGGCGGTAGATATTGATAGAACAGCCAAAATAGTTACCTCTGAAAAAGGTGTGTCTATTGCTTATGATAAATTAATCATGGCAACTGGCTCATATCCCTTTGTGCCTCCAATGCCTGGTAATGATCGTGACGGTTGTTTGGTGTATCGTACTATTGAAGATTTAGATGCGATTCAAGACGCTGCAAATAAAGGCAAGGTAGGTACGGTTGTTGGTGGTGGTTTATTAGGTTTAGAAGCCGCCAAAGCCTTAACAGATTTAGGTTTAAAAACTCATGTAGTTGAGTTTGCACCAAGGCTAATGCCAGTGCAATTAGATGAAGGTGGTGCTGGCCTTTTAAAACGCAAAATAGAAAATTTAGGTATTAATGTTCACACCAGTAAAGCTACTACTGAAATTGTTGATGGTACCGATTGTTTAAATAAAATGGTATTTGCTGATGGTGAATCACTAGAAACAGATATTGTTTTATTCTCGGTTGGAATTAGAGCACGAGATGATTTGGCAGGTAAAGTCGGTTTAGAGCTGGGGCCGCGTGGTGGTATTGTTATAGATAACCAATGTTTAACTTCTGATGCAGATGTATATGCAGTTGGAGAGTGTGCATTACATGACGGTATGATTTATGGATTAGTTGCCCCAGGCTACGCAATGGCACAGGTTGTAGTAGACCAATTAAATGCAAAAGTTGCATCTTTTGAAGGTGTTGACATGAGTACCAAGCTAAAACTAATGGGTATTGATGTTGGTTCAGTAGGTGATCCGCATGGGACTGATGAAAATGCATTGTCTTATGTGTATGAAAACGGTCCTGAAGAAATTTATAAAAAAATTGTAGTTTCTCCAGATGGCAAAAGGTTACTTGGTGCGGTTTTAGTAGGCGATGCAGAAGATTATAGTAATCTTTTACAATTAATGCTCAATGAAATGGATTTGCCAGAGCATCCTGATGCTTTGATATTACCAAGCCGTGATGGTGGTGGGGCAGATTTGTTTGGACCAGGTGCTCTGCCTGACACCGCCCAAATATGTTCTTGTTTTGATGTAACTAAGGGCGATATTGGTGCCGCCGTAGAAGCTGGTTGTTGCACCATGGGCGATATTAAAGCAACTACACAAGCAGGAACTGGCTGTGGTGGATGTATTCAATTAGTTACCAATGTATTAAATAGCGAACTTGAAAAACGTGGAGTTGAAGTTAACACCGATATTTGTGAGCATTTTGAACATGATAGACAGGGCTTGTATCATATTTGCCAAGTTGAAGAAATTAAAACCTTTAAAGATTTATTACATAAGCATGGCAAGGGTCATGGTTGCGAGGTTTGTAAACAGGCAGCAGGTAGTATTTTTGGTTCTTTATGGAATAGCTATGCGTTAGAAGAAGATAAAATTCAACTGCAAGATACCAATGATAATTACCTTGGCAATATGCAAAAAGATGGCACCTACTCAGTTATTCCAAGGGTACCAGGTGGTGAAATAACTCCGCAAAAATTAATTGTACTTGGTGAATTAGCAACTAAATATAAACTCTACACCAAAATTAATGGTGGGCAGCGTATTGTATTGTTTGGTGCGCAAATGAATGACCTGCCTGATATTTGGCAAGCCTTGCTTAATGCAGGGTTTGAATCTGGACAGGCTTATGCTAAATCACTAAGAACAGTTAAATCTTGCGTGGGTTCAACATGGTGCAGATTTGGTTTAGATGATGCAGTTACTATGGCGATTGATTTAGAAAATCGTTATAAAGGCATTCGCTCACCGCATAAAATGAAAATGGGGGTGTCTGGCTGTACCCGTGAATGTGCTGAGGCACAAGCCAAAGATATAGGTTTAATTTCCACGGAAGAAGGCTGGAATTTATATGTTTGTGGTAATGGTGGAATGAAACCGCGCCATGCTGATTTGTTTGCAACTAAATTAACTCAAGAAGAAGTGTTTAGATATGTAGATAGACTGCTAATGTTTTATATTCGTACCGCAGATAGAATGCAACGCACCGCTACTTGGATGGACAACTTAGAAGGTGGTTTAAGCTATTTGCAAGATGTAGTTATTAATGATTCTTTAAACCTTGGTGAAGAGTTGGAAACTCAGATGGCTGACTTAAGAGCAACCTATGCCTGTGATTGGCAACAAGCACTAGATAATCCAGAGTTTACCAAACGATTCCGTTCATTTGTAAATGTTGACTCTAAAGCCGAGCAACTGTTTGTGCAAGAGCGTGGGCAAATAAGGCCTGCAACAGAAGCAGAAAAATTATCTGGAATAGCTGTCGAAATAAAATCGGCTTAATAAATTAGGAGTAAATAATGAGTGAATTTATTGAGGTTTGTTCAGTAGAAAATTTAGTGCCTAATTCAGGCGTTGCTGCATTAATTAATGATGTGCAAATAGCGTTGTTTTATGTAGATGGTGAAGTTTATGCCTTAAATAATTATGACCCTGCTGGCAAAGCCTTTGTCATGTCGCGAGGCATGGTTGGTGATTTAAAAGGCGAGTTAATGGTAGCCGCACCTTTATATAAGCAACATTACAGCTTAAAAACTGGTAAAAATATTGATGACGATGAAGCAACGGCTATTCCTGCTTATGCAGTAGAGGTTAAAGGCAGTAAGGTTTGGGTCAAGCTCTAGTGGAAGCACCATGTTTTTTGGCAGAAAAACCTGTAAAAACAACCTGCCCTTATTGTGGAGTAGGTTGTGGAATCACTGTCTTACCTAAAAAAAAGCAGACCTTTAAAAATTTTGAAGTAAAAGTAATTGGTGATAAAACTCACCCTGCAAATTTTGGTAAATTATGTGTAAAAGGTTCATCCGCAGGAGAAACTGTAAACTATGATGAGCGCATGTTGCACCCACAAATTAATGGTAAACAAGTTAATTGGGATATAGCTCTAACCACCGTTGCTAATAAGTTCAAACAAGTAATTGCCGAGCATGGTTCTGATGCAGTAGCTTTTTATGTATCAGGGCAATTTTTAACTGAAGACTATTATGTTGCTAACAAGCTTATTAAAGGCTTTATGGGCTCCGCTAATATTGATACTAACTCTAGGTTATGTATGGCTTCGGCAGTTGTTGGCTATAAGCGAGCCTTTGGTGCAGATACAGTACCTTGTTCGTATGAAGACTTAGATCATGCTGATTTAATTACTTTGGTAGGTTCTAATGCAGCCTGGGCTCATCCCATTGTTTATCAACGCATAGCTGCCGCAAAGAAAAACAACCCTAATTTAAAAATTGTAGTAGTTGATCCACGCAAAACAGCTACCTGTGATATTGCAGATTTACACTTGGTAATTAAACCAGGTATGGATGCCGCCTTGTTTAATGGCTTATTAGCCTATTTAGACACGCAAGGGATGATAGACCAGCAATTTATTAAAAACCATACCGAAGGTTTTGATAAAGCTCTTGCTCAAGCACAGCAACTACAAGGCGACATTGTATCTTTAGCTAAACAATGTGACCTTAAACAAGCGGACTTACAACAGTGGTTAGACTGGTCGGCAAATACTGAAAAAATGGTTAGTCTTTATTCGCAGGGAGTTAATCAATCTAGCTCAGGTGTAGATAAGTCAAATGCCATTATTAATTGCCACCTAGCTACTGCTAGAATTGGTAAAGAAGGTACCGGGCCTTTTTCAATAACAGGACAGCCCAATGCTATGGGAGGGCGTGAAGTTGGTGGACTAGCTAACCAACTAGCAGCACATATGGACTTTAATAAGCCCGCAGATATTGATAAAGTTGCTAGGTTTTGGCAAGCAGAAAATATGGCACAAACTAACGGTTTAAAAGCCGTAGATATGTTTAAAGCTGTTGGTGAAGGCAAAATAAAAGCAATTTGGATAATGAACACTAACCCCGTAGTATCTATGCCAAATGCGGATGCGGTTAAAAAAGCATTACAGGATTGTGACTTTGTTGTAGTGCAAGACTGTGTGCAAAACACTGATACGACCTTGGTTGGTAATGTCTTGTTACCTGCCACAACATGGGGAGAAACTGATGGATCAGTAACTAATTCTGACCGCACAATTTCTATACAACGCCAATTTATGCCGCCACCAAAAAATGCTAAGCCAGATTGGTGGATACTTAGTGAAGTTGCCAAACGCATGGGTTGGGAAAAGTATTTTAATTATAATAGTGCTGCGGATATTTTTCGTGAACATGCTCAACTCTCTGGTTTTGAAAACAATGCTACTCGCGACTTTGATATTTCTGCCTTTTCAGCAATAACAGCAACAGAATACGCTAACTTAAATCCCATTCAATGGCCAGTAAATCAACAAAATCCGCAGGGTACCAAGCGAATGTTTACTGACAATAAATTTTTTACGCCATCAGGCAAAGCTCAGTTTATTGCTATTACCCCACGCTCACCGATTAGTAAAACCTCAAAAAAATATCCTTTCATATTAAATACTGGTAGGGTTAGAGATCAGTGGCATACCATGACAAGAACAGCAAAAACAGCTAGACTTATGGCTCATAAAGATGAACCCTATATCTCAATTAATCCGCAAGATGCACACAAACTTAGCATAAATAATGGTGAGTTAGCAAAAGTACAAAACAATCTAGGTGAATTTGTTGGCAGAGTTGAGGTTACTGAAGACCAACGCCAAGGTGATTTGTTTGTACCTATGCATTGGACAGGGCAATACTCCAATAAAGGGCGGGTAGATGTATTAGTGGCAGAACAGGTAGACCCTCTATCTGGGCAGCCAGAATCAAAACATTCAGTTGTTAAAATTGAAGCCTTAACGATGGCATGGCATGGTTTTATTATAAGTCGTTACCCTTTAGATAAAAGCATATTAAGTGACTTTGATTACTGGGTAAAAATTACGGGTAAGCAATTTTACCGTTATGCAGTTGCTTGTACAAATATACCGAAAAATAAAACCGTTTGGAGCAAAAATATTTTAGGTAATAGTGGCGAAATAATTAACTATGAAGATAAAACAGGTAACAGCTTGCGTAGTGCAACAATAATAAAAGGCCGTTTAGACAAAGTATTTTTTATGTCTCCAAACCTTGATTTACCAAACCCAAGTTGGCTAGGTTCAATATTTACAGCAACCACAATAGATGCTAAAACTCGCTTAAGTTTACTAGCTGGCAAAGTATCTGGTGCAAAAGATGAAGGTAAAATAGTTTGCTCTTGCTTTAGCGTGGGGATTAATACTATTGTGTACTCTATACATAAAAATAAATTGACTAGCGTTGAACAAATTGGACAATGTCTTAAAGCGGGAACTAATTGCGGTAGCTGTATTCCTGAATTAACTGCAATAATAGCTAAAGAATTAAAATAACTTAAATTATATAAACAACCCCAATCATTATAAAGGCAAGGCATGGACTACTTACCAATTTTTGTAAATATTAAACAACAACACTGTTTAATTGTTGGCGGAGGCTCTGTTGCTGCTCGTAAAGCTGATTTATTCATTAAATCTGGGGCAATTGTTACTGTAATTGCCCCTGAATTAAAAGTGGAGATGAAAAACCACCTAACAAATGGCAAAATAATTTGGGAAATGGGAAACTTTTCTAGCGAAAGTGTAGCAAAGTTGACCCCACCAAAATATGTTATTTCTGCTACCGATGATGAGCAGGTAAATCAAGCAGTTTATCAATATTGCCAGCAAAATAATATACCCGTAAATGTGGCAGATCAAACCCAATATTGTGATTTTATTCTACCTGCAATTGTAGATAGAAGTCCGATGACAATCGCAATATCAACAGGAGGTCGTTCTCCCATCTTAGCTAGATTAATGAAAGCTCGTTTAGAAACCATGATACCAAATGGCTTTAGTAAGCTAGCAGACTTGGTTGGGCGTTATCGGCAACAAGTAAAAGATACTATTAAAAGTTTAGATGGTAGGAAGGCCTTTTGGGAAACTATGTTGGCAGGTGCGTTTATTGACAAGGCAGTACATGGCCGCTTCAATGAAGCAGAAACACAACTAAAGAAAAAAATTAAAGAAGTGGCAGAAAAAGGTCAAATAGAACCCGATGGAGAAGTCTATTTAATTGGAGCAGGCCCAGGAGACCCTGATTTAATGACATTTAAAGCCTTGCGGTTATTGCAACAAGCAGATGTAATTGTCTATGACCGTTTAGTTTCTCCTGAAATTGTTGAAATGGCGCGTCGTGAAGCAGAACGAATTTATGTAGGTAAAAAAGATAAATGGCATAAAGTTGAGCAACAAGATATTGGGCAACTCATCATTGATTTAGCTAAACAAGGCAAGCGGGTTGCTCGCTTAAAAGGTGGCGACCCTTATATTTTTGGACGCGGTGCCGAAGAAGCTGAAATGTTAGTTAAAAATAACATCTCATTCGAGGTCGTGCCAGGTATAACAGCCGCTGCTGGTTGTTCAATGTATGCAGGGTTTCCATTGACCCATCGTGACTATTCACAATCTGTAGTACTAGTAGCAGGGCATCAAAAAGAAGGTTCTAAAACCATTGATTATGCTCGCCTTGCACAATCAGGCGATACGATGGTATTTTACATGGGGATTAAGAATGCCTTTAATATTCAGCAGGGGTTATTAGAACACGGCATAGCAGCTAATATGCCAGTGGCAATTATTGAAAAAGGGACAACTATTCACCAAAAAGATACTATTTGTCAGTTAGGTAATTTAGTTAAGACAATTAACTCTAACGATATAGAATCTCCAGCTTTAATTATTGTGGGCGAGGTTGTTAGTATTAGAGAGAGGCTAAAGCATGGCTGATCATCCCTTCGCACAATTTTTACGAATTTTAGGAAAAGGCCCTAAAAGTAGACGCTCCTTAACGGAACCAGAAGCAGAACAAGCGATGCAAATGGTGCTAGCTGGTCAGGTTAGTGATAAACAACTTGGTGCATTTTTATTACTAATGCGCGCAAATGGCGAAACGCCAGCCGAATTACAAGGTTTTGTTAAAGCTATTCGTAAAAAGTTTGTGGACACAAACTACCAAGAACAGTCTTGTATTGACCTCGATGTAGCCGCTTATGCGGGTAAATGGCGTTACCCACCTTATTTTTTATTAATGATAAAGTTATTAGTTAAAAATGGCTATAAAGTTTTACTGCATGGTGACTCTGGGCAGTTTGAAAGTCGTCAGTATGTTGAACAATATTTAGATATGCTTGATTTTAAGCAAGCTAACTCTTTAAAAAATGCCGCATCTCTTGTTAAGCAAAGCCTGCCAGTTTATTTACCGTTAAAGTGTTATGCTCCCCAATTACGCACCATATTACATTTAAAAGAAGAGCTGGGGGTGCGAACAGTATTTAATACAGCCGTAAAGTTACTCAACCCTTTAAACTCTCATTATTGTATGCAAGGCATTTATCATAAAGGGGTTGAGAACCTGCATCATCAGTCTTCATACATTAATGGCAGCCAAAAAAATTTAGTTTTTAAAGGAGAAGGGGGCGAGCCAGAAATTCGACCAGATGCTTTAACTCACTTATACTTTTCTGACCATACAAAAAATGATAGTTTTAATGATATTTTGTTTACCTCAATTAGTGAAAGAACAATGCGCAAAAAGACATGGAAACCCGACGATCTATTACAACTGTGGTTAGGTAAGAAACAGGATAGCTATGGACGAAATGCAGTTATTGCAACTACTGCCGTCGCATTAATGCTAATGGAAGAGTCTCAAGTTAAGACAGCTCTAGAAAAAGCCAAGCGATTATGGCAAGATAGATTAATTTGAAGATAACGGTTGTCATTCTATCTGGAGGATTAGGCACTCGAATGGGAGGGCAGGATAAAGGTTGGTGTTTATATAATGGCAAACCATTTATTAAAATAGTACTGGATAAGCTCCAGCACCAAGCACAGCAATTTCTTGAAGAAAATATTGAAAATACAGTACGCTTTGTAATTAGTGCCAATCGCAATCTTTCCGACTACCGTGAACTAGGCGTTGCGGTGGTTGAAGATGAACGAAAAAACTTCTGTGGCCCCTTATCAGGCATAGAATCAGTTGTTCACCATGATAAAGCCCGACAAGTTGATCGCTGGTTAGTTTATCCCGTAGATTCTATCAATGTGCCTAGTTATTATTTACAAATGATGTTGCAATTATCACCAGAAAAAACAGCCTATTTAGTTCAAGGTCAACAAGCACATTTTGTACATCTCTCCATATCTAAAATAGTTCAAGAAACACTTTCCATGTATCTAGATAAAGGAAATCGTTCAATACAAGGTTGGTTACAAAGTATTGATGCATCCGTTATAACCGATGTTGAAAGTAATAAAAGTATTTTAAATATAAACACAGTTAAATAATGGTGCAAACGAACCAGTAAGTACTATTTAAATGACCTTGTTTATCAAGTTAAATATAGTTAATACCTTAATAATACCGAAACAATAGCCTTGGTATAAAAGTTGCTATATATAATATAAAAATAGCCACCTATTTTTATATTATTCAATTAAAAGAGAAGTATATGTCGTATTTAGAACCCTCAGAATTTGTTACCAAAATGGTTGATTCAGGAGAATCAAAAATTTACATGTCAACCAAAGACACGATTATTCGTGCAATTATGGCAGGTGCTATTTTAGCTTTAGCCGCGGTATTTGCAATAACCGTTTCAGTAAAAACTGGTTCACCTTTATTAGGAGCAGTCTTGTTTCCCGTTGGATTTATTATGCTTTATTTAATGAAATTTGATTTGCTAACAGGCGTATTTATGCTAGTACCACTAGCTTTGCTTGATAAAAGACCAGGGGCAGATATGAAGCAACTGTTTCGTAACTGGGGTTTAGTATTTTTAGGAAATTTAATAGGAGCTTTAACCGTAGCCTTTATTATGTCGTTTGTCTTTACCTATGGTTATAATGTTGATGGTGGAGCAATTGCCGCAAAAGTAAGCACGATAGGTGAAGCTAGAACTCTTGGTTATCAAGAGCATGGGCTGGAAGGTTGGTTAACAATATTTATGCGTGGAATGCTCTGTAATTGGATGGTTTCAATGGGCGTGGTTGGTGCAATGGTATCAAGCTCTGCAACCGGTAAAATTTTAGCAATGTGGATGCCAATTATGTTGTTCTTCTTCATGGGCTTTGAACACTCAATTGTTAACATGTTTTTATTCCCTTTCTCAATGATTATGGGTGGTCATTTTACAATTTCTGACTATTTACTATGGAATGAAATACCAACAGTATTAGGAAACTTGGTTGGCGGGCTAGTTTTTGTAGCGCTACCACTTTATTACACTCATGTTAAAACCAGTGCAGAACGCAAAATTGGTTAAATAATTATAGACACCTTGAGTGTCTTTTAGCTTTTTTAAAAAGTTGTAGATTAATAATAGTTCTATTAGGTTTTACCTTATAGGGCTGTTTTTTTGTATAAGCATTAGCAAAAATTGCAGGCTAGAATAAATAGCCCAAAAAATATGGCTGAAGTTAATTGCCATAGTAGTAGAGGGTTGCGTTGTATAAGGGGTTCATAGTCGATAGAGATCAGATCGTTTTTTGGTGTTTTTAGGTTATGTATTAGCTCAGAAAGTAGTCGGTAGCGTTTTTCAGGGTTTGGCATACAGCCTTTTTTTAGTACTTGGTCTAGCCATCTGGGTAAATCTGTACGATAGGTTGTGATTGGTATGTAGTGCATATGGTGGTAGCTTTTTAGCTGAAATTTGTTAATTTTCTTTTCTTTAAAAGGTAGTTTACCGCTGAGCATTTCATAAATAATTACGCTAAGCGAAAATATGTCTGAACACTTACTGCCTTTTTGTCCTATTAGGTATTCTGGAGCAGTGTAGTTTAGTGTGCCTTCAGGGTGTTGGCGTTGTAATACGGTTGCTAGCTCAGCTAAACCCGCTGCGTGTACTGCACCAAAATCAATTATTTTTATTCTGCCTGCTTCATTAATCATTATGTTCTCTGGTTTTAAATCTTGATGAATTACATCTTGACGGTGCATCGCTCGTACTGCACTGCCTATTTGCTCGGCATAGGTTATAACTTGGTTAAGCTGTGGTGCGGGGTTTTGAATTATCCATTGTTTTAGGCTTATACCACTGATGTATTCGGTAGCAAAGTATAAAAACTTTTTTTCCCTATTGCTTTGGTAGGTTTTCATCAATCCAGGGTGTTTTAGCCTTTGCCCTATCCATTCTTCTCTTACAAAGCCATCAAGATACCAAGCATCATCGTTATAGTTAACAGAGGGTGTTTTTAGCACTAATTGTTGTTGGTTTTCTAGGTCTTTGGCAAGATAAATTTGACTACGGGGGGAGAGGTTTATTTCTTGTAATATTTCAAAACCGTCTATTTTCATGCCTGGTTCTAGTTCAGGAGGGAATGGTAGTTCGCTTAATTTATCATATACCTCTTGTTTGCTTGCTGTAGGTAGTTGGCAAATTTGAATAAGTTGTGCACTTAGGTTATCGTCTGATTGGTTTGCAATGGCTTTTTCTACTAAGCGTTGTACTTTTTCATCGATACTTTTGTCGCTAGAAAGTATGGTTACAATGTCTGCATCGGTTACAAATTCATGCACGCCATCGGTGGTTTGTAAATAGTAGTCTCCTTGTGCTAGTTCTTTGGTTTGAAAGTCAATTTGTAGCGATGTATCTGCTCCTAAGGCTCGGCTTAGGTAGCTACGGTCGGCGTTTAGCCAAGTAATGTGGTCTTTAGTCAGTTGGCTTAGTTTGCCTTGGCGTAGCCGATAAACGCGCGAGTCACCTATGTGCACGATATAGATGCTGGTTGATTTTAAAATGACGGCATCAAAAGTTGTTACCCAGCCTTTTAGCTCATTGGCTAGGCTGGAGCTTTGTTTGTATAACCAACTATTTATTGCCCCAATAACTTGCTGACAAGATTTTTTTGTACCCCAAGTCTCAGGGGTAGAGTAGTAGTCTTCAATAAAACTTTGTACGGCTAGGTTACTAGCTTCTTTGGCGGCTTCGCTACTACTTACTCCATCAGCAAGTACAGAAACAATGCCTTTACTATTGGTTAGTTCTGCGGTTGGGATGCTGTAATTTATGGCATCTTCATTTTCAGGTTTTATTCCTGCGGATGAGTAGCCACTAATTTTTACGCTTAGTTGTGTTGCCATTATTTAACATCAATCATTTGTACGGTTCCATCGGGTAAAACCTCAACCATGTGGTCGTTTGGTTCTTCTAAAAATAATAATATTAGTATAAACACTAGCAGAGAGGTAATGCCAATAACCATAAAGAATATATCATACTCAACTAGGCTATTTACGGTTAAAAATAACACTGCTCCCACATTACCATAAGCCCCTGTCATGCCCGCTATTTGTCCAGTCATTCTACGCTGAATTAGTGGCACCATTGCAAAAATAGCACCTGAACCAGCTTTGGCAAATATCCCCGCGATGATAGTAAGTGAGACAATTAATTCAATAGACCAACCTTTATCCACATTACCTAAAGCTAAAAAACTTGCAGTAATGCCTAAAAATGCAACTATTAGAGTTTTGCGTCTGCCAAAGGTATCACTAATCCAACCACCAGCGGGGCGAGCAAATAGGTTAATAAAGGGGTAAATTCCTGCGAGTAGTGCGGCAGTTATTTTTGGTAACTCAAGCCAAGAAACATAGAACATAGCGAGCATAGAAACCACCGCTAGCTCGGAGCCAAAAGTAACAAAATATGCCCAGTTTAGGATAGCTACTTGTTTGAATTTATAGCGATGCAATTGTGGTACTGGCTCTGTAATGATATGGGCGTTAATGTGCCATATTTTCCAGATTTGGCTTAAATAAATTAAGCCTAAAATAAAATAAATAGCCCAAGCGGTGGGTTCGCTTATTAAGCCTGCGGTGGTTACTTTCCAAGTTAATACGCCAAGAGCAAGGTATAAAGGAATGTTCATTATAATGTATAAAAACAAATCAAACTTAGAGGTAACTTCCATCGCCCCTGTTTTTTTGGGTTTAAAGTAGGTTGAGCCTTTTGGGCTGTCTGATACGCTAAAGAAATATATAACGCCATAAACCATAGCAGCAATACTGGCAATCGTAATTGCATAACGCCAGCCGTCGCCATTATCATTAAAATAAGTTGCTATAAAAGGCAGAGTTAATGCAGCACCTGCCGAGCCAAAATTACCCCAGCCACCATAAATACCTTGAGCAATTCCTGTTTGTTTGGCAGGAAACCATTCGCCAATCATTCTAATGCCAACTACAAACCCTGCGCCTACAAAGCCTGAGAGAAACCGTAATAATGCGAGTTCTTCATAACTATTAGACCAAGCAAAGGCAATGCTAACTAATCCACCTAACAGTAAAATGCTGGTATACATGATTTTAGGGCCATATTTATCAACTAACATGCCTACAATAATACGGGCAGGAATAGTTATGGCAACATTAAGAATAAGTAATACTTTGGCTTGTTGGTTGGTTAGGTTTAAAGCCTCTTGAATAAATGGCATTATAGGACCTAAGCCAAGCCAAACTACAAACGACATAAAAAAGGCGAACCAAGTTAGATGCAGAATACGAGAGTTTCCGCTAAATGAAAATAGGTTAAATTTTGAATTATCAATGGACATTAAGGCCCCTAGTTTTTTGTGTGATTAAGATTTTTTATTAATTAAAAGCATTTTATAGACCAGTTTATGTAAGTTAAGCTATTTCAATAAGATATGACTATAATTTAGTATAACTATTATAATATGTTTAAAAACAGCACTATAATAGAGTTTATTATTAATTTTTGCACTTAATTGGTGCTTGAATATCATAGTTTACTTTATTTGGTTTTATGCATGGATATAAGTTTATGAATATACAGACAAAAAATATTTTTTGTAGGTTGGTATTAAAGATGCTCAATAGATATTCTATGTAATCAGAGTCTCTTAAAGGAAAATATGAGAACTAAACAAGCTGCTAAAAAACTTATATTAATTGGGGCAGGAATGGTGGGGATGCGTTTTATTGAAAACAGCCTTAAAATTTCGCCAGATAAATATGATATTCAGGTATTCAATAAAGAGCCGACCGCAGGCTATAATCGTATTATGCTTTCACCAGTATTAGCAGGTGAAAAATCAATCCCCGATATTATTACGCATGATAAGGCATGGTTTATTGAACATGGTGTTGAGCTGTTTGATAATACTGAAATAACAATGGTTAACAAGAAAAAACAGATAGTAACAACCGCAACTGGTAAAAACTATAGCTATGATGTGTTGGTTGTGGCTACTGGGTCTGCGGCTTTTATATTGCCCGTGGATGGTACTCATTTACCTAGCGTGGTTACTTTTCGGGATATTAATGATGTCGATTTAATGCTTGCAGCAGCTAAGGAAAAGCACAAAGCGATAGTGATAGGCGGTGGATTATTAGGGCTAGAGGCAGCTAATGGCTTGATGGCACAAGGCATGGATGTAACCGTGGTGCATGCTAGTGATATATTGATGAATGTACAAATGGATGCCGTGGCAGGGAATTTATTACAAAAAAGTTTGCAAGCTAATGGAATGAAGTTTGTTATGTCCGCAAGAACTACCGCAATATTGGGTGATACAGATGTAACTGGAGTTGGTTTTGCAGATGGCACAGAACTAGCAACGGACTTGGTTGTAATGGCGGTTGGCATTCGTCCAAGCGTTGCATTAGCCAAAAAAATAGGCTTAGAGGTTAATAATGCAATTATTGTAAATGACCAATTAGAAACTTCGGCTGATAGCATATATGCATTGGGAGAATGTGTTGAGCATCGTGGACAGCTGTATGGGTTGGTTGCCCCTTTGTTTGAACAGGCAGAGGTTTTAGCACAGCACTTGGCAGATAAACCAGCAGCTTATCAAGGCAGTTTTATCTCAACAAAATTGAAAGTTACAGGTATTAGTTTATTTTCGGCAGGAGAGTTTCAAGATTCAAAAGCAACAGAGTCTCTGGTTTATGAAGATTTAACCCATGGTATTTATCGTAAAGTTGTTTTAAAAGATAATAAAATTCAAGGGGCAATTATGTTTGGAGATGTATCTGGCTCTAACTGGATATTTGACAATCTTATATCACAGGAGGACATGTCTAGTTACCGAGATACTCTAGTATTTGGTGAAGGTTTTTAACCGTGGATACTAAACTACATGAATATTCGTCGGTGTTTGAAAGTGTTATATCACTCGCAAAAGGAATTCAACAAACTGAAATTATAAAGATAAGCTTGGCAAATAATTTAATAAATAGAGTTGTGGCTCATAATGTTTTATCGCCCATCAATCAGCCTCCTTTTAATATGAGTGCCATGGATGGTTATGGGGTATCAACACTTGCCACAGCTATTTATTTACCTATTGTTGAAACAGGTTTTGCTGGCAAAACAACTAAAAATACTCCTAATAAAATAGCCAATAATAAAGCCGTGCAGTTAATGACAGGAGCCATAGTTCCTAGTGGCATAAACTGCGTAATTCCGCAAGAAGACATTAAATTAACTGCAATCGAAGACGGGCAACAATCTATTAAAAAACCAGCAGGTTTAAGTTTATATAAAAATATTAAGCAGATTGGTTCGGACCTAGTTAAAGGGCAATGTTTAGTTAAAGAGGGGCATGTTATTAGAGCACAAGATATTGCTTTACTTGCCTCTGTAGGAGTTACGGAAATTGCAGTATATAAAACTGTAAAGCTTGCTATTTTGGTAGTAGGAGACGAATTAGTTGCAATAGGCAATGAGCTATCAACAGGCAATATATATGAATCAAACTCATGGTTAATAGCAGGTTTAGTTGCAGGTTTAGCGGTTGAGTTAATAGAGGTATCTGTATTAACCGACAATTATCAGGAGATTAAGCAAAAAGTTATAGAACTAGATGCTAGGGTTGATATCATTATTACTATTGGTGGGGCTTCAGTGGGTAAAAAAGACTTTATTAAAAAACTTGTTAGCCAGCTATCTAATAGCTTAAGCTGGCAAATTAATATGCAACCTGCAAAGCATTTTTCTATGGTTACTTTAGCTAACTCTTGGTTGCTGGCTTTGCCTGGCAACCCCTTGGCTACCTTTATGAGTTTTCAGCTATTTGTAAAACCTTTTATTAGCAAGGTATCAGGTGCTTTAAAATGGCAACAAGAGCCACAGTTATTAGCTTTAGAGCAAGCGGTAGAACCTAACAAAAGTAAGTTACAATGGTTACAAGCACAAAAAACTCCGTTAGGAGTTATGCCGTTTGCAAAGACTTCAACCAGCCAACTGTCTAGGCTAATAAATGCAGATGGATATATTGGTATTGAAGCTGGAAAAAGTTATAAAAAAGGCGATTTAGTAAAGTTTTGGGAATATTAAATGGTAGTTAAATATGGAAAATGAGATAAGTATAACTGTTGATGAATATTCAATTGCGGGCCGTAAGAAAGTTAATCAAGATTTTCATGGAATTACAATTCCCAAACAACCTCTTCTTACATCTAAAGGAATAGCAATTGTTTTAGCGGATGGTATTAGTAGTAGTGAAGTTAGCCAGATAGCTAGTGAAACAGCGGTTAGAAGTTTTTTAGATGATTATCTTTGTACCTCAGAAACATGGACAGTAAAAAAATCAGCAGAACAGGTATTAAATGCAGTAAATTCTTGGCTTTATTCACAGACCCAAAAAACCACCTTACGATTAAATAAAGATAAAGGTTATGTTTGTACTCTCAGTGCGATGATTATAAAATCTACAAAAGCACATATTTTACACATTGGAGATAGTCGTATTTATCGACTGCGTGATGGAGAATTAGCTAAGCTTACAGAAGATCACAGGGTTTGGTTGTCTGCAGATAAAAGCTATCTTAGTAGAGGATTAGGAATTAATCCTCAAGTAGAAATAGATTACCAAGCATTATCATTAAAAAATGGTGATATATTTTTATTTATGACAGACGGAGTTTACGAATTTATTTCAGAGGAGTTTATTTGCCAAACGATTGACGAAAATCCAGAAACAACAGGTATAGCACAGCTTTTAATTGATCAGGCTTATTTAAAGGGTAGTGATGATAACTTAACAGCACAAGTTGTAAAAATAAACCAATTGCCTTCTCACGATGAAACAGACTTGCATCAAGAATTAATCAACCTACCTTTTCCTCCCGTATTAGAGGCAAGAACAGAGTTTGATGGCTATAAAATAATTAGGGTACTACAATCAAGTAGTCGCAGCCATGTATACCTTGCTGTAGATGAGAATAATCAACAACTAGTAATAAAAACACCTTCTGTTGATTTACAAACAGATTCTGCATACATAGAACGATTCTTGATGGAAGAGTGGGTGGCAAGGAGGATTAAAAGTGATCATGTACTGAAGACTTGCCCACAAACAAAACAACGAAATTTTTTATACCTAGTAACAGAATATATAGAAGGGCAAACGCTAAGGCAATGGATGATTGACAATCCAAAACCAGAACTAGAAACAGTAAGAGAAATTATGGAACAAATTGCAAAAGGTTTATTCTCATTCCATAGGCAAGAGATGCTACATCAAGATTTACGCCCCAATAATATAATGATTGATAACAATGGAGTAGTAAAGATTATTGATTTTGGAGCAACAAAAGTAGCAGGGGTCGCTGAAATAATTACATCAAAAGAGCGAGAAAATATACTTGGTACTGCACAATATACAGCCCCAGAATACTTTTTAGGAGAGGCGGGCACAGCAAAATCTGACCTATTTTCATTGGCAGTAATTTTTTACCAAATGTTGTCAGGCAAACTTCCTTACGGAACACAAGTTGCAAAATCTAGAACCAAATCTGCACAAAAACAACTATATTACCAATCTGTACTGGATGATGATCGTGAAATACCTGCTTGGATAGACTATACACTAAAAAAAGCACTACAAGCTAACCCTACTAAACGCTACAACGAGTTGTCAGAGTTTTTATATGACTTACGACATCCAAATGCAGAATTTCTAAATCAAACACAAGCACCTTTAATAGAAAGAAACCCTGTAGTTTTTTGGCAAGCTATCTCTTTCATCTTAGCAATAGCTATTGTGTTGATATTAGCATTTAAATAAATACTCTGTAGTGTATTATCTCATTGCACAGTAGGCAGTAAAAAGACATAATACCTATGCTCTAAATTTAGGTATTTGATGTAATAATAAATAGCAAAGTATGGTTTTTATACAACGGAAAAGGACAAACGATGGCAGAAAAAATACCCGTAATTTGGATTGTTGATGACGATGCCTCCATTCGTTGGATATTAAATGAGGCCCTAGACGAAAAACCCTACCAAGTGATAGTTTTTGAATCAGCTCTTGAAGCGGTCAAAGAACTAAAATCTAACCCGCCATCGGTTATTATTTCTGATGTTCGTATGCAAGGCATGAGCGGTTTAGAACTGATGGATGTTGTTAATGATTTTGACAAAAAAATTCCAGTAATTCTCATGACAGCACATGCCGATTTATCCACCGCTGTAAAATCTTTTCAAGGCAGTGTATTTGACTACCTACCTAAACCATTTGAAATAGATGATGCTCTAGCAATTATAGATAGAGCAGTAAAAAAAGTATTTTCAGGTAGAATTATTCGCAAACATTCAGTAGCTAAAAAACAAAAAAAACAGCCCTTAAATATCATTGGTTCAGCGCCAGCAATGCAAGAGGTTTTTAGAATTTTAGGCAGGGTTGCTAAATTAGATGTTACTGTTCTAATTAATGGCGAAACAGGAACAGGTAAAGAGCTAGTCGCACAAGCTTTGTACGAACTAAGTAACCGCTCCTCAAAACCTTTTGTAGCCATTAATACAGCGGCTATTCCTGAAAACTTATTAGAATCTGAATTGTTTGGGCATGAAAAAGGATCATTTACAGGAGCCGTTGCACAACGAAAAGGACGCTTTGAAGAAGCAGACGGCGGCACACTGTTTTTAGACGAAATTGGCGACATGCCACTTGACATGCAAACCAGATTGCTAAGGGTTTTAAACGATGGTAGCTTTTATAGAGTAGGCGGAAAAGTACCAATTAATGTTGATGTAAGAATTGTAGCAGCTACACACCGTAATATGTCTGAAATGGTAGAAAAAGGACTATTTAGAGAAGATTTACTATATCGTTTAAATGTAATTCGTGTTGAAGTCCCTGCTTTAAGAAATCGTAAAGAAGATATTGTACCTATCGTAGAATACTATCTTGAACAAGAAGCTAAACAGTACGGTTTAGAACAGAAAAAACTAAATAAAGAAGTTGAAGGATACCTTATCAACCTACCATGGAAAGGCAATGTAAGACAAGTAAGAAGCCTATGTACCTGGCTAACCATAATGGCACCAGATAACATAGTTAGTATCGAAGACCTGCCAGCAGATTTAAAACAAAACAGCACCGACTTAACAGAACAAAAATCAACAGACAACTGGCAAGAAACGCTACGCCATGTCGCCGAAACATTCTTGCTATCAGGCAAAGAAGGGCTACACACTGAGCTAGAGCCAAAGTTTGAAAAAGTGCTAATAGAAGCCGCGCTAGACCTATCGCAAGGCAGAAGACAAAAAGCTGCCAAGCTACTAGGATGGGGCAGAAACACCTTAACCCGCAAAACTCAAAACTTAATTAAAGGGTAGG
>CAZMHA010000011.1:0-1380 GCA_964565985.1 uncultured Piscirickettsiaceae bacterium | reverse complement strand
TACACTATTTAGGACCTAGATGGTAAATTTAGCTATGATGAAAAGGATAAGGCATCATCTAAAATAACCGTGACTGTACAAACTAAAAGTGTCGATTCAAACCACGCTGAAAGAGATAAGCATCTTAAAGGAAGTGACTTTTTAGATGTTAAAAAATATCCAGAAGCTAAATTTATCAGTAGTAGCTATGCTGAAATAAAAAATGGCAAAGGCATGTTGAAAGGAAAGCTAACCTTACATGGTGTAACAAAAAACATACAACTAAGTGTGTTAGAAACAGGGGCTGGAAAAGACCCCTGGGGAGGCTTTCGTAGAGGGTTTGAAGGTAAAACTGTTATATCACTTAAAGACTATGGTATCACCAAAAACCTAGGACCAGCATCAGCTAATCTTGAACTAATATTTGTATTTGAAGGAATCAGGCAATAAACAAAAATTGTTACTGTAGTTTTATGAAACTGTGTGGAAGGGCTATTATTTGTTGGGTTGATGGTTTATTATTTATTTTATATGTTTAAAGAATTTTATCAATATTTAACCACACCTACAAAACCTTATGTTAAAAGACTGGGATTATTGAGTGAATCTATTAGCTTGGAAGCTCGGTATTTGCGTTGTAAGGCGGAGTGGAATCCTCATTATCGCCACTGTAAAGCGGCGATAATTGATGCAGTTGCACGGGTGAAAGTTAAAAATACCATTGTTATTGTTGGGGCGGGTTCGTTGCGGGATATTCCGCTTATATACTTGGCGGATACTTTTAAGAGGGTGGTTTTAATTGATTTGGTATTTTTAAGGCAGGCTAGACGACAGGTTGCTAAGTATACGAATGTTGAGTTGATTGAATTGGATGTTACGAATGGTTTGGGTAGGTTGTTGGCTTGTATCTCTGTGGATGAAATATTGTCTTGTTTACATAAAAATCCTGTGTCCTTGTCGATTGAAGCGGATTGTTTTGTTTCGCTGAATTTAATTACTCAGTTACCGTTAGTGCCGACAGCTTATTGTTTGAAAAAATTTAAAGCTGATGCTTATAAAATTGAGCAGTTGGCGAGGTTGTTAATCCGTCAACATTTGGATTTATTAAATGCTCAAAAGGGCGTTAGGTGTTTGATTGCCGATCGTGATATTTGTGAATATGATAAAGAGGGGTTAAAGATTGATTGCTTTGATCCTGCTTGGGAAATTGATTTGCCTAAACCTAGTTTAACTTGGGATTGGGTAGCGGTTCCTTATCGGGAGTCCGCTTCAAAATATCAGCAGGTTCATAGGGTTGCTTGTTCTATTTGGGATTAGGTTTAATAATCCTTATAACCTTGGTTTTTACCCCCCCCCCCGCAAAGTATATGTTTTTTTGCCCATAAAAAAACCCGCTAAAAA
>CAZMHA010000010.1:0-26199 GCA_964565985.1 uncultured Piscirickettsiaceae bacterium | reverse complement strand
ATCAAGTAGTAGTACATCATTTACATCACCAGATAATACCCCACCTTGAATAGCGGCTCCCATTGCAACTGCTTCATCAGGGTTTACATCTTTACGAGGTTCTTTTCCAAAATACTCTTTTACCGCTGCCTGTACCATTGGCACACGAGTTGAACCACCAACTAAGATAACATCATCAATCTCTGACAATGAAATACCAGCATCTTTTACTGCAAGTTTACAAGGCTCAATTGAGCGAGCTACTAAGTCTCCAATTAATGATTCAAACTTAGCACGAGTAATTTTCATGTTTAAGTGTTTTGGACCTGTTGCATCTGCGGTTACATAAGGTAGATTAATGTCAGTTTGTTCTCTAGATGATAGCTCAACCTTTGCTTTTTCCGCAGCTTCACGCACGCGTTGTAAAGCTAGCTTATCTAGTTTTAGATCAACATTTTGATCTTTTTTAAATTCTTCAGCAATATATTCAACTAAAGCATTATCAAAATCTTCACCACCTAAAAAGGTATCACCATTAGTAGATAATACTTCTACCTGTTTTTCGCCATCAAGGCTAGCTACTTCGATAATTGATACATCAAATGTACCACCACCTAAGTCATAAACAGCAATAGTGCTGTCGCTCTTAACTTTATCCATACCGTAAGCAAGAGCGGCGGCAGTTGGTTCATTAATGATTCTTTTAACTTCTAAACCTGCAATTTTACCCGCATCTTTAGTCGCCTGGCGTTGAGCATCATTAAAGTATGCAGGTACAGTTACAACTGCCTCTGTTACTTCATGCCCTAGGTAATCTTCTGCAGTTGTTTTCATTTTAATTAGCGTACGAGCAGAAACTTCTTGTGGAGATAATTTCTTACCATTCACTTCTACCCAAGCATCACCATTGTCAGCAGCAATAATTGAATAAGGAACCATGTCTTTATCTTTAGCTACTACTTTATCATCTGCTCTACGACCAATTAGGCGTTTAATTGCAAATATTGTGTTTTCAGGATTTGTTACTGCTTGGCGTTTTGCAGAGTCACCTACTAAAATTTCGTCATCTGTGTACGCCACAATAGAAGGAGTTGTTCTTGCTCCCTCTGAGCTTGGTATTACTTTTACTTCCTTGCCTTCCATTACAGATACGCAAGAGTTCGTCGTTCCTAAATCTATACCGATTATCTTAGCCATGTTAATTTCTCCGTTATTTTTTAATTTGTTGTTATATATATAGGGTGCTTTTATTACTTTTCAAGTGGTATATTAATTACTTAGCCACAATTACTCTTGCGGCTCTAACCAATCTATCGTTCAACACATAACCTTTTTGAATAACATCCATAACTATATTTGTTTCATGCTCTGGTGAAGGAACCATAGTCATGGCTTCTTGCGTTTTTGGGTCAAACTTTTCGCCGATTGGGTTAATGCGTTCAACACTAAAGTTATTCAACATATCTAGTGTTTGTTTAAAGGTCATCTCTAACCCTTCTTGGATACTTTCAATAGTCGCATCTTCTTTTTTTGCTGCATCTAAGCCCATTTCCATTGCATCAATTATAGGAATTAATGCATTAACAAACTTTTCTAAACCAAATTTATGGGCACTTTCCACATCCATACGAGTACGGCGTTTTAGGTTTTCCATATCAGCCATAGTTCGTAAAGCTAAATCTTTTTGCTTATCCGCCTCTTCAACCGCCTGGGCCAATTCCGCAGTGATAGTCTCTTCTTGCTCTTCTACCGTAGGAATTTGTTCTTCGTTTAAGTCTTCATTTATCTCTTGTTTTTGTTCATCCTGAACAGGACTCTTATTATCATCAGCCATGACTATCTCCATCTTTTTTGAATTTATTATTTTTTAGTATGACCTTAAGATATGGACTAAAGGAGAGTTTTCAAGTGATAAACTGAAAATATTACCCCCCCCCCCCTAAATTTTGCTTAAAATAGCTTTAATTATTTAATAACTAAGTTAAGTATTATGTTTAATAAAATTGGTGTTTTCGGAAAGTATAAAGGGAATCAATCTTGGGATTTGATTGAACAGCTCTTGACTTATTCTAAGTCAAAACCTCAAGAAGTATTTTTAGATAAAATTACTTGCGAAAGTTTTCCTGCCCATAAATTTAATATTGATATTTTAGATAGAAAAAAGCTACTTAATAAAATCGACCTTGCTATAGTTGTAGGTGGTGATGGTACCTTCTTAGATATTGCTCGCAATATCGTTGATAATGACATTCCTATACTAGGTATTAACCTTGGAAGACTTGGTTTTTTAACCGATATTTCTCCTGATTTAATGTGTGAAACCCTAGATGAAGTTTTTATGGATAACTATGCAACAGAAGAGAGAAATTTACTACAAGTTAATATTAGTACCAATAACAAACTGCTCTTTGAGCAGGTAGCTTTAAATGATATTGTGCTACATAAAGGTGATTCTCCACGAATGATTGAATTTGAAACCTTTATTAACCAGCAGTTTTTTAATAGTCAACGCTCTGATGGCATGATTGTATCTACCCCTACTGGATCAACTGCCTATGCTTTATCTGCTGGTGGCCCAATACTTGACCCAAATTTAAATGTAGTAGCTTTAGTATCTATTAACCCACATACTATGAGTAATCGCCCAGTAGTAATTAGTGGGGATAGTACTATCCAAATTAAACCACACGATAATTGTAGTGGTACGGCAACTATTATGTGTGATGGACAGGTTACCTTTCCGTTTAGTGCCGAAAATAATGTAATTATTAAATGCTATCCTAAATTTATTAAGATGATTCATCCTAAAGACCATAATCATTATGAGTTATTACGAGCCAAACTGAACTGGGGTCAAAAGTTATAAATGCTACAAGAACTAACCATTAAAAACCTCGCACTAATTGCACAATTAAATCTTACTTTTAAACCAGGATTTACTACCTTAACAGGCGAAACTGGTGCAGGTAAATCTATTCTGCTAGACGGGCTAGGTTTAGCCCTAGGAGAAAGAGCTAATACCAGTTTAGTTAGGCATGGCACCGATAGAGCTGATGTTACTGCCGATTTTGAAATTAAAAACCTGCCACTAGTGCAACAATGGTTATTAAATAACGAACTAGATGATGGCAATCAATGCCTTTTACGCCGTACACTATCTGCCGAAGGTCGCTCTAAGGCTTACATTAATAGCATGCCTGTTTCAGTAAATCAGCTAAAATTATTAGGTGAGTTACTAATTGATATTCACGGACAGCACGAGCATCAATCGCTATTATTAACCACCAAACAACTTCAATTATTAGATGATTTTGCTCAACATAAAGGCTTAACAACAGCAGTTAGTCAAAAGCACCAGCATTGGACAATACTTAATAAAAACTTACAAGAACTGCTTGAAAAACAAGCCGATAAACAAAGCAAACTAGAACTACTAGCCTTTCAACTACAAGAATTTGATAAGGTCATGCCCACAGAACATGAATTTAGTGAACTTTCTAGCGAACAAAAAACACTATCTCATGCCAATGAAATAAAACAATCCGCCTATGCCGCTTACCAAGCTATAGAAGCAGATGGTGCAGTTACTGATGGAGTTAATGATGCAATACTAGAATTAGTAAAGGTTGCGGAATTTAACCCCAACCTTGCAAACAGTTTACAGCAATTACAGTCCGCATTAATTGAAGTGCAAGAAATTGCCAGCGACATACACTCCGAACAACAAGGCATAGAACTTGACCCTGCAAAACTACAACAAATAGAATCCAGGCTTACAGAATTATTTAACCTAAGTAAAAAACACCAGCTAGAACCTGCACAGTTAATAACCAAACATCACGAAATACAAACCGAACTTACGGAGTTAAATGGCTCTGCAGAATCATTAGAGCAACTAAAAACAGATTTAGAACTTGCTTGGCAAGACTACTTAACCTCAGCAAAATTACTAACCAACTCACGCCAACAATCTGCACAAAAATTAGCTAATAATATCACCCAAAGCATTCAAACTCTTGGCATGGCAGCAGGACAGTTTAATATAGAAATAATCGAGATAAATACAGCTTCTGCCAAAGGAATGGACAGGGTTCAATTTTTAATATCCGCTAACAAAGGGCAACCTTTACAAGCAATTAACAAAGTAGCATCAGGCGGAGAGCTATCAAGAATAAGCTTGGCAATTCAAGTCGCCTGTGCCGAAATTACCCACCTACCAAGCCTTATTTTTGACGAGGTAGATGTAGGAATTGGTGGTGGAGTTGCAGAAATAGTTGGGCAAAAAATGCAGCTACTAGGCAAACACTGCCAAGTACTATCTATTACACACTTGGGGCAAGTTGCTGCCTACGGAGAGCAACAACTAAACATTCGCAAAACCGACACCGCAGACAATACTGTCACCGAAGTTATAGAACTAAATACCACACAAAGAATAGAAGAAATAGCCAGAATGGTAGGCGGAGTAAACATTAGCGAACAAACCCGCAAACACGCAGAAGAATTTTTAAATAACGCAGGGCAGTTATAAAAACACCCAAAAACCAAGCATAAGCCCAATTTTTACCCCCCCCCCCTCGAGTTTATAGGAAACTATAAATGGTTATAGGTTTCTCATTTTATATAACCAAGTTTCAAAAATCTCTTTCCAGTTTTTTTTGTTTTTTGTTGGGTGTTTAAATTTTAAAACTACTGTTGGTTCTGATGGGTTATGTAGTGGGTGAAAGTACCAGTTTTCTAGTTCTTCTAATTCTAAAATGGAGTCTATAGCTACAAGTTGCCAGGGTATAAAACTGGTATCATTAGGCACTTTTAAGCCTGTTGGTGTAACATCTACTGGTATTTTTTCTGCTATTAATACAGACTTGGTTTTGCCATTTTCTGTCCATATTCTTACCATTTCTCCTTCTTTTAGTAGGGTTCCATAGGGTAAAAATAAATATTTTGCTTTTAGGCTATCAACAGAATTATCTACCAGTGGATTACCATCTGGAAACTCAAATTTACAACGACTATTTCCTGCACAACATGACATAAAAAACTCAATCTTAACTATTGTCTTAGTATATCAATTATAGGAGACTCTAATTTGCTATAATCTTTGACAATTATTATGCGAAGAATATAAAAAATATGGAAAAACATTTCGACCCTAAGTCTATCGAAACAAAATGGTATAAAAACTGGGAAACTAGCGGTTATTTTAGTCCATCTAAAAGCACTACTGGTGATAGCTATAGTATTATGATTCCGCCACCTAATGTAACTGGTTCGTTACATATGGGACATGCTTTCCAAGATACTATTATGGACACCTTAATCCGTTATCATCGTATGAAGGGTGATGAAACTCTATGGCAACCTGGTACAGACCATGCAGGTATTGCAACCCAAATGGTTGTAGAAAGACAACTAGCAGCTGATGGACTAACCCGCCATGATATTGGTCGAGAAAAATTTATTGAAAAAGTTTGGGATTGGAAAGCTGAATCTGGGGATACTATTACCAAACAATTGCGTAGGCTTGGAACTTCTCCTGATTGGAGCAGAGAAAGATTTACCATGGATGATGGTTTGTCAGAAGCCGTAAAAGAAGTTTTTGTTCGCCTTTATAAAGAAGATTTAATTTACCGAGGAAAACGCTTAGTAAACTGGGATCCTGTTCTGCATACTGCCGTTTCTGATTTGGAAGTTATTTCTACCGAAGAGGATGGCAGTTTATGGCATATGAAGTACCCCTTAACCAGTGGTGATGGTTATTTGGTTGTAGCAACAACTCGCCCAGAAACTATGTTTGGTGACCAGGCTGTGGCGATACATCCTGATGATGAACGCTATAAAAAGTTAATCGGACAGACGATTACCCTGCCATTAGTTGGTAGAAAAATCCCTATCATTGCTGATGATTATGTGGATATGGACTTTGGTACTGGTTGTGTAAAAATAACTCCTGCTCATGATTTTAATGATTATGAAATGGGACAACGCCATGATTTACCTAAATTAAATATAATGACCGACGATGCCAAAATGAACAGTGAAGTCCCTGAAAAATATCAAGGAATGGATAGATTTGATGCACGAAAACAGGTTATTAATGACTTAGCGGATTTAGATTTATTAGGTGAGATTAAACCCCACAAGTTAATGGTGCCAAGGGGAGATCGCTCAGGTAGTGTTATTGAGCCTTATTTAACTGACCAATGGTATGTTGCGGTAAAAGAATTGGCAAAACCTGCAATAGATGCGGTTAAAAATGGTGATATTGAATTTGTACCTAAAAACTGGGAAAACACTTACTTTGAATGGATGAACAATATTCAAGACTGGTGTATTTCACGACAAATTTGGTGGGGCCATAGAATTCCTGCTTGGTATGATAATCAAGGCAATGTATTTGTTGGTAAAACAGAACAAGAGGTAAGAGCAGAAAATAATATTGACGATTCTATTATCTTAAAACAAGATGATGATGTTTTAGATACTTGGTTTAGTTCAGCCCTATGGACTTTTTCTACTCTAGGTTGGCCAGAAAACACCGAAGAACTTAAAAAGTTTCACCCTACCTCAGTGCTAGTAACAGGTTTTGATATTATATTTTTCTGGGTTGCTAGAATGATTATGATGTCGTTAAAATTTACTGGAGAAATACCCTTTAAACAAATCTATGTGCATGGTTTAGTTAGGGATGGTGAAGGACAAAAAATGTCTAAATCTAAAGGAAATGTACTTGACCCAATTGATTTGATTGATGGCATAACCCTTGAAGAGCTGGTTAAAAAACGCACTACAGGTATGATGCAACCAGAAAAAGCTGCCAAAATAGAAAAGGCAACTAGAAAACAATTTGCTGATGGCATAGACCCTTACGGCACAGATGCAATTCGCTTTACTTTTGCTTCACTAGCCTCTAATGGTCGAGATATCCGTTTTGATTTAAGCCAATGTGAAGGTTATCGTAACTTCTGTAATAAACTATGGAATGCTACCCGTTATGTATTAATGAATACCGAGGGAGAAGATACGGGAACCGATGAAACCTTAGTTGTAAACTTATCTTTAGCAGATAAATGGATAGTTTCTAAATTACAGCAGGTGGAAACAAAAGTAGCCAAACATTTTGATAACTATCGACTAGATTTAGCGGCACATGCTTTATATGACTTTATTTGGAACGAGTATTGTGATTGGTATTTAGAGCTCTCTAAAGCTACTTTAAATGCCAAAACAAGTAGTGAAGAAGACCTAAGAGGAACTAGGAAAACTCTAGTAAGAGTTCTAGAAACAATCCTAAGGCTAATGCACCCTATTACACCATTTATTACCGAAGAAGCATGGCAAATAGTAGCACCATTGGCAGGAAAAACTGGCAAAGATAATAAAACCATTATGCTACAACCTTACCCACAAGCAGATGCTTCTAAGATTGATACCAACTCTATTGAAGAATTAGAATGGGTAAAATTATTTATTATTGGAATTAGAAAAATTCGCTCCGAAATGAATATTATACCTAGCAAACCTCTACCTGTTTTATTAAGTCAAATGAATGAACAAAACAAGAACTGGTTAAAAAATAACCAATTATCATTAATTTATCTTGCAAAACTTGACTCAATTACTATATTATCTAACTCTGATACCGTACCTGAATCTGCGGTATCTTTAGTTGGAGAGATGAAAATACTTATCCCTATGGCTGGTTTAATTGATAAAAAAACAGAACTACAGAGACTAAAAAAAGAAATTTATCGCCTAGAGGGAGAGATAAAGAGATTCACAGGTAAACTTTCTAACCAAAACTTTGTGGCTAAAGCCCCGAAAGAAGTTATTGATAAAGAAAAAGAAAAACTAACAAACACAGAAATTGCATTAGGCAACATAAAGGAACAATATGAAAAAATTAATAATATCTAAAATAACTTTATTAGCAGTATTAAACATTACCATAGTATCATTATCCTCTTTTAGCTACACGGTTCAAGCTAGCTATACCAACTATGTAACTGACTCATTAAAACTGCCTATTAGAACTAATCCTGGTTTTAAATATAAAATTATTAAAACTATAGAAAGCGGTTCAAAAGTAACTATTTTAAAAGTTAATGATAAAAACTGGGCAAAGGTATCCTATCTGGATAAAAAGAAAAATAAGACTTATGAAGGTTGGATGCCTACAGTTATTTTACAAAATACGCCTATTGCAAAGGTTCGTTTAAAGTATCAAATATCTAAAACCAGTAAAGTTGAAAAAAAATATAACCAACTAAAAATCGAGTTACAAGCCTTAAACAATAGGCTTACAGAAACAAATGTAGAGCTAAAAGAAACCAAGGCTAGAAACTTTAGTCTTAGTAAAAACCTAACTAAAATAAAAGCTATTTCTGGTAAAAGCATAATACTAAGTGAAAAAAATGCAGAATATGCTGAGAAAATTAAAGAACTTAACTCTGAAAAGATAATCATGAAAGAAAGAGTTTCTGAAGCAGAAGACATAGTACAACGCCAGTGGTTTTTGACTGGTGGCGGAGTTCTACTACTAGGTTTACTACTAGGCAGATTTTTTAGAATTCCAGCCAAGAAAAACCGTTGGGATACATTTAGTTAATTACCAAATATACCGATATCAATTTGGCATATAGAGTCATTCCCCCTTATAAATTGGGGGGGGTAAAATTGATTATAAACCTAAGCGTTTAATTAAATCTTTCGCTGGTAAATATCCAGGAAACATCTCACCTTTATCTGTAATAATATTTGGAGTACCATTAACACCAAATTTTTGTGCTAATTGCATATGTTTTTTTACAGGGTTTTCACATTTTTTATCTTCTATTTCACCAGTTAACATAGCATCATCCATTGCAATTGCGGGGTTTTTAGCACACCAAGTTGACACAGCTTTCCAATACGACTTGCCTCCAATACCGCTACGAGGATAAGCTAAATATCTAACCTCTATTCCTGCCTTATTCAATTCAGGTATTTCAGCATGCATTTTTCGGCAATAGGGGCAGTCAATGTCTGAAAATATGGCAATAGTCCTTTTTACTTTAATAGTAGAAGGATATACAATCATTGAAGATACATCTAATTTAACATACAAATCTTTGCGTAACTTATCTACTGATAGTACCGTTAAATTATCTCCAGAATCCAAATCTATTAAATTACCAGTCATGGCATACCTACCGTCTTCCGTAACATAAAAGACCTGTAAACCTTTGGATACTTGATACAAACCCTTTACTTTCGAATTTTCAATAACCGCTTTTCCTGAATTAGGAATAGCCTTTTCCAAGGATTTTTTAACCGCGGCAACATCTGCAAGAGATGTAGTTGAAAGCAAAAATAAAAGTAATGAAATTATAGTTAATACTGTTCTCATATTTATACATACCTATCTACATAAAATTAATAAAGAATGATTCTACCATTATTCATCACTGGCTTAAAGAATACCTGAGCAACCAACATGATTTTTTGTAAGTCGCGTTTTCTAAAGTTATCCGCGGGGATGATGGATTGTATGCACAGATTTAAGTCTTTGCTTTGCTACATGAGTATATATTTGAGTAGTTGATAAATCAGCGTGCCCAAGTAATAATTGCACAGATCGCAAATCTGCACCATGGTTTACTAAATGCGTTGCAAATGCATGGCGTAAGCTATGGGGTGAGAGTGAGTTATTAATACCTGCAGAAAAAGCTAAAATCTTTATGCGATGCCATAAAGTTTGTCTAGTCATCTGCCTACCTATTCTAGAAATAAATAACGAATCCAACCACTTGCCCTTCAAAAGGCTAGTTCTTGACTGGCTAAGGTATAGTTCTAAATACTCTATGGCTAATTCCCCTATCGGAATTATTCGTTCTTTATTGCCCTTTCCTACTACTTGAACTAGTCCCGCAGACAAGTTTACTTGCTCATACTTTAAACCAACTAATTCAGAAACTCTTAAGCCTGAACCGTACATTAATTCCAAAATAGCACGATCTCTTCTACCTAGTGTAGTTGTTAAATCGGGGGTTTCCAATAGTTTCATTACCAGCTCTTCAGAAATTACAGCAGGTATGCTTTTAACTATTTTAGGGGATTTTAAAAGGCTTGTTGGGTCAGAACCTATAAGTTTTAGCTTGTATAAAAATTGATAAAATCTTTTTAAACTAGAAATGCAACGGGCAATAGATTTATCCTTCTTATTCTCAGCCATAAGAAAAACAATAAAATCTTTTAATTGCTCTGAAGAGATATAAAGTAAAGTTTCTTTTTTATACCAGTTATCTAAAAGTTTTAAATCTCTACGATAGGCATCAAGAGTATTTTGGCTTAATCCATCATTAAACTGGCATGAAGTTATAAACTCACTTATTTCTGAATTTGTTTTTTTCATACTATGTATTATAGAAACAAAAAAGGCACTCAGTGAGTGCCTTTTTATAAAATATTAAACTATAACTATATTTGTTATTTTTTAACAATTTTCTCTTTAATTCTAGCTGCACGACCCGAAAGATCACGAAGATAATAAAGTTTAGCACGACGAACTGCTCCACGGCGTTTAACTTCTACAGAATCAACTACAGGACTAAAAGTTTGAAATGTACGCTCTACACCTATACCATGCGATATTTTGCGTACTATAAAAGAAGAGTTTAAACCACGATTCTTCTTAGCTATAACAACACCTTCATAAGCCTGAAGTCTTTCGTTTTTACCTTCTTTTACTTTTACCTGTACAACTACAGTATCACCAGCTGAAAAATCAGGCAGTTTTTTTGTCATTTGCTCTTCTTCAATACGAGCAATAATTGAGTTTTTCATTTTTCTTCTCTTCTTTTATTCAGATTTTATCTGAAACATCTTATCCAACATTATGTAATAGCAAGCTACCAGAGGTTGAACCCAAATTGTAATACTTTTAAACATTTGCTTAATAGTATAAATATCTAACCTAATAACTAACTAATAACGATCTAAGATTATTTATTAGATTGATAAATTTTGTATAAATCAGGGCGTTTTAAACACGTCTGCTCTATTTTTTGTTCCTGTCGCCATTGCTTTATTTTTGCATGATTGCCTTGTAATAAAACTTCTGGCACCTGTATTTCTGCAATTTTAGCCGGTCTAGTATAGTGAGGGCAATCTAACAAACCATCACTAAAAGAGTCTTCTTGTGCTGAATTATTATGGCCCAAAGCTTCTGGTAGTAATCGAATAATGCCATCCATCAGCATCATAGCAGGCAATTCACCTCCGCTAACCACAAAGTCGCCTATACTAATTTCTTCATCAACTTCAGTTTTTATAAAACGCTCATCAATGCCTTCATAACGGCCACAAACCAAAATTAAACTTGGTTTGTCTTTTAACTTTTGTAGCTTCTCTTGTGTTAATGGCTTTCCTTGTGGAGATAAATACACCACATGAGACTTTTCTTCAAGCTTAATCTTTATCTCATCAACCGCATCTTTAAGTGGTTGATAAAGCATTAACATTCCAGGGCCACCACCATAAGGTCTATCATCGACCGTATTGTGCTTATCCTTGGCAAACTTTCTAGGGTTTGTAATATTTAGTTGATACAAGCCTTTGGCATATGCTCGCCCTGAAATGCCACTCTTACTTAAAGAAGAGAATACTTCAGGGAAAAGGCTTATTACTTCAAAATGCATATTAATCTAAATCTTCAGCAGACCAGTCCACTTTTATCTCTTTTGCTTCTATATCAACAGCGAGTATAAACCTATCTTTAACATAAGGGATAAGCGTAGACTTTTCTTCACCCTCAACCCTAAGCACATCATGAGCACCAGTTTCAACTAATGCTGTAACTTTTCCTAGACTTTCTTTTGCAAGATTAATTACCTGACATCCTATTAGATCAACCCAATAAAAACCTTCTGTAGCTTCAGGAAGGTTATTTTTAAGTATCGCTATATCGCTACCCATCAGTTCTTTGGCTTGTTCTCTATTATCAAAGCCATCTAGTTTAGCAACAACGGTTTTGCCACCTTGTTGAGATTTTCCTTCAACAACTTTAATAGTTTGCCAAAGACCTTTATACTTAACAAGCCAATTTGGATATTGCAAAATATTTTTTCTAGGGTCAGTGTGCGAGAATATTTTTACCCACCCTTGCACACCAAATACACCATTAATTTGACCAAGAACTAACTTGTCTTCATCAACAGCCATTTTATAAAATTACTTTTTAGAGGCTTCTTCAACTAGGTTTTTAACTCTAGGGCTGATTTGTGCACCCTTAGCTACCCAGTGATCAATTCTCGCCATATCAAGACGAAGAGATTCTTCTGATCCACGCGCTGATGGGTTATAAAAACCAACCTGCTCTATCGAGCGACCTGTTGACGCAAAACGTCTGTCTGCTACCATAACTCTATAATAAGGGTTCTTTTTTGCGCCACCACGGGCTAAACGAATTACGACCATATCTTTCTCCTGTCTTGATCGGCGATAACGAGAAAACTCGTTAACAATATCTTTTAATTTAAAATATCCTAATTTTAGGAAGGCAAGATTATACCCGTTTTTTGGAGAAAAAACAATCCATATTAGCGGACTATTTTTGAGAATGGCTATCTACTATTTTTTTAGACTTTATTAAGTATGTTTTGCCAACAGGTAGGTCAATCGTTCTAGATCCAATACGAAGTTTGGCTGACTTTGAAGATTTGTTTTTAGCTGATTGTTTTACAAAATTGCCATTAATTCTAATCGTTTTATTGCCATTTGGAGAAACTATTACAGATGAAACTGTAACTTTTTTTGATATTCTCTTCGCCTTTTTTATATATTTTTTATTGTTTTTTACAGCTTTTTTCTTAACTGTTTTATGTAAAAAACTATTGCGTTGTTTATTAATTAAGGAACGCTGTTCTGGTGTTAGCATAAGCGTGCTTATTCTTTCTTGATCTAGTGCATAAACACTATTAAAAGGTAACATCATCAATGTTATTAAAAACAGTAGCATTCTCATTTTAAGTTGAACTCTCTTGGTTTAGATTGGAACAATATAATTGAACATTTTAGCGTAAACAAAGCCCCGTCCTTATTAAAAAAAACTTTGGTCAATTTATTTAAATCTCCAACAATTTTACACTCTTTAATCAAATACAAAGGCGTTATCTCTTGATCTATTATCTTAAACAATTCTAATATGTCCAGGTCAGAATGAACTCCTGCAGTAATATTTAACTGTGAAGAGTAAAATATATTCTTCGACATTTTAAGATTTTTTAATTCTCGTTTTATAATTTTCTTTTCTGGTTCAAACTGAATGCTTAAATCTTTAAATGCCAATTTTTTTTGTGTTTTTAGCAGCTCATCGGTCCATTTTACTCTATCAAGTTCATTAACCAAACCATCTTCTAAAAACCCTTGATACTGAGCTCCATATTTTATAAAGAGATTTTCTTGAGAACGCAAAAACCTTATTTGTTTTAGAATAACTTTTAGCTCCCTATCTTTGCTATTTAAATTGCTATTTAAGTCTTCTTGAGTAGATGCAAAAAAGTAGATACCTACGGTGACTATTGCCAGTAATATGAGTAAAGATATAAGAGGAAACTTTATATATTTATTAAATAGAGGATCATTTACGCTTAACATTCTTTACCCCTATTTTTATTTTTAAACTAAACGGCAAAGCCTTAACTAAACTTATCTTTCCTGTTGAAATAACAATAGATTTTTGCAAGCTTCTATCTAATGGCTCTTTAGTTAATTCTATATTAATTATTTCTGGCATACCCCTCAAATCTGCAACCAGCAAATCAACCCATTCCACAGGCTGTTCATAAGATTTACTAAAGGGATATACCCAGCCTTCTATTTCAATACTTGCGACCTTACTATCAAAGTTTTTAATAGTTTTCCAATCGATGCTAGATACTAAAATATGTTTATTCTTGGTCAAGGATTTTGACAAACTATATAGACTTTTCTTTAAAACCTTCTCGCCTTTTATCGCTAAAATTGAATTGGAAAAATCAATTGTTGCTTTAATATCTTCCGCATCATACTTTAAAGATATTTTTTTCTGTAACCGTATTTTTTCTTGCTTATATTGCTGTAGCTTTTCATCCATTGAAACAAGTTTTTCACCTAAAAGATAGTCGTTTACAGTCAGGTTTACGAAGTAAATCGTCCCAATTATAAAAATGGTAGCAATAGAAAACATCAAAACATCTTTAAACATTAAAGCCTGCTTTACTCTTTTTAAAAGTGCGCTAGAGTAAAAGCTAGGTGGGTTACTTGTACGGATAAAATTTGATAAAAAACCAACCATCCCAGACATTGTCTTTTCCAAACCTACAACTTCTTCATTGCCAGACATATCAATACATTTACTAAGTGTTTTTTTATTTTTATTTGAAAAGGGAACTATATCGTCAAACTGCTCAACAACATTTGATTGCTCCATCCCATTAGTTGCAATATATACAAAGCCTACGGGAGAATTAGACTTTATGTCCAGATGGCTGTATGTGTATGTTATTAAAGAAATGGACTCTTTTGCTAGCGCGGCAGCAAGAGCATCACTTCCATCAATTTCAGCGTTAAGCTCTATTGATCTAGTTATTCTTAAGATAGAATTACTAAAGAACATTTGTCTAAAACTATGTTTGCCTTCTTGAAACACTAATAACAAAGGATTATTCATATCTCCTTTTTCTACATCTAAATCAGGAACGATTTTATCTAAAAAATATTTTTCTAATAAAAAAGAATAGGAATGTATTGAAGTAATCGCTACTTCTGACTCTTCAACAAGAGAGAAAAAGTAATTTAAATCCTCACTACTACGAATAGAAGAATTAAGAATTAACTGTTGAGATGCTCCATCTTTATTTTTTTTAAATTCTTGTAACCAGTCAAGTTTTATAAGTTCTCCGCTATTAGCAATAAACTTATTTTTTATCTGCTTTTCATAGTTAGTCTTCTCCCAAGGTAATAATTTAGGTACCCAACTAAAGTTTATATTTTCTGTAGAAAAATCAAGGATTACAGAAACTTTTTCTTTATCACGGAATTTAAATAATGCCTCTATCCCTTTCTTATTCTGCCAGCTAACTATATTTTTAGGCGTTCCATCCTCTCTCTGTATTTTATTATAATCAACTAACTGGACAAAAGAATCCGTTATATAAAATATTTTATTCATTATTGAACCTTTGATACTGTATCGTATATTGGACCTAATACGGCAACCATAACCCAGCCAACAACGGCCGCCATAACAATAGTTAAGATTGGTTCAATAGATGGCTCAATTTTTTCAATCATGTTTTTTGCTTCTGCATCATAGTAATCACTTATGTTTAATAATGCCTCATCCATATTACCACTTACTTCTCCAACTTTAATCATTCTAATAGCCATTGAAGGAAATATATTTGCCTTTTGAAAAGCTTCATAAATTTTTGAGCCATCTTCTATCAAAGTAACGGCAAGGACAATATTTTTTTCTAAATATCTATTATTTAAAACATTAACAGACATTCGTAAACTATCTGTAAAACTAACACCAGAAGCATACATAACCGACAATGAGCTGGCTAGCCTAGCTATTTTTAGGTTGTATAAAACAGGACCAATTATTTTTATCTTTAAAATCGCATAATCAAATTTTTCTTTAAATTTTTCAGAATAATTTAGTAGGTACTTTAATAGGGCAACAATAATAAACGGCGATATCATAATTAACATGATGTTTTTTTGAATAAAGGCAGAAGTAGCAATTAACGCAATGGTCGCAAAACCTAATTCTCCCTCCATTTCTTCTATAAAAGAGACTAGCTCGGGAACTACAAACAACATCATCATCAAAACAACACCTACAACTACCAGAGCGACAATAGAGGGGTAAATCATTACTTTTTTTGCTTTTGATGCTAAAGATTCTTCCCACTTCATCATCTCTTCTAATCGTTTCAACAGTTGCTCCAACTGACCAGTTTTTTCACCAACCGAAACTAATGAAACATAAACTGGTCCAAATTCTTTTTCATAAGTCTTTAAGGCTTCAGATAGACTACTACCTCCTTCCATATCTTCATAGACCGAAGATAGCATTTCTCGCACAGTTTCATTTTCATAAGTTTCTCGCAAGTCATCCAAAATATCCATTAAAGCAACACCCGCACCCAAAAGTTGGCGTATTTGTACGGTTATAGTAATAATATCTCTTTTACTAACTCTTTTTTTCTGTAAAAAACTGAATAAAGGTTTAGATTTTTCTTTAAAACTCAAAACCGTTATATTCGAGGTTCTAAGCCTTTGCTCTAAATCTTGAATATTATTTGCCTGCACCTCTCCCTTTACCCGTTTTCCAAAACGGTTAATACCAGAGTATTTATATACAATCATCTAAACCAATTCCGTTAAGTCAACAACGCGGCTAATTTCTTCAAGAGTAGTCTCTCCATAGCGAACCCAGCGTAAAGCACTTTGCAACATTGTAGAGAAACCCTGCTCAATAGCTAGCTCTAAAACCTGCTGTTGCCCTCCACCAGAAAGTAATAAATCATCTATTTCATCGGTAAACCTTAGCGTTTCTAATATAGCTAAACGACCTTTAAAACCACTCCCTCCACAATCCGCACAGCCATTTTTCTTATACAAAATAGGGGCATCTTCATTAGTAAATCCCACTAATGATTTTTCAAACTCTTCTGGTTTATAAGGTTGTTTGCATTTAGTGCACAATTTCCTGGTTAATCTTTGCCCCATTATGCCAATAATATTACCAGACATAATGGTTCTTGATACGCCAATGTCGAGCAATCTAGGTACGGCTCCTATGGCTGTGTTAGAGTGGAGAGTTGCAAAAACTTGGTGACCAGTCATTGCCGCACGAAAAGACATCTCTGCCGTTTCATCATCACGAATTTCTCCAATTAAAATTATATCTGGATCTTGTCGTAAAATTGAACGGATCCCTGCTGCAAATGACATGCCGATATCTTCATTAACCGCGGTTTGGCGAATCATACTCATTGGATACTCAATAGGATCTTCAAGAGTCATTATATTTACACCAACTTCATTAAGCTCATTAAGCATCGAATAAAGAGTAGTTGTTTTACCAGAACCAGTCGGGCCTGTTACCAATAAAATACCAGTTGGCCTAGACATCATTAGCTTTAATTCTTTATAGCTATGTTCATCCAAGCCTAATTTATCTAAGGGAACTATGCCCTTTTCTCTATCTAAAATTCTCAATACAAAATTTTCACCATGAGAACTTGGCATTGAAGACACACGAAAGTCGATTTTTCTTCCATGAACTATTAAATCCATACGCCCATCTTGAGGTTTTCTTTGGTCAGTTAAATCTAAGTTTGAAACAACCTTTAAGCGAACAACCATCGCAGACCATAATGACTTATTTAATAGTCTTACTTCTTGTAATACACCATCAATTCTATACCTGATTCGAATATAGTTTTCTTCAGGTTCTAAGTGTATATCAGAAACATTTCTTTTTACTGCATCAGTTAAAATAGAATCTACTAACCTTACCATCGGTTGAGAATATCCATCTCCTTCGTCAATTGAGTACTGATCAATATTACCAGTTTCCAGCTCTTCCAAAATCCCATCAATCGACAATTCATATCCATAAAAGTGATCTATTACATTGGTAATTTCACTTTCTGAAACTAGAACAGGATAAAAGCTTACCTCTGATTTAATATGCCTTTTAACCTTATCTAAAAGCAAAATATCATCAGGAGTTGCCATAGCAAGGCTAAGCTGGTTATCTACTAAACTAATCGGCATTACTAGGTTTGAACGGGCAAAAGATTCTTTAATTAAAGATAATGCTGAAGGGTCAGGAACAATACCCTCTAAAGACATAGAGGAAACTCCCACGGCGTCCCCAACCAACTCACTTACTTTATTTCTATCCAAAAAGCCTAATGCAACTAAAGATTCCCCAAGCTTTTTACCAGTTCTATTTTGTTCTGATAACGCAATATTAAGCTGGTCAATAGAAATATACCCTTCTGCTATTAGCTTTTCTCCTAGCCTCAAAGCCTTTGCCATTAATTGTCTCCCTGTATAAAGTCTGCAAGAACTTTCATTCTATCTCTAACCATTTTTTCATCAAACTCAAACCCCTGTATTTCTGCTAAACCAACAGATTTTTTATAGAAACTTAATGCTTGCCTATGCCTAGATAACCTATCCATGCTAATTGCCAAATTAAGAGCGTACAGCTGATTATTTAAACTAATTACAGATGCTGAAAAATATTGTTTTTGAGCAGAATTCCAATCATTATTTTTAGCATAAAAATTACCTAAAGCAAACTTAAGCTTTGCATCACCAGGCCTTTTTTCTATTAAGTTTTTAAGATTTTTTTCAAATCCTGGCTGTATTATTCCCATAGAACCTAAAGAAAAAAGGGCCTGTTGTGCTTGTTCATTACTGTCATCTACCTGTAATATTCTTTGATAAAAACTTGTTGCAAGAAAAACATCACCCTTTTTTATTGCTATTGCTCCTAAACCAGATAGAGCCAAAATATTTTTAGAATTGGACCTTAATGCCGAACGATATAGTTGCTCAGCCTTATTGTAATCACCTTGTTGATAAGCAACAAAAGCTAGCTTTTCTTTTTCATTTTGAACTTCTTTTTTTATAACTATTCTTTTTTTCTTAATTTTTTCAATCTTCTTAACCAGTTTTTTTACCTTTATTTTTTTAGGCTTCATGACTTCTTTTTTGGCAACCTGATTAAGTTTGATGGATTTTTTTACCTTTACGGAGGTTAACTCACTACCTTTTATTTCTTTTATTTCTTTTATTTTCTTTTTTTCTGTAATTTTGTGGGGAGTGGTAGGTTTTTTTATATTTTGTTGATAATTTCTAGCTAGTTGATACTTTTTTAAATCCTTCTCTACGCTTAAAAGTTGGGCATCATAATAGTGTAATGAATATAGAAACAACCCTAGTAAAAACACAATAACAGATGCAGAATAAGCGGCTATTTTAACCAGTTTTTCTCGATCCTCCGCCCTTCTTGCTTTAATTGAAAAGGAGCCTAACATTTTTTTTACTTTTTCTTTTTTCTGTGCAGGTTTACTATATTGCTGATAACCAGGTATTTGAGACAGACTCCAGTCATCATCTTTTTTATCTTCTTCAAACTCATCGAAGCCTATGAACTTACCAGATAAAACATCCGCTTCATCCTCTGGTCTCTCAAACAATTGATTTACGCTTACAGAACTACTGTTTTTATCTGTAACCGTTGTTTTTACTGTCTTTGCTTCTTTAGGCTCCTCCAATTTTATTGCCAAGGGTCCTTCTTTTTCTATTAAAGGGATAGTGGTTGCTAGCTCATCATCCGTTACTAATATTGTTTTTTTTTCAATTGGTTTTTTTTTATCTTGTTTTTTTTCAGCAAAAAAAAGATTTTGTTTATCTTCTTGTTCTATTTTTAAAGAAGCACCATCTTCTAGGCTCTCTTCACCTTTTACAGAAGGCATTTCTAAAGTAGAGGAAACAGACATAACTTTTTCTTGAACAGATTCCAATTCATCAAGCTGCATTACTTTTTTACTATCGGCATTCTCTAAAGACATTTTAGCCTGCTTTTCAGCGGCAGTTTTCTTTAGAGCTTCCAATAAAACGCTCATTTAGTTAGTCTTCGTTTTTAAAAAGTTCTTAACTTGTTGCAAATCACCGTTGTTAATATTAGGATTTGTAATAATAACTGGTCGGATAAAGATAATAAGCTCTGACTTTTTAACCTCATCCGAGCGATAAGAAAATAGATCGCCTAACAGAGGAATAGAGCTTAAAAAAGGTACTCCTGTTCGTTCCTTAGAATGTTTATCTTGAATTAATCCGCCCAGTATTGCCGTCTGCTTATTCCGCAACCTTAATATAGAATCCATTTCTCTTTCTTGGATTATTGGTATTTTACTTACAATATTTTCTCTTGCTAAATCAGGATTAGGGTCATTTACATGCCCTACTATTCTTGATAGTGTTGGGCGTATTTTAATTGTAATGTCTTCTTCATCAGAAATAAATGGGGTCATATTCATCATAAATCCAACAGGAACTGTATTTACCTCGGTACTAAAAGTAGCACTTCCTGAGCTATTTGCTGTCGCAGACTCTCTATTAACTTCAACGGTAAAATAAACCTCATTATCAACAACTTTTAATAGTGCTGATTGGTTATTTAATGCCATTATTTTAGGACTAGACAAAACTTTTGCATCACCAAACTGCTGTAACATTTTAATTCCAAGATTAAAATTAAAACTTCCTACAGAAGAAAGGTTTAAAGAAAACCCAGAGTTATTTGAAATATTTGAACCTAAAATATTTTGTGAAGCATTACCCGTTGAATCACTTGCACTCCAATCAACTCCAGCTTGATATTTATCACTCAACTCAACTTCAACAACCGTTGCTTCAATTAATACTTGCCTTGTTGTTCTGTTTACTACTGAATCAATATAATTTTTAACTAAATTATGTGTTGATCTTGATGCATTAACAGAAATCAAGCCTGCTTCTCTATTAATTACAACTGTTTTAGCACCTTCAACTATTGTGGTTTTTTTAACTTTTTCACTATTTTTCTTTGTACTTTTGATTTGTTTGGAATTTTCTATTTTAGACTCAAGTTTTATTTTTTCGATTTTTTTAACATGAACCATTGCTTTAATATTCTCTAGCAATGATGCCCACATATCATGTTTGGCAAAAGATTTAGTTTCAAATCTACTTGATGACTTTTTATCACTACCAACAGTCATATTTAATGACATTTTGTCATTTATTTCTTTACTTATATTTACATAATCAATGCGATAGGTATGCCAGTAAGGGAGGTCCTCTTTTACTGTAATAACATTATTTTCAACTTGGAAAGTAGCTCTTACTTGTTCAGCTACTCGCTGCAATATCGAATCTAAAGGTTTACTTACCGCATTAATAGTAACTAAACCTGTAACCGAGGATGATAAGTTAAGTTCTTTATTTGCATCAATTGCTAAATTGAACAACAGATCCGTTACAGGAACATTTATTGCCGAAACGCTATATAGTTTTTTAACTTTGTACTTGTTTGGGTCAATTATTATAGCTTGAGTCTGCACTAAACTTGGTATTGGAGCCAGATATGTTTCTCCATTTGTTGAAGTCCGTTTATTTGATTGCAAGTGGCCTTCCAAATCAAATTTACTTGAAACCTTTGGTGCAAAAGAGTCTCTTTTAACTGTTTCTGAACTATTACAGGAAATTAAAGTTATAACAACCCCAACAACTATGATTATTTTAGTGTGCTGCATATTTTTTATATCGCTCCCATTATGACATCATAAAAAACATTATTTTTTTACAATGGTTTCTTTAAAAATCTTCCAAACACCGTTTTCTTTTTTCCAAATAATACTTTTACGCACAGAATCAGAATATTTAACTGACTTATAATTTTGTAAAAACCTGGTTTCTACAAGGCCTTGCTCTAGCTCAAATACTTTTATATTTTGTAAGTTAATACTTATACTTGGAACCCACTTAATTCTTAGCGTTTTGTCCTCTTCCCAAATACTGCGATCAAAATTTTCATATGGTGCATATGATGTTCCATACATATTTAGATAGCTTTCTATCTGTTGTCCTGACCAGTATTTTCGCCAGTTTGTTAGCTGTTCAAGAACTTCATCAGCTACAGGATTTACTATTTTATGTTCAACAATTGATTCTTCAATAATCTTTTTATCTATAACTTTAGTTTTTATAACTTCATTTTCTTTTTTATCTAACTTTATCTCTATTTTTTTCTCAACTACTTTTGTCTTTTCTACTTGAACATTATCTTTAGATCCTTGATTAGGATTAACAATACTTCTTACCTGATCAAGTATCACAGGTAACATAAACACAAAAAACAAAACTATTGCTAGCAATCCTAATAAAACTAATGCTTGAGAACTGGTCTTTTTATACCAAGGCAAACCTTCTCCAATAAGTTTAAAGTGTTTTTCTTTTATTTCCTGGCTATCATCTGCAAAGGCAGACATTAACAGCTTGTCTGCTAATAAATTAATACGCCTAGGTAATCCCTCTGTAATTTTATGCATGCGTTTAGAAATTTTTAAGTTAAATAAATTTCCACCAACATAACCTGCAATTTGTGTTCTAGAATTTAAGTACCGCATAACCTCATTTGCATTTAAATGCGGGATTGTTATGCTACTAGATATTCTATCCTTTAAAGGTTTTACTCGAACATCGTCTAGGGTAGCATCTAGTTCAGGCTGTCCAAATAATACTATTTGTAGTAGCTTTTTAGTTTCTGTTTCTAAGTTTCCTAGCAACCTAACTTCTTCCAAAGTATCTATAGTCATAGACTGAGACTCATCAATCAACAAAACGGTACTCTTTCCTTCGTTGTATTGTTCTATTAAATAGGTCTGTAATGTTTTAACTATTTCAATTTTAAGAGCGTCTTTTTCAACAGGAAGATTAAGTTCTGAACAAATAGATCGAAGAAAATCTACGGGAGATAAGTTTGGAGAAGTAACAAAAATCTTAGTAACTTTTTTAGGTAATTTTTTAGCAATCAATCTTAGCAAAGTTGTTTTACCTGAACCAACTTCCCCTACTACTTTTATAATGCCATCCCCTCTGGAAAGAGAGTAAATAATAGAGTGAACAATATCTTCACGAGAAGCGTGCTTATAAAAAAATGTTAAATCTGGAGTTATCTTAAAAGGAAGATGATTTAACCCAAAAAAATCTCTATACATATACTCTACAAGATAATGAAAACAAGGTTTATTGCTCTACTTTTCTAATTTAACTAATTCTAACCTATAACAACAATTAAAAAAACTTTTATCTTTATATTCATATAGATAAATCATAAATATAAAAAAACCTGCTAAAGCAGGTTTTTTAAATAAATATTAAAATAACTAACTTAGTTTTTAGACTTATTAACTATTTTGTTATCTGAAATCCATGGCATCATGCCACGCAACTTTCTACCTACAACCTCAATGCCATGCTCCGAGTTATTACGACGAGCGGCGGTCATTGATGGGTATCCTGCTTGACCTTCAAGAATGAATTTTTTAGCATATTCTCCAGATTGTATGTTTGCTAAAGCATCACGCATTGCTTGACGAGACTCTGCATTAATGACTTTAGGTCCAGTCACATATTCTCCATACTCCGCATTATTTGAAATAGAGTAGTTCATGTCCGCTATGCCACCTTCAAACATTAAATCTACAATTAATTTAAGTTCATGTAAACATTCAAAATATGCCATTTCAGGTTCATATCCAGCTTCAACCAAGGTATCAAAACCTGCTTTAACTAGCTCAACAGCACCTCCACAAAGTACTGCTTGCTCACCAAATAAATCCGTTTCGCACTCATCACGGAAAGTAGTTTCTATTATACCTGTACGACCTCCACCAACTCCTGAAGCATAAGAAAGTGCAATTTCTTTTGCTTTTCCAGAAGCATCTTGATGTATTGCGATTAAATCTGGGATACCTCCTCCTTTTACAAATTCAGAACGAACCGTATGTCCAGGAGCTTTTGGTGCAATCATAATCACATCTAAATCTTTACGAGGCACAACTTGATTATAAATAATAGCAAAACCGTGAGCAAAGGCTAGCACTGCACCTTTTTTAATATTAGGTTCAATTTCTTCTTTATATAAAACAGATTGAAATTCATCTGGAGTTAATAACATAACAACATCTGCACCAGCTACTGCGGTTTTAACATCAGCAGTTTTTAAACCATAGCCTTCTGCTTTAGCAATAGAAGAAGATCCTGCACGCAAACCAACGGTTACATCTACACCAGAGTCTTTTAGGTTGGCTGCATGTGCATGACCTTGCGAACCAAAACCTATAATTGCTACTTTTTTACTTTTTATAATTGATAAATTACAATCTTTGTCATAATAAACTTTCATTTTTTTTCCTTTGTTTAGATATTTTTGCACAATTTATTTTATGCAAAATTATTAATTTAATAAACCCTATCAGACCTTTGCATAAGTTAGTTACGAGAGTAAAATTATATCTAATTTTAATCCGTTAATAATCTTGTGCAAAGATCTCTCTATAAATGTAGTGATTTTTCACCACGCATTAAACCTACAATCCCCGATCTAACTGTTTCTATTATTAACTCATTATCTAAAGAGCTAATAAAAGCATCTAGTTTTTGGGTATTACCTACTAGTTGAACAGAATAGGTGGTGGCTGTTACATCAATAATAGTTCCTCTAAAAATATCAGTTAACCTTTTAATTTCTTCACGCAAGTCCACTGGTACTTTAAGTTTTACTAGCATTAATTCACGCTCAATATGTGAGCTTTCTGTTACATCTACCACTTTAATTACATCAATAAGCCTATTTAAATGCTTAACTATTTTTTCTATTTGCACCTCTGTTCCGTAAGAAACTAAGGTTAATCTAGAAATAGATTCATCTTCTGTTGGTGCAACGGCTAGTGATTGAATATTGTAACCACGAGCTGAAAACAAGCCTGATACACGAGATAAAGCTCCTGATTCATTTTCCATCAACATTGATATTATATGTTTCATTTTTACCCCCCTATACCAAAATCATTTCATCTAGCCCAGCACCAGCAGGAACCATTGGATAAACATTTTCATGCTGATCAGTCATGATATTTACAAAGACAAGTTTGTCTTTATACTTATCTGAAAACACTTCCTCTAATTGAGAATACATAGTTTCAGGGTTATCAATGGTTATACCAACATGACCATAAGATTCCGCTAACATAGTAAAATCAGGCAATGAGTCCATATAAGACATAGAATAACGACGGTCATAAAAGAACTCTTGCCATTGCCTAACCATGCCTAAAAAACCATTATTCAGGCAAATTACTTTTATTGGCAAGCCATATTGTAAACAGGTAGAAAGTTCTTGTATATTCATTTGAATAGAACCCTCACCCGTTACACAAATTACAGTTTCATCAGGAAACGCCTGTTGCACGCCCATTGCCGCAGGTAAGCCGAAGCCCATAGTACCAAGCCCACCAGAGTTAATCCAGCGGCGCGGTTTATCAAAACGATAATACTGTGCGGCAAACATTTGATGCTGACCAACATCCGAGGTGACAAAAGCATCGCCCTTAGTAACTTCCCAAACCGCTTGCATTGCTGCTTGTGGTTTAATTTTTTTACCTATGGTTTCAAATTTTAAACAATTAGTTTCGCGCCAAGTATTAATTTCTTGCCACCAGATATCACTATCATCTTTACTAAACTTTATTTTATCCGCCTTAATTAACTCCAGCATTTTATTAACAACCTGCTTAACCGGACCAACAATAGGCACATCAACCGCTACATTTTTTGAAATAGAAGCAGGGTCGATATCAACATGAACAACCTTAGCATGCGGGCAAAATTTATCTAAATTACCCGTAACTCGATCATCAAATCTAGAGCCGATGGCAATAATTAAATCTGAATTTTGCATAGCCAAGTTTGCTTCATAAGTACCGTGCATTCCTAGCATACCAACAAACTGTTTATCAGAAGCAGGGAAAGAACCCAGCCCCATTAAAGTGTTAGTTACAGGGCAACCTAATGTATGAGCTAATTTAATTAACTCCTCAGAAGCATTGTCTAAAACAACACCGCCACCTGTATATAAAATTGGTTTTTTTGCTACCTCAATTAAATCTAAGGCTTTTTTAATTTGTCCACTATGCCCTTTTGTAACTGGTATATAGGAGCGTAAATTCACTTCTTGTGGATACTCATAATTGCTTTTGGCGTTTTGTACATCTTTAGGGATGTCTATTACTACTGGGCCGGGTCTGCCAGTAGTTGCGATGTGGAACGCTTTTTTGAGCGTTGCAGCTAAATCATTGACATCTCTAACTAAAAAGTTGTGTTTTACAATCGGTCTTGTAATTCCTACAGTATCTATTTCCTGAAAAGCATCTAAGCCAATCATATCTGTTGCTACCTGCCCAGTTATTACAATCAACGGAATTGAATCCATAAAAGCTGTTGCAATGCCTGTAACAGTGTTTGTAGCACCAGGGCCTGAAGTTACAAGAGAGACCCCTGGTTTACCAGTAGAGCGAGCATAACCATCAGCAGCGTGTACCGCAGCTTGCTCGTGACGAACTAAAA